>JAFLBD010000001.1:642074-963112 GCA_017303935.1 Armatimonadota bacterium | reverse complement strand
CCGATTCGGTGATGACATGGGCTGCGCCTGACGTATCGCCCACCGGCAAAGGTAGTGCTGTGTAATTGCCAGCCAGGTCCCAAGTCCCTGGGCGGTATTCGTTCATCCCGACGATGGTGCCATCGTTGGAGATATCTTTGGCAAAGCTTCCTCCAAGCTCGGTCAATACCATGCTAGAGGTCGGAGAGTATGAGACATACGCACCATACATATCTGGGTCGAACCTAACCCCGTAACCCACCACTTGCCGCGATTCATTGATCCCTTGGGTCGATAGAGAAGCTCCTGATCCTGGAGGGCTAGGATTGTGCCAATTCTCGACTGTTCCGTTAGCGTTCCACATCCAAATAGACTGGACAGCGTTTCCCTGGTTATCAAAGTTGAACCCGCCGATCGCGACATCTCCATTTTCGTTCATGGCAGTTGCACTACCCGCCGCCATATTAGAAATAAACTCTGAAACGGCACCAGATCGAAGGCGCCGGTAAATCTTTCCAGTGCCACTGTCCTTTATTGCCATTGTGCCTTGGCTGTTAAATGACTGTATCTGCAGGTTGCTCGTAGCACCTGGTACCGATACGGATTGCATGGTCCAAGTGATGGCCTGACCACTGGCCAGAAGGCCAGCGGTCATCGCGCAAGCAAGAGCGAATTTCGCCACAGACCCAGTTCTCAAAATTCCCGACATCGACAAGGCACCTGGATTCAGTATAAGCCAGTTTGATGCCAAATCAAACTTTGGGTTCTAAAAGGAGCTATGAGCCAGAACAAAGATTCGCTAATCAGAGGGCTGATCAATAGTCCCGGAGAGCGAGAATCTCCAGGAATGTCAGCGAGGACACCGGCTTGGGCTTCATCGCGTCGGTTTGAAACGGGAGCGGTTTTTGTGCAGGTGGAGCAGTCTTTTCGGCCTTCAGTCGCTTCTCGATCGCTTCGGCCCGCTTGAGCGGATCGGGGTGCGTCGAAAGAACATCGCCGAAGCCATCCTTGCCTTTGCCAGCCGCGAGCTTACGGAAGACGTCCGCCATTCCTTGCGGGTTCATGCCGAGCTTCATCACGAGGTCATAGCCGAACTTGTCGGATTCAGACTCGTGCTTGCGCGAATAGGGAAGCAAGAACAGGCCCTGATCGATGATGTCCGCGGCATTTGTGATCGAGCCGTTGGCGTTGATGATGGTCAAGAGCACCGCCAGACCGAGCCGGCGTTTCATGTTGTCGGCATACGCCGATGCCCAGTGCTGGTTGCGCACGTGGGTGATTTCGTGGCCGAGTACTCCCACAAACTGGTCGCTTGTGGACATGAGGTTGATCAGCCCGGTGTAGAAGAAGATTGGGCCACCCGGGAGCGCAAACGCGTTAATCTCTTTACTGTCGATCACATCGAAGCTGTATTGGAACGGTCTTTTCTTTCGCTCGGCTTCGGGGATGAGCGCAACTAGCTTCGGTCCCATCTCGCGGATGTACTTCACGCGAGGGTCGCTGTCTGGCAGCACCTTTTCCTCTTTGCGGATTTGCTTGGCGGCATCTTGCCCGATCTTGATCTGTTCGGCGACGGAAGGCCGAAGGTCCTGCGCGCCTACCGACTGGAGTAGGGCAGTGACTAGCAGCGGGGCAACAAACCGTTTTCTCATGTTCTTATTCGACGATATACCCGCAAAAGACGTTTCTTGATCGGATTGTTGGTTTTTGCGAAAAGTATGGAATGGACTCATTGCGGTGAGACTCATCGCACAGGAATCGGGCCAAAGCTCACAAGGTGGTCGAGATCAGAAACTAAAGATTCTGAGAAAGAAAACCAAGTATTTGTACTGAGACTGTCATTGGACTCTTGATGGAAAGCCCAATGTGAGTCGCATCGGAGGCAAAAACATCTTATGAATCGCTCGAAGAAGAACAAGGGCTTTACGCTCGTCGAAATTATGATCGTTGTTTTGATCATCGGTATCCTGTTGGCTATCGCTGTTCCAAACTTTGTCCGTGCTCGAGAAACGAGCCGAACCCGAACCTGCGTTGGTAACTTGAAGCAGATCGACTCGGCAAAAGAGCAATACGCAATGGAAAACCGACTTGCATCGGGTGCTGCAGTGGCCTGGGCAAACCTCGCTCCAGACTATTTGAAGCGACAACCAGCATGCCCATCGGGTGGCACTTACACAATCGGCAACGTGGGTACGGACCCAACTTGCTCGACTGCAGGCCACGTCCTTCCTTAACGTCTAGTTATTCGAATTGGCCTGGTAGCGATTTAGATTGCCACCAGGCCATTCAGTTATTGGGAGACTTAAAGTTTAAATGAAACGAATTAAAAAGGGATTTACGCTGGTTGAAATCATGATCGTGGTTTTGATCATTGGTATTTTGTTGGCAATTGCTGTTCCGAACTTCGTCCGTGCTCGTGAAACGAGCCGAACACGAACGTGTGTAGCAAACTTGAAGCAGATTGACTCCGGTAAGGAGCAGTACGCAATGGAAAACCGATTGGCATCCGGCGCAGCGGTAGCTTGGGCAAACTTGACCCCGAACTACTTGAAGCGACAGCCAGCATGCCCGTCGGGTGGTACCTACACGATTGGCAACGTCGGAACCGATCCGACATGCTCGACTGCAGGCCACGTACTGCCATAAACTAAGACAAAGACTTTTCATCACAAGAAATCCACTCAGCCAGTTCGCTGAGTGGATTTTTTTGTGCCTCATCCTAGCAGATTCGCTAGAAACCGTCGCCTCAAGCATTTTCACCATGTGAGGTCCTTTGACAATTGTTGAACAACCCATTCGGACGGCACAGTTTTTGCGGCGAAGAGTCCATCAATGGGCAATGAACTAAAAGGCACAATTCGGAACCGGAAGCGGGCGCGCGGCTTTACTTTGATCGAAGTTCTCTTCGGCATATTTTTGGTAATGCTGTGCGCGACGGTGCTTGCTGCCTCGATGCCTGTCGGAGATCGCAGCCGCATCACCGCTAACAACCAGAACGTCGCACTTTCTCTGGCGCAAAAACAGATGGAAGCTGTGCGGACTGCTGGTTACGCGAATCTTAGCGTGGATCGTCTCATGGCTCTCGGAATGATCGACGACACCGATCCAATCTCAGGGAACACGTACTCGTTCACCACTTGCGATAACGCGGTCGTCGACAGCCCAGCTGACGCCTTGCCAGAAGGAAATGGGACGATCACCGTGAACCAAATTGCGATCGACCTCCGGGAAGTGATCATCGAGGTCAGCTGGTTCGAAAACGGTAGGGAACGGACCGTGACACTCGGAACGATGGTGGCAAACTTATGAGAACTCGCAATCGAAATCAAAAGCGAACGGGCGCCACCTTGGTCGAGGTAATGATTGCCTCGGCGCTCACCGTATTCGTTTTGACGGGCGCACTCGCGACCTTATACACCGGCATGAGGTCTTGGGTCGCCGGCCAGAGCAAGATCGAAGCGGAGACCGATGGTAGCCAGGCTATCCGGACCATCAGCATCGAACTCCGAGAAGCGATGTCCGTCACCGTCGCTTCTGACGGGAATTCCATTAGCTACCGATTGCCTAAGAGAGATTCCAACGGCGATTTCATCGTGCCTGTGGAATGGGACGGTGTCTCTCGCAGAGTCGTGGTCCAGCCTTCTGGAACGAAGTACGCACTCTTGATCGGCGTATCTGGCAACGAAGCACTACTCACCAAAAACGTGATTTTGGTCGATCCTGAACGTGCGGGATCACCGGCATACCGAGTGTTTACGGCTGGCCCCGGAGCGATTACTCGAAGCGTGAACATTCAAGTGGTTACACGAACCACAAACGAAAAAGGCGGATTCATTAACCACCGCGTGAGAGAGACCCTCTTCTTGCGCAACATCCCTGCGATAACCCAATGACGAACGAACAAGAAGTAAATCAACTCGAATCCAAGCGGCAAAAGGCAAAACGACGCGGATCAGCGATGGTCGCGTCATTCCTAGTGCTGTCGATGTTGGCAGTCGCGTCGTCGGCGTATCTAACTAATGCCACCGAGACTGTCCGCACCTCTCGGCGCTTGACCCACGAAGTCACTGCAACTCACCTTTGCGAAGCTGGAGTTCAGGACGTCGTCCGGTCGTTGTGGCGTCCGTTTAAAGTTGTCCAGTCGTTCAACGACCTCGATTCTGACTTGATGTCGGCATCGGTCGCGAATCCTAAATCCACGATGACCGACACGATCACTGGCGTTGGCAGCTATTCCGCTGGCGTGATTCGGTATTGGCAGCCATCGGGCAATGCCTATGTCCGCAACATCGTCGTTCGAGCTGTTGGATGGGTGGATCGCGATATGGATGGCGTCCTGGATGACGGTGAACCTAGCCGCGTCGTTGACGTGACGACTCGATTGGAGCTCGCACGTAGCCAAGTGTTTGACTACACCTACTTCGTCAACAACTACGGCTGGATGGACGGATTCCGAGAAAGTGACCTCATCATCAACGGTGATATGCGCGCCAACGGGAATTTCAACTTCCTCCATGGATCGCCGACGGTAAATGGCTCGGTTTACGCCAGTAGTAACGACAAATTGGTGCCGAGAGCGGTTGGATTGTTGAATAGTGCGCCTGTAAAGATGTCACAGGCGAGCTACTCCGGCTGGAACCCCGCAGCACCTTCGCGGATTTCTGGCGAATCGGATTCGGCATACAGCGCTCGCGTCGCGGCATATCGAGATACGCTCGCAAAGCGGCGTCGACCTTCTTATTCTGCTGCCACCTACGGCGCGGACGGAAGCTCCTCGTATGAAAATTCGAGAGACTTTGTCTATCGAAGCGATGCCGCACTCGTCGAAGGGCGTGTCGCCGGAGCCGTCGTGGGTGATTCAACTGGAATTCGTAGCTGGAGCCGCACTGGATCCGGTTCCGCCGCTCTGACAAACCTGTTGGACGCAGGGCAAACGAAAGAAGTCGTGATGCCTGATCTGAGCGATCTCGCCAGATACAACGCAATTAGCACGAGTTACCGCGACCCGAAGGCAACGTTTGCTGACGGCACCGCGAATCCGGATTACAATCAGCCCGCTTACGTCGAAGTCTGGAACTCAAATTTGAACCGGTATGAACGACTTTCAACAAATGGCGTGATTACAGGCTCAGCGGTTCTAGTCGGCACGGATGCACGTCCCATCAAAATCCACGGACCGGTCACCGTTTCGCAAGACGTCGTGATCAAAGGGACGATTGACGGCCAGGGCACCTTCTATGCCGGACGAAATGTTCACATCGTAGGATCAATTCGGTACGCCGATGGCCCTGATTTCAGAGGAGATCTAGCCGCCTCGGACCTGGCGAACGAGAAGAAGGACTTCATGGGTCTGGCCGCTCGAGGCTCGGTGATTATGGGCAACCCGACAACTTTCGGCAATCCCTATCCGTTGCAGTACATGACTCCGGTAAACCCTCCCGCGAAGACGGTGGGCACCTACGGACGGTATGACGAAAACGGCACCTGGATTCCACCCTATGACGCCATGCAGGTGGACAGCAGTGGTCGCCGTCGATACCAAAGCGTCGTGTCCGACTCGACAATCAACAACATCGCCGAAGGGATCAATCAGATCGACGCCGTGATTTACACCAATTTTGTCGGTGGAGGAAACCTCGGAACAGGTGGTGGCGGTGTCGTCTTCAATGGCACGATCATCAGTAAGGATGAAGCCATGGTCACGTGGAGCCTTCCCGTGGTGATGAATTACGACAACCGGATTCGAGAGCGGGCTGTCAGTCAGACACCGCTGATCGATTTGAACCTGCCTCGAAGCCCAGTATTGATGCGAAGTACTTGGCAAGACCGTGGATATACCGATAGAGTACGCGGTCACATCGAGGAAGATTAACTTTAACCCCAGCTCTGCCGGACTGTTCCCCCACTGTTCGGCAGAGAAAACAAACAACCCCAAATAATGAAGAAACCCAACATTCTTATGTTGAGTTTGGTCCTATGTGTCCAAGCTCATGCCCTTGTCGGCGAAGAAAATCGAACAGGACAATATCAGACCGAAAATACTCAGGACCAGGTGGCCGCGCAGCAGGCATACCAAGGTCGCATGGGCGAAGTCGGCACTGTTCAAACGGACACCGAAATAGAACGCAATGAGAGAATCCGCAAAAATGATCGGGCAGAATCTGCGCTGAGCGCGGGGACACAACGTTCGCTTGATCGCGGCAATCTCGCAAAGGCGAACGAGAAATTAGAGGCTGAGCAATCCGGTCGTCAGCGTCCGGCGACAAACTGGGCATTCGGAGGATTACTCGTAGCGGTAGCTTGCGCGTCAGGGTTAGCCTTCAAGGACTTCGTTTCGAAGAGAATTCCAGATATGCCTGTCCTTCGAAAGAAAAAGAAGAAGCAGATCAAGTCTGTTTTGTAGCTTTTGCCCTAGATTGGCAACGAACATTTGGCCCATGCCGTTCTTAGAATCAGCATGGGCTTTTTGCTACAAGGGATTTGGATTGTGTTTACCAACAGGGAACTCCGCAGAGAAATCTGGCGACCTCTGTTGCAATCGGTGCTCCTATCGATCGGTGTTGTGATCGTCGTTGCGATTCTGCTTGGGTCGTTTCTCAATTCCCGAATGCCGCAGAACTTTTCGGGTCCGCTTGGGTTCATTCTCGGCACTATCGCTGCGGTCCTGCTATTCCAGCCAGTGTTCTTTCTGGGCTCGGTGATGCTGAGTGCGAATCGATGGGCGAGCATCTCTTTAAAGGTTGAGGATCAAGTAACACGTGGACCGATCCCTATGGACAAGCTAAGTAGAGGCCAGATCATTCAGGACATGGCGTTTCGTTTGGTTTCCGGCTTCACCTTTGCAATCATCAGCTTGGTCATCGGTACCATTTTCACACCCTGGGTGGGAATGATTTTCGCTTCCTTTGCTGCAACATTTGATGTCGCTGGTCCAGCGTATGCGCGTCGAGGCAAGATTTTTCCTGGACATGTGATGCAGGAGATAACTTCAAGAGGCTATCTCTCATTTTGGGCAGGCTGCTGGCTGCTCTCTTTGATCCCGATTGTCAACCTTTTGGCACTACCAGGAATGGTCGCAGGCGCGACGATACTTGTGGCCAATTCGGAGCGAAAGCAGAGTTAGCGCACTCGCTTGAAGTCAGACGCGGCCAATCCGAATATTCGTCGAATAGCGTCTCGCAATGACGCAGCTGAGCTGAATCCGGCGTGCTCAGCTGCTTTGGTGAAGTCGGGGCGGTCCGCTTTCAGATTGCTAATCGCGACTTCGAGCCTTGTTCTCTCGACAAATTCAGGGAATCCGATACAAAATTCGGCGCGGAAAGTCCGGCTCAAATGGAATTGCGAGTAAGTGGCAACTTCTGCGGCGCGCGCAAGTGTCCAGTCTCCCGCCGGATCTTCTCTCACTTCGGTAGCAAGTCGCCGTAATCCCTCAGACGCTTCAGGCGGAACCATCGTTAGTCGGCTGAACTTGGGTGCTTCAATGACATTAACAAGTTGTGAGAGAGCTGTTGAAAACACCCTCCCTTCCGTTGCACTATCAACGCTACTTATGAGCTGAAACAGTTCGCGGTTGGCGCAACCATACTGCCTGGTGCAATCGCATCCGAGGGCAAATGAGCGATCAGAGCATTCTGTAGCGAAAACCTTTGCTTTCCACTTCGAAATGGTATCTAACGCATGCCCAGGCCAAGAAACCACGATCAATTTGGCAGCATTTCGGCTCAAGCAGCCACTTATCTGCCTCCGAGGACTCACAACAGCGAAGTTGAACTCGGGAAGGATTTCAAATCCGTGAAATGAGGGCCGGAGGCACAGAAGAGGTGCCGACATGTTGGCGATCAGGGAAACATGATCTGGAATGAAATTCAGCTTGAATTTCTCAGCTTCACCAGGAGAAATTTCAATTTCTTCGACCCGAATAAGGTCGCCCTCGTAGAGCGATTTGGTGTCGACTTCTCGTAGCCCAGCTTCGACCCGAATGGATGATGACAATCTCGTGTTCATAAAACAAATTGCGAACCTCGCACAAATACATTAACCGATTCCTACACTTACAGACGAAAAACTTCACAGAATGTATGCAAGCGTCCTCACTTTAAGATTCGTTGAATCCAAGTAAACTTCCTCTAAGTATGCACACTTCTGATCGAAAAATCGCAATTTTTGGAGCAACTGGCGCAGTTGGTCAAGAACTTTTACGATTGATAATCGATCGCAAGTTCCCAGTAAATTCACTGTCATTGTTCGCGAGTCAGCGCAGCGCGGGAAGTACGGTGAAGTTCAAAGATCATCGGGTCACATTAGAAGTCGCAACGCCAGAGTCTTTCGCAGGATGCGACATCGCGTTCTTTTCTGCAGGCTCGGGCCCATCGCGTGAATTCGTGCCTCAAGCATTTGCTGCCGGTGCCCTTGTGATAGACAATTCCAGCGCATTTCGAATGGATCCGGAGGTGCCGCTCTGCGTCCCAGAAGTAAATCCAGATGCTTTGTCACCAGATAAAAAGCTGATTGCAAATCCGAACTGTACGGCGGCGATCCTACTGATGGCAGTGAACCCATTGCGCCAGATCGGTGAGATTAGTCGCCTGATCGTCAGTACTTATCAATCGGCCAGCGGAGCAGGTGCCCAAGCGATGGAAGAGCTCAAAACGCAGTCGCGAGACTATTTGGATGGAAAGCCCATCGTGCCCAACATCATGCCCCATCCGTACGCATTCAACCTGTTTAGCCACAATACGGCGATCAACGAGCACGGATACAACGACGAAGAATGGAAGGTGATGCTCGAAGCACGCAAGATCCTTTCGATGCCCGAACTGCCAATTAACGTCACCTGCGTCCGAGTTCCAGTGCTGCGGGCGCACTCGCTCTCGGTTACGGTCGAGTTTGATGGTGTCGCGCCATCCGAAGAAATGGTCAGGGAAGTGCTCAGCCGCGCGCCGGGAGTGGTCTTGGTTGATGACCGAGACTCAAACACGTTCCCGATGCCAAGCGAAACTTCGGGTCAAAACGATGTTCGTGTGGGCCGAATTCGCACCGATCTGAGCCACAAGAGCGCAATCAGCATGTTCATTTGTGGTGACCAACTCTTGAAAGGCGCCGCGCTCAACGCTATTCAGATCGCCGAGCACTATATCCAGAACGACTATCTATAACGCGTTGTAAGCATCGATCGCGGCTTGATCACTCCAATTCAGGCTAATAGGGGTGATGCTGACATATCCCGTTGAAACTGCTTGAACATCGGTGCCAGGCTCGTCGCTTCTGACCACGACCACACCGCCTTGCCAAAAGTACTGCCGACCCCAAGGGTCTGAGCGTTCCTCGACACGGTCTTCGTAAACTCTGCGACCCATCGAAACGAACTTGTGCCCATTGATCTCGCTGAATTCAATGGCAGGGATGTTGACGTTGAGAAAAACCCGATCTCGCCTGGGAAGTCCGACCAAGTATTCGAAGTTCTCGGTGAGCCACTTCTCGCCAGTCTCGAAGTGCAACGGTGCGCCGTCAACAAAGCTCGCCATGCTCACAGCGATTCCGGGAATTCCGTTAATGCAGGCTTCCATCGCTCCGCCTACAGTCCCGCTATAGGTGATATCGAATCCTAGATTAGGGCCATTGTTGATCCCACTCAGGACGAGATCACATCCATCTGGCCATGCGACGCGCAGCCCGACGTTCACGCAATCCACTGGCACTCCGTTCACTTCAAACCCTTCAACTCCATCGCAGTCCACTTGGCGAACCCTGAGCGGATCGCGCAAAGTCATGCTGTGACCGCAAGCACTTCGTTCTCGGTCTGGGGCTACAATCTTGACTTCACCAAACTGCCGAGCGACTCTCAAAAGGCTCCGAATCCCGGGTGCGTTGATGCCGTCGTCGTTTGTTATCAAGATTCTCATGCGCGACTTCATTATGGCAAAGCCCGAACGCCAAGCATGGCTCACTTGCCTTTGCTTTGGGGCCTTGTTCGCGGTCAGCTTGTCGGTCGGACAGTCTGGGATTCCGATGCTGTGCCTGCTATGTGCGGGCAGTTTGATCGCGTTCTTGGCACCGTCGCAGCAAGCAGGGATCGTTTTGCTTTGCGCTTCGATGAATGTGTTCTATACCAAATGTCCGCCAAACGACCTCACCATTCCACTAATTAGCATCGCTGCGGTACTTATGGCGGCCTTCGGAATCGGGGTGCGACTCGCTTGGGTTCCGGTGATTGCACTGGCGTTACCACTCACTTACTTTTCGGGCGGGGCGGGAGGTGCTGGTGGATGGGCCGAATATCTGATGGGCCACTTCGGTTTGACGTTTCAGCAAGCCGACTTTGCAGTCCTCGCACTCAGAAAGACAATCCACTTTTCTTACTACGGATTGATTGGACTTAGCGCATGGTTTGCCCTTCGTGAAGAGGTACGTCGCCTGATGATGGCTCTCATTTTGGTTCTTGGGGTTTCCTGTTTTGATGAAGTCCGGCAGACGTTCACGCCCGGAAGAACAGGGAAGATCGAAGACGTTCTCATCGACCTTGCCGGGGCCGCCGTCTGTGTGATACTTATTGAACGATGGAGTCAACGAAGAAACACCCCGTCCGGCTGATCGTCGTTGCTCCCGGCATGCTGGACGGCGCAGAAGAATCTGGTTTCTGGCCGGACTGGCGGCTTAGATGGGAAGAGTGTTTCAGACTTCAGCCGAAGCAGGATTCCGTTCATTGTTTTGAATCGCAATTTCTTGGACTCCCGCCCGAAATCGATATTCATGCTGGCCCCCTAGCTGTCGCCCTGCACAAAGTATTTCCGCCACAAGATGCGGTTCTCCTCGCACTGAGTCTAGGTTCCGTTGATGCTGGCGGGTTCATGCGCCAGCCGTTAGTCAGCACTGAAGCGGAGTTCATTCAAATCGTAAACCAGTTGAATCGGCTGAATTCGACAAAACTCACCCTGATTGCCGAACATGGTCTTGACCTCGGACTTGTTTGGGAAGGAGGCTCGATTAGCAACCGACTGGTGCCGTTTGGGGAGGTAATCGGTCAAGATATCGAGGAAAACATGCCGCAAGGAGATGGCGACAGACTGCTCAAGACTTACATCGACGACAGCCGAGAACTCCTTTCGAATTTGGATTTCAACAAATCACGCGAAGATAGAGAGTTGGCGCCGATTAACATCGCATGGCCTTGGGGCGGCGGATTGATGCCTAAATTGCCCAATTTGCCTTTGAGATATGGCGGACCGGTAGACGTTGCCGGAGGTGGGAATACCATCAATGCACTCTGTCGGCTAACTGGAGCGTCTCGGAACCCAATCGCTACAAACTTCAAGGCTAAATGGAACGAATTTAGGCCGAGAGCGAGCCGCTCCATTTTGATTCTGGATGCTCTGGGTGAAGCGGCGAATGCCCACCAGTTCGACCGAATCGAGAAGCAATGGATCGCATTTGTCGATTCAATTCGCGCCCTACAATCGCAAATGAAGGAAACTCGTATCCGTCTTTCGGTACTCTGTCCGAGCCTCAGTGACAAAAATGGAGTTGGATGGGTCTGCGAGGAATTGTTTGCCTTGCCTCAGTCACCAGCAGAACAGCGTGACCGAATCGAGGGAAGCCAACAGAGGGCAGTATGGGAAATTGTCGATCAGTCGTTATCTTTTGCGCCGTCGGAGCGCTAATCAACTGTGCACAGGCTCAGTTTACGGATGTCGAGAATCAGTTCATCCGCGACACCCTTCGCATCTCGAACTTAACTGATGAAGACTTGCGCTGGAGCCGCGAGCCGTATAGCGATGATTTTCGGCTGCCTTTGATTTCGGACGCTCTGCAAAATCCGATCTCGGGTGCTAGCCGGATCGATAAGCTCGAAGCGACACTGGCCAATACTTCCGTTTCACAGTCCCTGAGGTTGCTCAGCGACACTCTCGAACAAGGCCTGGAATTGCCTCCAGAATCAAAGCCACTAGCAATCAAGGAACTCGGACTACCAGAGCCGTATGCCTCTCTTGTGACGCCAGTATTGAAGCAGATTTCCGTTGCGTCGCAAGAATTACGCGCGAGTCTTGGTGAACTCTCTGAGGCCGAACGAAGATCACTGATCGAAAGCCTGCCAGCGCTCATGATGGAGGAATTTAATCCTGGATTCGACTTCGTGAATTCAAAGCCGATTCCTCGTGACGACGCGTTTGGATTGCTCCGAAAGATCGATTTGAAGCGGATTTTCCGTGCAGGAATCGCACTGAACAACGCAGTTGAAACACTCGTTGCGCAGTTGAAGGTCCTGAATCCGAGCGGCGCAAAATTCCCGATGATCGCCAAGGTCGCCGGTCAAACCGTTCGAATCACTGGCCCCGGCCGGGATGTCCACAGCGAGAAGGATGCGGTGCTGACGATCGATATGGGCGGCGATGATGTTTACACTGGCCGAGCAGGCGGTGGCGCAGGCTACGCCAGTGTGCTGGTCGATATCAATGGAGACGATCGCTACACTCCTTCCGACCTTAGCATCGGCGCAGGATTACTCGGAATCGGTATCGCATGGGATTGCGCGGGTGACGACATTTACTCAAACAAGTCGATTGGACTGGGATGTGGTATTGCGGGGGTTGGCATTTTGGTCAACCAGGCTGGCGACGATTCCTACAAATCGCACTGCCTCGCACAAGGGTTTGGCGCATTTGGCGCTGGATTGCTGATCGATTCCAGCGGAAGCGACACCTACGACATACACCTCACGGGGCAAGGGGCTGCACGGACACTTGGATTTGGTGTTCTTTCAGATCGTAAAGGACGCGACATTTATCGTGCTGGTGGCACCGCGCTCAATTCACCTTTGTTCGCTGATGTGAACTACAGTTTTGCGCAAGGATTTGGGATGGGATACCGCGAAGACACTGGCGGAATTAGTGGTGGAGTCGGGTTCCTACTAGACCTTGCTGGTGATGATGCATATCTTGCAGAGACTTACGCGCAGGGCGCGAGCTATTGGTTCGCTATCGGCGGGCTTTGGGACGGCGGTGGACATGACACTTATTCGGCGTACCATTACGCTCAAGCCAGCGCGATGCACTGCACTGCGGCTTATCTCACTGACAACGGTGGTGATGACGCCTACGTCACCAAATTCGGCGCAAGTCTTGCGATCGGGCACGATTACGGCGTCGCTGCGCTGATCGACCGCTCCGGCAACGATATCTACACGGCAAGGGATTCGACTCCCGGTGTCGGCAACGCGAATGGTATCGGAATGTTTTTCGATTTTGGTGGGGACGATCGATATCAAGGACCTGCCGGGGTAGGAAATGCTGCCCGGTCATCCGGTTCGCTTGGAATCTTTTTAGATGCTTCCGGACAAGACAAGTATCGCGAGGGACTCGTTGACGCCTCCGCGACAGTGACCGAACTCTGGGGCGTGGCCTATGACGCAGAGACACCGCGAATTCAGGCACCTCGTCCCGTCGATTCCCCAGACGTTCCCAAGCCAAATTCTCAGCCGATGCCAGACGATAAGACCATCGCAGAAATCTATCGGCTGGCTTGTCAGTGGGGCGTCGGCACTGCTCAGCAGGAAGTCAATCTCAACACGAACAAGCTTATCGCGATCGGGATTCCAGCGGTCAAATGGATGCTCGACAATCGCCTCGCCAAAGCGGACCGGCTACAGCAGCGTGCCTTTGTCGCAGTGATCAAAGCTGTTGGGCACGATGCTGCAGAAGCACTCGCGTTTAAGATCGCGCGGGGAACCACTGCAGAGCAGCGAAACGGCCTCGGGATCGCCGTCGATGGAGCATTTATGGAGGTCGCCTCAATCGTCCCGCCGTTGATCGATAATCCAAGTGTCTCGCTGCAAGCCATCCGCGCGGCGGGAGTGTTGAAGTCATCCGTCAGCGTCGACCGGTTGATGCCGCTCACGCGCAAAGATGGAACGACCGGTCTCGCGGCTATGATCTCGCTCGCACAAATTGGAGATGAACGGGCTTTCGGCACGGCCCAAGCGTTCTTGACCGCAAAGAGCTTACCGATGCGAAAAGCCGCGCTCAGCCTCGTCGCACAATTCCCAGAAAAAGCGATGCAAGCTGGCACACAACTCTTGTTAGAAAGCGATGAGCGCGCGGCAAGAATCGGTATGGAAGTTCTGGGTGCGGTCGGCACAGCAGAAGCGCTGGAGCAAGTCGCAGGTAGGTTGCTCGACCCCAGTCCTGGGTACCGGATGCAAGCGTTGATCACCCTCAAGGGTCGGTGTCCAGAGAATTTTAGGCTCACCTACGTATCACTGCGCAACGATCCAGATCCGATGGTACGTGCCGTCGCACAACGAAGCGACCCTGGTCGGTAGGTCTGCGAGGTACAGTTAGTATCCGTGAACCTGATTCTGAGCGACGGAACCGTTTACCCTGGAAGGCCCCTTGGCGCCATCCGCGAAACCGTCGGTGAAGTGGTGTTCAACACCGGTATGACGGGGTACCAGGAGATCCTCACCGATCCTAGTTATGCCGGTCAACTTGTCACGATGACGTATCCGCTCATCGGGAATTACGGCATCAACGAAGACGACTTCCAATCTGATCGACTCCAGCCATCCGGCTTTATCGTGCGCGAAGCGTGTGATCGCCCGAGCAATTGGCGCTCAAAGAAATCACTCCATGAACTTCTTTCGGAGCGAGGACTTACTGGAATTCAGGGCATCGACACTCGAGCATTGACGCGGCATATCCGGGAAATGGGCGTTTGTATGGGGATGATCACGCTAGAGAATCCTGAGCAAGCCGTGGCGAGACTGCACGCGATGGAATCTTATGACGAAACTGACTTTGTCTACAAGGTGACGACTCGAACGCCGTACGCTTGGGGAAAGATGGGTCGTGAGGCGATCGACGAGCCCTCTTCGCCTTACAATAAGAAACTCGTCGCCATTGATTGCGGCCTGAAGCAAAATATTCTGAGGCGTTTTGCTTCTCTGGGCGTGCGAACGATTATCCTCCCCGCAACGGCGAGTGTGAACGAAATTCTGAGCTATGACCCAGACGGCATTCTGCTTAGCCCCGGCCCAGGAGATCCGGCCCGGCTTCAGCCGATCGTTGCGACGGTAAAAGAACTTCTGGGGCAAAAGCCGATCTTTGGGATCTGTTTGGGCAATCAACTGCTGTGCCAAGCGCTTGGCGGTAGCACGTACAAACTGCCGTTCGGGCACCGAGGATCTAACCATCCGGTGAAAGACTTGCTGGATGGCTCGGTGACCATCACTTCACAAAATCACGGATATGCGGTCGATCCGGAATCGCTCGAAGGTACCGGTGCGGAAGTGACACAAATCAATGTGAACGATGGAACAGTCGAAGGCATTCGGCACCAAGACTACAGGGCAACGAGCATTCAATATCACCCCGAAGCGGCCCCCGGACCGTGGGATTCCAGAAAATACTTCGTGCAATTTGTCGATTCACTTTAAAGGCACGCCATGAACCCAACTCCGGAGGAAACAATCTACGAGAGGTACCTCATCGAAGGGAAGGAGAGTGCCAGCATTCCATTGCTTATCGGGATCGTGGCCGCGGAGAATCCAGATGGAGTTGCAACCATCGTTGAGAATGCAAAAGTTCTCATGACCAGGCGCGGGCTGGATTCTTTAAGAGACCTCTCGCGCGCAGATTTGGAAGAGATCGGTGTCACCGACCCGTTTAGGATTCAACAATGCCTCGCAGCGTTCGAACTGGCTCGTAGATTTTCATTAGTGAACCGGGGGCAAAAGACACGAATCGATCGCGCAGAGGACATCTACAAGCTTTTCAGAGATCTCGACGGCGAACCGAAGGAGTACTTCTGCGCGCTCTACTTGGACTCAAAGAACAACGTTCTCAGCCGAAAGACCATCCACATCGGCACGATCAACATGAGCATTGTTGGGCCGAGGGAAGTATTTCGTGAGGCGGTTCGAGAAGGCGCCGCGAGCTTTGCTGTCGTGCACAATCATCCCAGCGGCGATCCCACGCCAAGTCCTGAGGATATGGACGTGACCGAGAAGTTGGCCCAGGTCGGCGTGTTGCTTGACATCCCGCTGATCGACCACATCATCATCGGCCATAACAAGTACACCAGTTTCAAGAAACTTAAACTCCTATGAGCATTCCACTCGTTGACCCAGAAGCCCGACAAATCTTGGACGCGATGCACAAGCGCCGTGAATCGGCACTCGCGATCTGTCGCCAGATCATCCAGCTTTGCAGCAAGTCGATTCGCCACGTGCATCGCAAGCAATTCGCGGAAGCGGAGGTTTTGCTTGAAGAGGCAAAACAGCGTTCAAGAGCACTTCGCGCCGAACTTACGCCCTCTCCGGCAATTCTTTATGCGGGATATCTTCAAGATGCAGAGAAGGAGCTTGTGGAAGCCGCAGCCGTATTCGCGATCACACAATCGAAACCGGTTCCAAGCCTCGCTGAACTTGGCGTCGATGTGGTGAGCTATCTTAACGGACTCGGAGAGGCGGCCAGCGAATGCCGACGATACGCTCTGGATGAACTGCGGCATAGCCGCGGGGAAGAAGCTGAGCGGATTCTAATTTGGATGGAGTCCGTTTATGACGAGTTGATCACCTACGACTACCCAGATTCGCTTTCCGGTGGACTCCGCCGTACTTGTGATGCATTGCGAGCGGTGGTCGAGCGGACGCGAAGCGACTACACGTTGACACTAAGTCAGAAAGAGCTACTCGCCGAACTCAAAAAATACAACTCTAGTCGCTGAAGAAGGCGCAACCAGCTGTAATTTTTTCAGGCACGTCTGCATCGTCAAACTCGCGTGGGCCAGTCTTTGATAGCGTTCCGAGCAAGAAATTGGCTTGACGGAGGCTCGCCTTGTTGTATCCAGGCGAGACGGTGACGATCATGCCCTTGCCATCAATCACGGCAAAGCTACTACTGGCTTCGATCTTGAACGCTTTCATGAGCGACTTAGATGGATCGACAAGAATAGAAAAAGGCACAGTATTGGCGTCGGCGAAGTTCTGGGATGCTTTCGCCGAGCCATCGATGATCCCCAAGAAGTGAACGTCGCCGCCAAACTTCGCGGCCAAATCATTAAAGAAAGGCTGACTCTCGATGCTGCAAGGGCATCCGTCCTTGATGAACAGCAACAATGTCGGCTTACCGGACTTTAGGAGGTCGCTGGAAATCAGATCACCGTTTTGATCGGACAACACAAACTTAGGCGCTGGTGTCCGCTTGAGATTCTCGGCGGCAATTTCCATCTCCTTGGTGACAGGATGCCGAGTCGGAATCACGTACGGCTTTTCACCAAATGGTTGACTTTTTGCCATTCGCGACATCAAGAAGCCCGAAATTGCGAGAACGCAACTGAGCGGGAATGCGATGGCGATGACCCTGACTTTCACACTTCTATTGTACGCTGAACTGGCCCTTTCGTGAGCATTTGGACAATGGACGCAGCCATCAAGCCGATTCCCGCACCAGCAAGAACATCTGTTGGAAAATGGACGCCGACATAAACCCGGCTCGCCATCACGAGTAGCAGCCAGACTCCGGCAAGAACCCGAACACCCGAGCCACTCAAGTTCATCATCAAACAGAAGGCGATCGCGGCAGTAGAGAAGGCGTGCCCGCTCGGAAAGCTATCTTGAAAATACGGCTCAAGTGGATTTGACCACGCAAAATTACTAGGCCTCGGACGGTGGAAGAGTTGCCGCAAGATCCCGTGAATCAAGAAACCTAAAATCACCGATCCCCATACTTTGGAAGCTAGTTCTGGCTTGATTCGGTAGAAAGCAATCGCCAATACCGCGAAGGATGCCAAGTGCAAAATCAGATGATTTTCTCGCCATCCCAAGATTCCGACAATCACCGATACCACCAGCCAAGTGAGCCAGTGAAACTTCTGATTTAGCTTCTTGTTGATGACAATCGCCAAAAAGGGGGCGAGTTGAATTTGGCCGAGGCCAGTATTCGTGATGACCAGCATGATCGGGTCGAGCCACGACTGCCGAGCATCAACGTTCAGCGCGCGCACGCCCCAAACGTCAAATTGCCACAGCCAGTCGAACATGCTGTGTGAAGATTACCGACTCTTCGGTCTTGGCGGCTTTTGATAACCTAAGGCGAAAACCGTGTTCCAGTCCGCGGTGTCGTAACTCTCTGGAACAAAGAACTCACGATAGGCGAACCCCATCCCGCCACGATAGGAGTACATTGCCCAACCAATTCCAAACTTCTCAAGAGCCTTGCGAACATCGCGGTGCCAAAGCGTACGACTGTACGGGTCAGCATTGGGCCGGTAGGTTCCGAATTCGTCGCAAATCAATTTGACACCGAAATGCTTGGCCCATTGATCGGCGAGAGCGATCCGATTCTCAATCGCGTCATAGTTCCAAGTTTGCTTCGAATACTCGTTGTAGACTTCTAGCCAAGCACGATTTTGAACCTGAGTCTCTAGCCTCTTGGCAGTCTCTGGACTGGAGGGATACCGGACACCTCGCCAATTTGCCAAGTGCGAATCGACCCATGGCGCGTTGTTGTGAGTGAAGATAAACGGGTCGTAAAAGTGGAAGACATACACCAGATTCGGAATCTCGTACGGCTTCTCAGCGATCAGGTCTTTGATCTCAGAACGGCCGTCTGGACTGACGAGAATGGTGTGCTTTGGCGCAACTGAGCGTATCGCTTGCACGGCTCGGAGTTGCACGCTCCACCACATCGTCCTGTTGCCGGTCGTGGGTTCGTTCAGTACTTCGAATGCAATATTCGATTCGGAAATCTTTGAAAACCTTGTGGCGACGGCTTTCCAAAATTCGATGAAACTCGCAGCATTTTTGGGGTCATTGAGCGTTGCGCCGAAGGTCTCTTTGGGATGAAAATCTAAGATCACAAAGATTCCGCGTCGGTTAAGTTCACGAATTTCGGACTCCACAGCTTTGCACTTAGCTTCATTCAACGGCAGTCCCGAATCAGAGTCGCTAATAGCTCGCTGGACGAAGGGAAGTCGAATCATTTTGATTCCCATCGACTTCATAAAGTCCATTTCGCTCGGCGGCAGATAGCCCTTTATGTCTTTGATCTCAACCGAATCACGGTGCGAAAGCCAATGATCAACATTCACTCCTGCCGCGAGCCGCGAAAGGACTTTGTCTGTCGGAGGAGTGCGCTGAGAGGATTCAAACTTCCGATCCAGAATCTGGGAGCTTTGTAGCACGAAAGGTAGCACAAGCAAAATCAAGTTTCGGATCATCGTGTTTGAGTTCAAAGATTTCAGTTGGCTCCCCCAATAGGATGCCATAATTTGCGCATTATGCCCCACAAAATTGCAGTTCTCGCTGGCGATGGAATCGGTCCTGAGGTGACCGCCGAAGCAGTCAAGGTTCTCAACGCGGTCCGAACAGACCTTGAATTCACAGAAGCTTTGATTGGCGGCGCAGCTTACGACGCCACAGGGACGCCTTTGCCAGAAGACACTCTCGCGCTTTGCAAGGAGTCTGATGCGGTCCTTCTCGGCGCAGTCGGAGGACCAAAGTGGGACCGAATTGAGCCAATTTCGATGCGGCCGGAAGTCGGTGCATTGCTTCCACTCAGGCGCGAACTGAACCTGTATGCTAACGTGCGACCCGCGAAGGCATTCAAGCAGTTGTTGAGCGCGTCTCCGGTCAAGATGCCTAATGGGCCAATCGACTGTGTGGTGTTTCGCGAGCTAACAGGTGGGATCTACTTCGGTCAGCCACGTGAGCGGCGTGAGAATGGCACCGTCGCGATCGACACCTGCGTGTATTCCAGGTTCGAGATTGAGCGGATTGCAAGGCGCAGTTTTGAAATCGCCCGCAATCGAAGAAAGCAAGTTTGCAGCGTTGATAAGGCCAACGTGCTCGAAACCAGCCGGCTTTGGCGAGAAGTCGTCAACGAGATTGCACTGGAGTTTCCGGATGTCAGCTTGTCACATATGCTTGTCGACAACTGCGCCATGCAGCTTGTGCGCGATCCTGCTCAGTTCGACGTCATTCTCACCGAGAACATGTTCGGCGATATCCTCAGCGATGAGGCGGCGATGGTTACCGGTTCACTTGGCTTGTTGCCAAGCGCGTCGCTATCCGATGGCTCTTTCGGGCTGTATGAGCCTTCCCACGGCTCTGCACCAGACATCGCAGGGCAAGGCAAAGCGAATCCGATTGCGACCATCTTGAGCGCGGCCATGCTGCTCGAATACTCGCTTGGAGACATTGATGGGGCAGGCAAGATCGAATCAGCGATTGAATCTACTCTCGAAGCTGGGCTTCGAACGGCAGACATCTTTGAATCAGGTTGCCAACTGGTGAGCACGAGTCAGATGGGCACTGCAATCGCCGAGAGAATCGCTCGTTGATCACAGTCGTCGGCGGTGGATTTGCGGGAGTTGAAGCCGCTTGGGCGGCTGCTACTCGCGGCCAACGAGTGGTGCTGTACGAAATGCGCCCTGTGCGGATGACACCAGCACATACGACCGATTCCTTTGCCGAGCTCGTCTGTTCGAATAGTTTCAAATCCAAGCTGAGCACGTCTCCAGCGGGCCAGCTTAAGGCGGAAATGAGCGCGCTGGGTTCCATCGTGCTCGAGATCGCAGAACGTCACTCGGTTCCTGCTGGCGAAGCCCTAGCCGTCGACCGGGCGAAGTTCGCCGAAGATATCACCCGTACGATCGCAGACCACCCACTCATTGAGGTTCGAAGGGAAGAGTTTCAGCCTGAGGATGTTGACACTGCGATCCAGAATGGGCCGCTCATCCTTGCGACGGGGCCGCTGACTTCTCCCGAACTCAGTGAGGCCCTGGCGGGTTGGATCGGCCGAAAGCATCTCTATTTCTATGATGCCGTCAGCCCAACGGTGACGGTCGAGAGCATCGATTTCAACATCGCCTTCCGAGAGAGCCGGTACGGAAAAGGGGACGGGCAGGATTACATCAATTGTCCGTTTGAGAAAGATAGCTATCTCAACTTCGTGAGAGAACTCGTGAACGCCGAGCGGGCTCCGATCCATGCATTCGAAGCTGGCGGAAAGCGAGATGCGGACCCCAATGAGCTTGAGGGGCAACTCCTCGAAAAGATTAAGTACTTCAGTGGCTGCACTCCGATCGAAGCAATCGCAGAAAAGGGCGAGCGTAGTCTGGCGTTCGGGAATTTCAAACCGGTTGGACTCACCGATCCACGAACCGGCCGCCGGCCTTATGCAGCGCTGCAACTCCGACCAGAGAACAAAGAAGGCACTCTGTATTCGCTAGTCGCCAGCCAAACCCGCCTCAAGTGGGGAGAGCAAAAGCGGATTTTCCAAATGGTTCCGGGGTTAGAAAACGCCGAATTTGTCCGTTATGGTGTCATCCACCGCAACACTTATGTCGAGGCGCCGACCGCCCTTGATGATCGCCTCCAAGTAGTTCAAAAGCCGGGAGTATTCCTTTCAGGTCAGCTCACGGGAGTGGAAGGATACGTCGAAAGCGCCGCGATTGGAATCTTGAGTGGCCTACATGCGGTCGCACAATTGGGAGGGTTCGAGCTGCCACTTCCGAGCAGGGCGACGGCGTACGGTGGACTGATCTCACACTTGCGGGACCCAATCGAGCGAGAGTTCGCACCGATGAACGTGAATTGGGGATTGTTCCCAGACCCGCCAGAACCGATGCGTGACAAAGGACTCAAGCGCGCCTACAAGATCGAAAAAGCCAACGAGGGCCTGCAAGAATGGATAGAACTTCTGCGGGATGCTGGAATAATCGGGCGCGACGCATCGTAGCAACTACCGTGAGAAAGAAGTGGCCTGGTCGAATCTTTGGGATCGAGACTGAATTCGGTTGCTTGGTGCTGGACGACGAGTTAGGCACAGCTGAATCGGTTGTTGACGCGATCAAAGACCACATCTTCCTTGAGCAGCGCCTTGGGCTGATTGACCTCCACTCGCGTGACGAGGTGTTCGAACCGTCCCACTCTGGCGGCTTCTTGATGAACGGATCCAGGCTTTATGTGGATGCTGTTGGGAGTCATTTGGAGTACGCGACGGCGGAGTGCCTCGACCTAAAATCGATCATCACCAATGACCGAGCAGGGCATCGAATCATCAGCCACGCACTGGAGCAGATGGACTTGGTTGGCCGGGTCAAGCTGTTCAACAACAGCGTTGATCACTTTGGCGGGCAGACCTTCGGGACCCACGAAAACTACCTCGTGCACATGACCGAGGACTTCTTTACAGACCGAGTGCCGCACTTGTACTCGTTCTTGGTGACACGTCAGATTTTCGCCGGGACGGGCCGTGTCGGAGGGCACATCTTAGGTGAAAAGGACAATCTCCCGACGGTGGGGCAAATTCGCCAAAACCCGATTGATAACATCTGGGTGAGCGCGGTGTACGGTGTCGGACTCGACGATTCGATCCCATTCCAATTGAGCCAGCGCGCCGACCACATTCTGAAGCCAGTTGCGAGCCGTGTCCGATTCAATCGCGCGCTGATCAATCCTAAGTGGGAGCACTTTTATTCTCACAACGATCAACAACGGTTCCACTTGCTCTTTGGCGAATCGAACATGATGGAGTTTGCCTACGCACTCAAGGTTGGTACAACGAGCCTTGTATTGCGCTTGATTGAAGAAGGGCATTCGTTCCCCGATCAAATGTTGGTAGACCCGATCGAAACCCTGCGATCTGTGAGTCGAGATCAGTCGTGGAAGTGGCCTGTCGAAACTGTTTCTGGCGAGCACGAAACCGCAATTGGCATTCAAAGAAAATTCTTGGAGGCGTGCAAGAAGTACGGCGGGGAAAGCGCCGAGATCGACTGGATTTTGGAGCACTGGGCGAGCACCCTAGATGCACTTGAGATTGATCCTTTGAAACTCTACGATCGGCTGGATTGGGTAGCGAAATACAAGATGCTGTCCGAGTTCCGTAAATCCGAAGGGCTCGAGTGGAGCGATCCCTATCTGCACTCGCTGGACATGGAGTACCACAACATCAACGCCAAGGAAGGGCTCTATTACGCGCTTCAATCCATGGGCGATGTTCAGCGGATCACGTCAGAACTTGATGTGATTGACGCGATGACCGATCCACCATCCAATACTCGCGCAAATGCGAGGAGCCAAGCAATCAAGAAGATCATGAGCGGGAAGAAGCTCATCCCTTACATGATTGACTGGAGCGGGATTGCAATTGGCAGGTCGGAATACATCGATCTGGAAGACCCATTCAATCCGAATCTTCCAGAAGGATAGCGTTACTCTTTGCCGTGCTTTTCGCTGTAACAATACAGCCACTTGTCGCCGTACCGACCGCTATTCGTGGGCCACTGTTTCCACTGATTGGTCCCGTTCATGGCTTCGATTAAGTTGTGGCAGACGGTCTCGACATCGTTGGTCGTCCAGAGCTCGTTCTTGAGATGGTCGTTCGCGTGGGGATAGGCTGTCTGATTGACGTAGGTGATCGCAAGACCCGCCATCGGAGGAAACATCAGCCCATAAACGTTGAGCACGCCCATGAGGCGAGAGACGATGCCTTTCGCACCGACAGCGTGTGCTGTCGCCATCACGATTGCAGGTTTACCGACCCAAAAATCAAATCCTTCGGTGTGGGCAGTTTCTTCAAGGAACATCTGCATCGGCGAACCCCACGCATCCCAGTAAGTCCCAGTCCCAAAGATAAAGCCATCCGCGCGCTGGACAGCTTCTAGAACGCGGTCGATATGTGGACGGCGAGAGAGGTCTAGAATTTCGACTTCAACTTCGCCCGAAAGTCGCTCTTCTGCCAACGCAAGGAGTTCACCGGTGTTGCCGGTCACTCCGCCCAACGATCCATTCACAATCAAAACGCGCTTCATCTGTTAGCAAGATTATGACTCGGGTACAGTGCGGATTCATGGGCCTCTACGAGCGATTGCTACAGGGAAATTCGGAATGGCGAAGTCGTAAACTCGTCGCCGATCCTGAGTTCTTTTCGAGGCTTGTGAGCCAGCAGTCCCCGACCTACTTGTGGATCGGTTGCAGTGACAGCAGAGTCCCAGCAAACGAAATCACGGGTACGGATCCTGGCGAGATTTTCGTTCATCGCAACATCGCCAATTTGGTGGTCACCAATGACCTCAACCTACTTAGCGTCCTAAACTACGCGGTCAGCATTTTGAAAGTCAAGCATGTGATCGTGTGCGGCCACTATGGATGCGGTGGTGTTCGGGCTGCGGCGCTAAGAGATCCGGTCGATCCAATTCTGAGCATGTGGCTCAAGAACATTCGGGACGTTGTCCACGAAAATAGCCTCGAACTCGATCGGATTTCGGATGAAGAGCAGCGCGTCAATCGAGTTGTAGAGCTGAACGTGGCTTCCCAAGTCCAGAATCTCATGCGGACCGACATCATTCAAGACGCATGGCGCAATCAAGGTGGCCCCGATTTGCATGGGTGGGTGTATAGCATCGCCGACGGAATTCTGCATCCGCTTGTCGAAGTCCCGGCCGGAAGCCATGTCGACGACGCCTATCTTCGCAAGTAATCACTTCTTGGAGTGTTGTTTCAGGAACTTGTAGAACACTTCGTTCGAATCCTGCGGCATCTCGTGCGATCCGTTATGAATATGGGCGACGACAGGCGCGCCGACTTTCGAAGAAAACTCCATGATGTCTTTGCGGCCATCCCAAGGCTTGCCATCCGCGCTACATTGATTGATGGTTTTGAGCCGTTCGATCGTCCTTTCTTGATTTTTGAACGGAACCACTGGGTCTTTTCGGCCGGCGATGTGCAGCACTGGAATCGGGCTTGGGTCTGGTGCAGAACCAAATCCTCCAGCACACACCGCGATTGCAGCCAGCAAATTTGGCCTCGTACGCCATAGGCAATAAGTGAAGCCTGCGCCGTTCGAATGGCCAACCGAATAGATTCGCTTCGAATCCACTTTCGCCATCTTCTTCGCGGTGACCAAGAGCTGATCGAAGAACTTGAGATCGCGATCTCCATTAAGCCCTGGCGAGTTTTGCCAGCCATTTTTCTTTCCATCAGGATCAGTCCGTCCAGCAGTCGGCAATCCTTGAGGATAAACGGCGATCGCTTCGGGCCAATAGTCACCCACAGCAAACTTTCGAACTGAATAATTCATGTTCCCGCCGTGGCCATGAAACGCGAATACGATGGGAGAAGACTTGGTTTTCGCAGAGCTTGGAATGACGATGATCGCCTTTCGCTCGACGCCGTCGACGGTCAGGGTCAGAGTTTCTGTCGTTGGCTCCATGGCCATAAGCATCAGAGGGAACAGCGCAATCATGCAGTGCCAAGACGATTCAAAGTCTGAACGGTTCACCCAAATCGTCCTAGATTCGATAATCCTATGAAAGCTAACAGAGTGACTGTATTCGCCGCGCTATTTTGCATGCCTTTGGCGGCTACTGCGGAGGTCAATGCAACTGAAATCAACCAAATCGCTGCGGACTGGCAAAGGGTCTGTGGTGCGCCAGGAAGCGCGGTTGGAATCGTTCAAGACGGCAAGCTGATCTATTCCCAAGGCTTTGGCGTGATGTCTCTGGCTACCCAACAAAGGCCGGATAAGCGCACCTCGTTTTTGATTGGTTCTCTCACAAAGCAATTTGCTGCTGGCGGGATCATTCTGCTGAAGAGGGAGGGCAAGGTGAAACTCGATGACCCAATCACCAAATACATCCCATCGGCGCCATCGAGCTGGAGCGATATCACGCTCAATCACTTGTTGCACCACACCAGCGGATTATTCAATTACACCGACATTGCGGTGTCCATGATCTCGCCGAAGCCATTCACCTTGAGCGATGTTATCAAAGTCACTTCTGGACAAAAGCGAAAGACCAAGCCCGGTGAAGCCTTTGAATACTGCAACACCGGTTACTACCTTCTTGGCTCGGTCATCGAAGCGGTGACCAAGAAGCCGTACTTCGATTACCTAAATACAAAGATTTTCAAGCCACTTGGCATGAGCCGAACTTACATCTACCGGCGATCCATACCACGTCCGTACGAAGCGATTGGCTATTCGGATGCTCCCAATCGATTTTTGCCGCCCAACGAAGTGACGCCGGGTGCCGCAGGAAATTTGGCAAGCACCGTCGAAGACCTCGCGAAGTGGGACGCGGCTCTTTATGGCAACGACTTGTTCACCAAAGAAGAAAAGGCTCTCATGTGGACTCCATTCACCCTTAATTCGGGCGCAAAATCTGACTATGGAATGGGTTGGGGGGTTGGAAATGAAGGCGATCTGCCTGTCGTTGAACATGGAGGCGGAATCCCTGGATTCACCACGTATATCAAGCGATTTTTGAATGAGAAAACCACGATCATCGTGCTAAAGAACTCGATGAACGGCTCATCTCCTTCTGATTTGGTGACTCAAATTTCGCTGAGAATCATCCCCAAATTGGCGAAGTTATCTGAAGGCATTCCGGATGACAACACCCAGCTTACGGCGAGAACTTTGAACTTTGCGCGCTCTCTGATCGCGAACAATCCAGACCGCTCTCAAATGAGTGATGAAGCCAACAAAGGGCTGACGCCACAACTTGTACGCCAGGTTTCACAACAGTTTGAGCCCTATGGTCCGCTCAGCAAACTGACCTTGCTGAAGCGTGAATCAACAAATGGCACGATCATTAGCACCTATCTCGCCACATTTCCAACTGTTAGCCTAAAGTTGATGGTTTCAGTGAATTCCGAAGGGAAATTTGCAGGAATTCGGTTTTTGCCGTTCCCTTAAGTTCGATTAACTTTACGAATACTCGCATCGGGAGAGGAGCAATTGCTATAATAAGTTCGTCTAATTTTTTGTAAATTATTGTGAAAATTCTGGCTGGTATTGTGGTGGCGGTAGCCACGGTTTCGGGAGGTGCGTTGGCCGTTGGGGCATCGCAACACTCTCCTGTCATCCCGCAGGGAACGGTGATTGGCGTCGTTCCTGTCGGTGGTCTTTCGCCGGAAGAAGGCCGCAAACGATTGCGACTTTGGTGGGAAGGCGAGCGAACAGCGCAAATCAAGCTAACCAGCAAGAAGGTGGATGTGGGTTCTGGTGGTCGTGTGGATGAACTCGGGCTTTACCTCGACGATGAAGCCAGCATCAAACAGATTCAACTCGACGGATTTTGGGAGGACACCAAACGCAAGGTCGGCATTGATCAATCTAAGTCCAAGTTTCCGATTATCTTCGGAGTTCGAGAAGAGAAGATCAAAGCGCTCAGCGCGAAAATCGATTCCCAGAAGCGCGAGATGTCTCCTGCACGAGTGACTTTGGTCGCAGGGAAGATCAATCGCACCTACGAAAATGCAGGCATCGCACTGGATGCTGAGTCGTACCGAACAGCCTTGCAAGACGCCTTTTTGAACAAGATTCCTGAGATCGAGGTTCCACTGAAGGAAGGCGCCAAGAAAGTGCCGGACGAAGAACTCGAGAAGATCATCGAAACGGCATCGACCTTCACGACCCATTTTCCAGCCTCGAATCGACCACGCTGCGCCAACATCAAGCGCGCCAGTGAAATCATCGACGGTTTGGTTTTGATGCCTGGAGAGCAGTTCGCCTTCAACACAGTCGTTGGCAAGCGGACTGTGGCCAGAGGATTTAAGGAAGCTGGCGTGTATGTCAATGGTCGCCACGATACCGGTGTGGGCGGCGGCATCTGCCAAGTGAGCACGACGCTTTACAATGCTCTTTTGATGGGCGATTTCAAGATCGTCAAACGATCGAATCACTCACTGCCCGTGGCATATGTTCCAGTCGGCAGAGATGCTACAGTGAGCTTCCCGAATCCTGATTTGGTGTTCGAAAACAACAAGGATTACCCGATCGCCCTGGATTGCACCTATAGTCCCGGCACGCTGACCTTCAACATTTTAGGAATCAAAGAGAAGGGGCTGAAAGTCGAGATCATTCGCGGAAAGCAAACCACATGGTCGCGAGGAACAGAATACAAGCACGATCCTTCGTTACCGTTCGGAAAGGTGGTACTCATCGACCGTGGAGGCGCAGCGCATAAGATTAACACTTGGCGTTACGTCTATAAGGACGGCAAGCTCGTTCGCAAAGAAGATCTGGGCACCAGCTATTATCCGGGATCGCCTAGGCTGTACGGCAAAAATATGCGGGCAAAGGCTCCGGCGGCTCGGCCTTCAGCCACACCTACCCCTGCGCCCACTGCTGAACCGAGCACTCCCTCAGCGCCTGACCCGAATCAATAAGAACTGGTTTCCTTTGTAGACCATTTCTCCCAGATTGTTGATGCTGGCGAGATTTGCGTTCGGATAAGCCTCTGGATTCAGTCCCACCACGTATGTCACGTTGTACTTTTCGACATACGCTTGCTGCCTAGTAGGTGTGGAAGTTGGAGCAAAGAGCTCCTCTGCCATTTCGGCACGTCGCTCGGAATAATCAGGCGTTTCGCTCCAATGCCCGGCGATCGCCCTAGCACCGCCAAGACCGACAAATACTGGATTGAGATCGGGAATGATCGGGCTCCCGAAGCTGTCTGGCCCAAGCGGCGTCGGAACACCGGGGATGGCAGCGATGACCGGCACCGAATTCGAATCCCGCTGAACGATGTTGATCATCGCCAGCGCGTCTTTGCTCAAGAATGCGGGATGCACCGTTGTAGTTGACACATCGCCAGCGACCAATTTTGCCTCGCGTTGAATCCAGAGCACTGAGCTGGTGCAGATCATGATCAAGAACACGAAGGTCACGCTGTTTCGCTGATGCCGTTCGAACCGCTGCATGATGCACGCGATGCCGATGGCGGCAAGCGTGGCGACTGGAATGATCAGACCTGCCGCCATCTTACGCTGGAACAGAACAGGGAAGTAAGGTGCGGCCAGGCCGCACATAAGCCATGCGAGCATCAGATTCCAAATCGGCTCCTTGCGCCCTGCGCCAAAGCAGATCGCCAGCGCAGAGATAAAGAAGACAGCCCAGGTAATCGTTGTAAGAACGAAGTAGTCGCCCGTTCCTCCAGCCGCAATCCAGCTCACCAGCAGAAGCAAGAAAAATCCAAGCGCGCTTACTGTCGATCGAATTCGTTTCTGAGCGTCTGAGGCGATCGCCCAGACACAAAGCAAAATTGCAGGGAGCAATCCGCCTAAGAATGGCCGAAACCCGACGGTGAAAGTTGGAGTGGCGGCCCGCGCTTGAAACACCGCGTCGCTTTGGAGCACGTGCCAAAACCATGCAGCACTCGGCAATGCGCCAAGGCTCATCAGTGCGACTCTGCCCACCCATTTTGGCTCGACCTTCTTCGCGCCAAACATCGCCACCAACATCCCCAGCAGCACGAAGGCTAATGTGAGCACATCGTAGCTGTGGATGTTCATGAGCAACAAGAACGCCAGTGCACCACGCCAGACTCCCTTCGAGCTATCCCTGGCATTGAGCACCTCCAGTACGATCCAAAGCATCAAGCAGAGGCTCGCCATGAAGAGGCTGTTTGTGAGCATCGAAGGGAACACAAAAATCTCGGGCTGCCACACGTCCGTGGGAAGGTGTCCGCCAAAGATCGGCGCAAACACCTTGCCCTGTGGCGTGACGATCAGGCGTCCAAACATCTGCCAAGCCAGGAATCCCAATCCTCCGCCGAAGCAAATCAGGGTGATCGCGAGCTTGCAAACAAATAGATTGAGATCAGTGCGCCTGAATATCTGTCCGAGGAGATGGACAAATAGGTAAGTCAGTCCTAACCGAGCCAGCGTGAACGTGCCGATGATCCCAAAAATCCTGGCGAGATTCCCAAGTACCAAGAAGTAGAGATGAATTGTCAGCTTCGGCTGAGGATCAGTCGTGAATCGATTCTCGAAGAGGAAATTTCCTTCCATCGCCTGCCGCATCCAACCCATGTAGACCAGGTGATCATCGGTGTTGAAGACTTCGCCAAGATAAGCCTTGCCAGGAGGCTGGATACCCAGCGCGATGAGGTGGGGTAGTGCCGCCAAAAAGACGCAGACAAGCCCCAGAATTACACAGAAGCGGCTCAGCAGTTTGTTGCGCTGAGCCGAGTCGTCTGTTAATAGAAATTCTGGGAAATGCAAAGCTTAAGCAGGAATTGGGCGACCCATTTGCCGGTAGATGTCTTCGATCATCTTCTTGTTCTGAAGCGCTTCTTTGTTCTTTGGATCGAGCTTGAGCGCCTCTCGGTAGAGCTTTAGTGCCTTGGGATATTTGTCTTTCGGCCCAAGCGTCGGGGAGAGCATCGTGCCAGTGCCAAATTTTACGGTTGCATCGACATACGCTGCCTTCAGCTTGGCGTTTTTGGGGCTCTTGAGATATGCGGCCTTAGCGGACTTGTACGTTTTCTCCAGCTTCAAAAGCTTCTCTTTTTCGGCTTTCATGCCAGTAGCGGATTGTGCGCCGGCGAGTGATACTCCGAGCAACGAAACAACGGCAATGAGGGCTGATGCACGCATACAGGCATTTTACACACGTTGCTATCGGGACGTGTTGAGCTCTTCGATTTCTGTTTTGATCGCCGCGACTGTGGCAACGTCGATTTCCTCACCCCGAGAAATACGCTGCGTGGTGGACTCAATCATTCCAGCGAGTTCGGGACTGACCCGATTTGTAAGATTCTCGATTGGTGCATTGCGCGGAATACGCAGCTTTGTCTTTGCCTGATGGATGATCCGATCGAAGTAGAGAGCTGACGCGTACGAAATATTTTCGGTCCGTACGAACGTCGTACCGAGTGCATCAATCGCGTCTGTCGTTCCTCGTTCACGTGACCGCATCTGGTGAGCAATTCCGAACCGAACCGACACGCTATAGCACACCACGATGAAAAGAAGAAGTGCTTGCCATGAGGCCACAACCGCCCAGTTCCCGATTGCAGTGAAGAGGTTTGTGGGCTGACCGTTTCCAAAGGTGCTTTCGTAAGAGACGAAGTGGGCATTCTTGCCACCAAAACGGCGGAAAAGACTCACCAAGAATTCCGCATTGTCACCTTTGTCGATAAACCGATTGGATGCAATAAGGCCGCTGTTTAGCATCAAGACCTCGGTATTGCCGAACTTTTTAGACCAAGCAACGCTTTGATCTGCCGACGATCCGGTTTCATATTTTCCAAGCGGGGAACCAATATTCTCTTCGTAATCGGGGATGTCGCGAGGGATTCCTTGTAACTTGTATGATGGCTTCCCCAAATTCATCACTGGTATGTATGTTGCTGGACCTGCCGAAACCGATTGAGAGTCGAACTCTGGATCCATACGTACCAAGATGAGCTTACTGCCGGGTTTCGAATTCTTCAAAAGGTTTGATAGCGAGGGCATCAAACTTTCCGAACTAGAATCTTCTTCGTCGGACAGATAGTAAAGGGCAGATGAGATGTCTTTAGTAACGAAGGCAACGCTCACGGTCCCTTCTTCGGCAGTTGGAAATTCTGACCGGTTGGCATCGATCTTCATACCATTGCGCTCCAACAACTCGCCGAAGAGCTTCATCCCACTGGGTGCGCTGCTAGCCAAACTAGGAAATGCTGTCCTGGATTGTTGTCCTATGAGCAGGAAAACCGTCGCACCGAAGAGCACTGTGGTCGACCAAAGGGCAAATTTCTGGAGAGATCTGAACCTCATTTGCCAGCCACCTTCAGGGTTTCAGTGACCGACTCGTAGTAGGAGCGGAATTGCAGGGCGTCGCTTTCCGTGCAGTCCTTGTTTCCATACCAAAACTGGTCGAATCCTTCGGTCGGGGCCTTCAGATCGAACTGCTGCGAAAACTTGTTCCGCGAAAATCGGCGATAGTGCTCCCAATTCGTTTCAAAGGACTTGAGATCTAGCTTCTTGGATTCGTCCAACCGGATCAGGCACGCAATATAGAGGCATCGAACCGCCTCTCGGTGTCGACCAGCCGCAATGAACCCGTCCGCACGGGCTAGCCATTCATCAATCGAAAGCCCGGCTTCTTCCTCGGTGATCAAGCCACTACGAGATTTGGCGACTTTGATATTCCTCTTGAAAAACGGGGCAAAAACTTTGATGAGCATCAAGGCGCAGGCTGCGAGTGCAATGTAAATTGCAGATTCGATAAACTGTGGCGAAATGCTGGGGAAATTTGGAGCTGCGCCAGCCGGGGTCTCGACCCTGAAATCAAGCGAATCGAACCATTCCTGCATTTTTTTTGCAGAATCGGCCATCCAACTACTTTCTGTAAGCCCGCCCTGATCGTGATAGATTGGATCCTTCTTGGCCTCTGAGATCTCCTTGAGCCCGGAAACCGAGGATTCTCCTGCAGCCGTCGTGCTGTCTCCAAAGATCACCTTTGAGCGGACATATCCTTCGTAATTGTAGATCCCATAGCTTTCCGTCGCGTGGTCGGCGTCCCACAACTTCTTGAACTCAGGATCGTTGAATGCGCCATATTTCTTAGCGATTTCAAACCGAACTCCCTCTTCAGTGGCTGTGGAGAGCTCTTTGTCGAGTCCTGCCCAATCCACGGCCAGTGCCGTGCAATGCAGCAGCAAAACCAATGAACTAGCGGCGATTTTTTGAAGGAAGTTCATTGTTCATCAAATGGATGTCGTAGCCCTCAGCCCGGATGCGGCGCTCGAAGTAACTGACCGAGCTACTCACGCACCACATGGGAAAAAGAAAGGCAAAAACTGCAAAAAATGGAATCCCACCGATGAAATTACGCCAGACTTCCGCAAGAGGCGAATCTCCCATGAGCCGTTCGAGAATGGCGTAGATCGGCAGCATTTGATAGAGTATTGCCAGACTTCCGGAGAAGATTAGGCCCAAAATTCCGATGACGATGGTCATACCCAGGGTCATATCGGAGCCCGCCGCCACACCTCGATGCGCTTTTGACATCTGCTTGCTGCGCGCGAGCGCATCTTTGGGGCTGATCTTTTCCGCAATCAAAGCCGTAGGCGCCAGCAGATCGCGCAAAAAGTACACCAGCGGCATGACGAGCGACAAAATGACGAGTACAAACAGCGGAAGGTAAATGATCATCGAAGCATCGGAGTTACTGCTCACAAAAGCCGATGACGCTCCAAAGAAGATCGCAGTCGAAACTGGCCAAATCGATATTCGAAAGAGGATCCGGCTGCAGAGTTTGAACATCTCATATCCGGTCTGATCACATCGATTCTCGATCTCTTGCGGCGCAGCGGACCGCTGGTTGAAATGTGCCACGACGTGGTGCGTCACGGTGTTGAGGATCGACGAAAGCCCGATGATCAGCACCGGAACGCTCGTCATCACCATAAGCAAAAGAACGATGCCCGCTTCCAGAATTTGGAACCTCGTGTCGTTTGGGCGAGAAGTCAAAAACAGCCTCGGAATCAACACCTGGAAGTTCAAAACGATGACACTGTAAATCAGCGCGGACGGCAATAAGGTCTTGCCGTATATCTTGCCGGCGAGCTTTCTGAAGATTGTGGTGGTTGACTCAAACGTGCTCGCACTCAGCATCGACTGCAAGCGATCATATCGCTCGTGCTGATAGGTTTCTAGCGGCTCATTCCGCTCTTCGACGCTGTTTTTGAGCATGTTTATCGGATTGACAGAAATCCTTGGGTCTCTAATTCGTATCTACTTGTACGAGTCATGAGTATTTTAACCACGTTGGCGGCCACGAGCTTGATCCTCACGCCACAATCGCAAGATATAAAGAACTACGTTCAATCAGGCTTTCGGGATGCACAATTCACCGTCAAGACCGGAGCCCACAGCATCTCGGAGCTCAGCAAGATCAACAAGGACTTCACGAATTCCTATCGTGTCAGTTCGTCCCAAGTTTGGTTGAAAGAACCGTTCAAACTCCGCATGGTTTCCACGATCCAAGGTGAAGCCGTCACGTTCATCGTCAACGGCGGGATCAAATGGACGCGCGTGCCACGCTCAAACCTCAACGTCAAGATGGACGTTTCCAAAAAGCCTGGAATGCGCCAGACCGGATTCGACTTCGGATTGTTAACTCCAGCGATGCTCACGACCTTGTTCCAAGCGGACTTTGTACGTATGGACCGCGCGACTGGTGACGCCGTCTTTGATCTCACTTACTATGCGTCGCTGAAGGACACATCCCGATATCGCATCTGGATCGATCCAGAGCAGAAGCGAATCACGAAGAAGGAATGGTACGCCCAAAAGGGAAGGCAAGGAGGCCGTCTCATGGCGACGATCTTCTACGAGAAGCCTGTCACCCAAAATGGAGCCACTCTCGCGACTCAGGTCAGCGTGAACAACGCCGACAACAAGCGGGCCGGAACCGTCAGCTATGAGAACGTGAAGATCAATGCGGGCGTCGCCGACGACCTGTTCAAAGTGAACTAACGCAACAACTTCTCAATCGAATCACTAATCGCCTTGCTCGTGAATTTGAGCAGGGCGATATTCTTTTCGTACTCGGTGCGTGTCGGCCCCACCAATGCGATGGTTCCTGCGTGCTCATCGCCGATCGTAAAGCTGTGGCGTAAGATGCTAAGCGAGTGAAGCCCAGGAGTCAAATTCTCTTTGCCAATCGTGATGTACAACGGCTCGCTGCTTTGGTTGTCTATCGCTTGTGCCAGGAGTGTGTCGTCTTCAATGCTCTGCAAGACATTGGAAAGATTCATTGCGTCGCGCTGAACTTCGGGCGCCGCGAGCACATACTCTTCGCCTTCCACGAATAGCTGACCGCTAGAGCGATCCTTGTTGATTGCCTTCAGCCCTGCGATGGTATTCGCGGCAAGCTCTTCAATCGCTCCTGGCCTGCCTATAGAGCTCGATTTGAGCTTATTCACCTCACCCAGAGTTTGATTCACAACGACTCGGGTCAGCCAATCGTTGAGTTCACCAAAGTCGGCCAGAGTCACTTCTTTTGGAATCTCGAGTGGACGGTTTGCTACATCGCCATTACCGAGAACAACAACCAAGAGCGCGCTTCGTTCGCCAAGAGCGGTCACCACGGCATTGCGGATGACTTGCTTGCTGACGGTACTGAGTTTTGCTGCGCTGAGCTGGTGCGTCATCCGGCTCAGTAGCTTAGTGGTGTCTTGCAGGAGATCGCGGAGAATTTCAGCCTTCTGTGTGGTCTGATCGATCCTAGATTGCTCGCCCTCTTCAGGTGCGCCAGGGTTAACCATATGGTCAACAAAGTAGCGGTATCCAGAATCGCTTGGGATTCGTCCGGCACTCGTGTGAGGCTGCTCCAGCAATCCCATCTCACTCATTTCGGCGAGCTCGTTTCGAACGGTCGCGCCACGCACGCCAAGATCGTATTTGGTCGCAATCAGTTCGGAGCCTACTGGCTCTCCCTCGGCGACGTACTCGACAATCACCGCCTTCAAGATAATTCTCTTTCTTGGATCCAGTTCACTCATTGGGCGCACCCTTCAATGGATTCTACGACGCTTTTGGCAAAGGTTTCAATCGTACGATCCTTCGCATAAGCCAAACCAGCATCCTTGTATTGTTCCGCCTTCGATGTCAACTGGTTCAACGCTTGCGAGGTCAACTGGTTCAACGCTTGCGAGGTCATTTCAGGATTGAGGATATCCACTGCCAAGCCAAGACCGTTTTGGAGGACTTCCTTCCCGACATGACCGTCTTTGTTCGCGAGAATGGGCTTTCCTGACGCAGCTGCCTGGACCAGGACTCCGCTGCCACCCAACCAGTCGATGTACCCCGCCCAGACGCAATCGCATTCTGTAAATGCCATCGATTGGACTTCATTGTCTGCAAATCCAGGCAAGACGAAAAGCCGGTCGGATTCGATTAGTCGCGTTGCCCGATTCTCGCGCAGCAATTTTTGAACGTCATCGTCTTGCTTGCCGACGAGCAACCCAACGACATCTTGGTGGCACTCGGGCGAATCCAACGCGGACAGAAATTCTGCAACTCCCTTTCGTGGAGTCAATGATCCGAACATCAGGCAAACACGCTGTTCAGGCTGAATTCCAAGCTCTCGCCGTAGTGATCGCTCGGTATCTACGAACTCGATATAAGCCGCGTCTGGGATGAACCTGACGATTGACCCTTTCTGTGATTCTGCGAACTCAGGATCGACGACCAAGATCGATTTGAGGCTAGGAATCTTTAAGAGCCTCTGGAACGAGATCTTCTCAATTGCGTTGCGTGCGCCTCCCGCAAGGTGAAAGTGCCGCCCAAACAAGAAACCAGTGTAGGGAGAGGGACCAAATGGTGAGCCCTTGACCGCCATCGCGTGATCTGCACGGTCCAAGTTGACCATGAAGATTGCATCTTGCTTCGGTAACGAAAGATAAGCCTTGTTATAAGCCTTCCAGCGACCAAACTGGCCCCTGAGCTTTTCGCGAATGCCCGCAGATTCAGGTGTCGGGACATCCTCCATTTTCACGATGGAGAACTGACCTTCGAATCTTTCTTTTATCATTTCGAAGGCCACGCTCTCAATCACTCGATCGGTGGTGACCAAAGTAACCGTGTGGCCAGCCGCAAGCAGTGGGCCGAGGATGTACCGCACATAGACCAAGTGATGCCCATCGGGCTCTGGTTGGAATATGGCGATTTTCAGGCTCATCCTATGGTGCATTATGCCATTTAGGGCAAAAAAGAAGAGTCTGGGACTTGCCCCAGACTCTTCTTTCGATTCACAGAAGGGAAGAGTTAGTTCTTAACGAGCTCCTTCTTCTTCTTTCCGCCTTCAGTTTTCTTCTTGAAGACGACCTTCTTTGGATTTTCTGGATCGAGGCTAGCGATGATCGTGTCACCTTCGGCGAATGCGCCCATCAAGAACTCTTCGCTCAACGGATCTTCGATATATCGCTGAACCGCGCGTCGCAATGGTCGGGCGCCCATGTTCGGATCATATCCGTCGTTGACCAAGAGGTCCTTGACGTCTTCACCGAGTTCGATGGTGATGCCGATCTCCTTCGCTTGCTGATTCACCCGCTTGAGGTAGAGGTCAGCAATTCGCAGAATCTCTTCGCGTCGCAAGTGCTCGAATACGATCACTTCGTCCACACGGTTGAGGAACTCAGGGCGGAAGAGCTTCTTCATTTCTTCCAACATGCGGTTCTTCATCGCTTCATAGACCTTTGGATTGTTAGGATCTTCTTTCTGATCCTTGAATCCAAGAGCCTTATCCAGTTCGATCGGCCTTACACCGACGTTGGAAGTCATGATGATGATCGTATTGCGGAAGTCCACCTGGCGGCCCTGGCTGTCGGTCAAGTGACCGTCTTCCAAGACTTGCAACAGGATGTTGAAGACCTCTGGATGCGCCTTTTCGATTTCGTCGAGAAGAACCACGCAGTAAGGATTTCGGCGAACTTGCTCGGTGAGCTGACCGCCCTCATCGTATCCCACGTAGCCGGGAGGCGCTCCGACAAGTCGGCTAACCGCAAACCGCTCCATGTACTCGCTCATGTCGAGCCGGACCATGTTGGTGTCCTTCTCATACAAGTAGCCAGCAAGAGCCTTTGCAAGCTCCGTCTTACCGACACCGGTTGGGCCAAGGAAGATGAAGCTACCCATTGGTCGCTTCGGATCCTTGAGGCCGGATCGGCTGCGCCGGATTGCGCGGCTAACCGCGCTCACAGCGTCGTTCTGTCCGATGATTCGCATGTGCAAGTCATCTTCCATTCGGAGAAGCTTCGCGCTTTCGGTCTCAACCAGTCGAGTAACCGGAATGCCAGTCCAGCTTTGTACAATGCTGGCGATTTCTTCTTCGCCCACCACTGCATCGGGCTTGTCTTCCAGTTCCCAAGCTTCTTCACGCTCGATGATGCTGTTTTCAAGATCATCAATTTCAGTTTGTAGCTTGGTGATAGCGACCTCGTCCTCTGCCTTGTTTCGGCGAGCAAGGTGGTCGTATTCCGAACGCATCTTGGCGATCTTCACCTTGTCTTGACGGACTTCTGCCGGCGGCAAACTCTGTTGCAACCGAACTCGGCTAGCAGCTTCGTCAATCAAATCGATCGCCTTGTCTGGCAGTGTTCGATCAGAGATATAGCGCATGCTGAGCGTCACCGAAGCCTTGATCGCGTCGTCCGTGATCTCAACGTTATGGTGAGCTTCGTATCGCTCGCGAAGTCCTTTCAGAATGTCAATCGCTTCTTCTTCGTTTGGTTCTCGAACCTTGACGGCTTGGAATCGTCGTTCCAGCGCAGCGTCGCGTTCGATGTACTTCCTAAACTCTTCTTGTGTTGTTGCGCCGATGCATTGCAGTTCACCGCGAGCCAAAGCTGGCTTCATGATGTTGCTGGCATCAATCGCGCCTTCAGCTGCGCCGGCACCTACCAAGGTGTGAAGCTCGTCGATGAATAGAATCACCTGGCCTTCGGCGCGTCGCACCTCTTCCATGACCTTCTTCATTCGCTCTTCGAATTCGCCGCGATACTTCGTACCTGCGACAAGACCAGCAAGGTCCAGCGAGATCAATCGCTTGTCAGCAAGCAAGTTCGGTACGTCACCAGACACGATGCGCAAGGCAAGGCCTTCAGCGATAGCGGTCTTTCCAACACCAGGTTCGCCAATGAGGCAAGGATTGTTCTTGGTTCGTCGCGTGAGGATTTGCATCACACGCTCGATTTCCAAGTTACGACCCACGACTGGGTCCAATTTGCCTTCGCGGGCGAGTTCGGTCAAATCACGGCCAAATTCGTCCAGGGTTTGCGTCTTGACTTGGTTTTGATTCGACGCCGACTGCCGGCTAGAGCCAGAGCCCTTCGATGATCCACCGGAGCTACTGGTGCCTTCGTTATCTTGCAACGACCCGACTTCTCGGCGAGCGCGCTCCAATTCAACACCCAACTTGGCGAGAACACGTCCTGCCAAGCCATCGCCCTCTCGGATGAGGCCGAGGAGCAAGTGCTCGGTGCCGATGTAGTTGTTGTTCAAATTGCGAGCTTCGTCGTAGGCAAGATCAATGACTCGCTTGGCCCGAGGCGTCAGCGTCATCTCTTGCGAAGGGCGAGCATCACCGCGAGGAAGCTGCTTTTCAACTTCGGCTCGGATTCGGCTCAATGAAACCCCAAGTCTTTCGAGGACCCGTGCAGCAACACTGTCCGACTCTCGGACGAGGCCCAGCAACAGATGCTCGGTCGAAACGTATCCTTCACCGAATTTCTGCGCCTCTTCTTGGGCGTAAAAAACAACTTTTCTAGCTCGTTCTGTAAAGCGTTGCCACATATAGTTTATTCAGCCTCCTGCTGCCCCAAAGGGGTTCCCATCCATATAGACCACTGAGAGTTCATGGAGTGTTCTACGAAATAGGACTATTGCCGATTTCAAAACTCCCAGCGAATCTACCAGTTGAAGTCTACCATTCGGATTTTTTTGATGCCGTTACCGGGACTATCGGTCTTTTCCAGCACGTTCTTGACCTTTTAATGCGGTTGCGTCGTACGAAATCTCTTGCCGGATCGTCTGAAACGACAAGATGCAAAGCGCGTGGAAAGTAGGAGCGTTGGTTGTTGGCTTCACCGGGTGTGTTCTCGGAGCCTACGCCGTGCTGGGCAGATCTATTTTTGCTGAGTCCAAAGATGGCTACTCGGCGAAGTTTGTCGATGCGGGTGGGGTGGTCTCTGGCGCACCTGTGATGCTTTCGGGCGTTAACGTCGGGCAGGTTGTCAAAGTGCAACTCGCTGGAGCGAGTGAGGCCGTAGTTTCATTCGAGATCAAAAAAGGGATCGAGCTACCCAAAGGCACGATCGCAGAGATTCCTAATAGCTTAATCGGTATCGGTGATCGACCGATTTTGCTCAAGCCTCCAGTGACGACTTCAGCACAGCCGCTCGAAGTTGGCTCCGTTCTTCCCGGAAAGATGACCAGCCCGCTGGAATCGATGGCACCAGAGAGCGGCGAAACGATCAAAGCGCTGACGGCCACCTTGAAGGCCACCCAAGCTCTTCTGGAAGACCAAAAGCTCAAGAGCGATGTACAGAACCTCCTGGTAACCAGCAACAAAACCGCCGCGGAGTTCGGTGCCCTCGCCGCAAATCTCAGCAGTGTTGTGACCCAAAACCAGGCATCACTCCGAAGCACGTTGCTGAAGGCAAACATGATGATGGCCGACCTTTCTCAAGCAACTGCTGTGATCGCCAAGGTCGCGAGTAGCGGAGAAATGGAAGGCAAAATCAATCGGATCATGGATGAGATGAACTCGACCATGATGGCCTCGACTGCACTGATCAACGATCTCAAGAAGACCGTGAATGATCCTGAGCTTCAAAAGCCGATGAAGGACATTCTCGCAAATACGGCGACGATGACCGAAACCGGGACTAGAATCGCGAACAATGCCGAAGTGATGACCAAGAACGGCATCACTTTGAGCGAAAAGGCGATCGAAATCGCAGAGAAGGCGAGCAAGCTGGCCGATGAACTCAGTGGCGTCCTTCAAAAATTTGACAAGACGTTGGGTTCGGTCGCAGGCATCGGGCAAAGCAGCGGGCTAGGCAAGGGAATGGGGTACGAGACCACGGTCACTCGTGAAACCTCTCCCGGTCGGTTCCGCACTGACTTTGAAGCTAACCTGCCAATGAAGGGCGAAAACCTCTATTTGGGAATTTACGACGCCTTTGAAGGTAACAAGTTGATTGCGCAAGTTGGACGCCCATCCAATAGTCGTACAGAAATCCGGTATGGAGTGTATGCATCTAAGCCTGGACTTGGGGTAAAGTATTCACTCGCGCCCGGTTCGATTATTCGGGGCGACCTTTTTGATGTCAATAAACCGAGATTGGATTTGAGGGCAAGTTTCAGCCTCAATAAAGATATGACTGGTTGGATCGGTGTCGAAAGGATATTTAATCGAGCTGCGCCATCTATCGGAATCGGTATCCGGCGCTGAAAAAGGAATTTACAACACCATGAAAGTCATTCTGAACCAAACCGTGCCAAAGCTCGGCAAGACCGGTCAGGTGGTTACCGTCAAAGACGGCTATGCCCGAAATTATCTGTTCCCAAAGGGACTGGCCATTTTTGCTGATCGCGGTCAACTTAAGACCTTGGATCGAAAGAATGAGCGAATGGCAGCTAAGCTCGCCGAAACCAAGGCTTCTGCCGAAGCAACCAAGGCCAAGATCGATGGTCAATTGATCAAGATCGAAGGAAAGGTTGGTCGAGATCTCGGCAAGCTGTTTGGTGCGATCACCTCGCAAGATGTCGCTGATGCCATCAAGAAGGAACTTGGCGTCGATGTCGAAAAGAAGGATGTCTGCCTCATCGAGCCAATCAAGCGAATCGGCAAGCACGCTGTTATGGTTGATCTTCACCGAGACGTGGACGCTCACATCACCGTTCAAGTGTTCGACCCTGCTCACCCTGAATTGGATGTTGAAGCTGCCGCTCCGGTCGCAGAAGAGGCTCCTGAAGCCAGCGAACCAGAAGCAGAAGCTGTCGAAGCCTAATTCCTGTTAGTCAATTTGAAAGCCCTTGGTGATTCATCAAGGGCTTTTTGTATCTCAGATTCGAACCGAGATTCGAAAGAGCAGCTGTTCTAGAGTATCTAGGCTAGACGCGCTTGGTTCGCATCCTTTTAGGCGTGCATCGGCGCGCGCGACTTCTTCCAAACAATTCGTAATCTGGTCCATTCGCAATGTTCGCGCTTGGGCGACAATGCGCTTCGCTACCATCTCTTTTTGATCGGCCAAGCTGTTCTTTTCGGGCATCAAAGCGCTCACATTATCCGGTACTCGCATCGGGTCGATGTGGTGATCAAGGCAATACCGAGCTTGGTAGAGCAGTCGAAAGTGCCTGCTGAACGCGGGCAGGAGTTGGGAAATTGCAGTGTCTTCGAGCTTCTTGTTGCTACCAATCAAGATTCGCAGTTGCTTGAGTGCTTCGGATATCTTCTTGTCACGGATCGCGTTCATCAGCGTCCAGATATTCCATTCGCGGCTGGCTGAGACAACCAATTGAACATCGGATTCGCGAATCTCCTTACTCTCGGTGCAGTAGAACACTAGCTTATCAAGTTCGCTCAACGCCTTACTGTAGTTCGAACCACACATTTCGATGAGCATCTCTGATGCCGAAATGCTCATGCTGAATCCGCGTTGATTCGCCTGAGACCGGATGAGCTTGATCAGGTCCTTTTCGTCAACCTCGCAGGGTATCAGGATGCCCTTAGCTTGCTTGACCCAGTTTTGCCACAGAGTCAGGTTCGATTTAGCCTTTCGCCCGCGGTCACTTCCCGTTGATCCTGCGTCCTCTTGAGCGACGAGAATGATTCGGCTGAATTCCGAGATTCCCGTGAGCGGATTCTTGTCTTTTGAGAATGAAGACAGGTCCGCTGAAAGCGCGTCCTTGACGATCACGGTGCGCTTCGTCGCCAGGAACGGGACCGTCGAAGCCAATCCCAGCCATTCTTGGACGGGCATCTGTGCGCCTGTGACGACTTCACAGTCGAAGTCGTCTGGGCCGAGTTCGGCAGCTTCTGATATTAGTGCCAAAGCCTCGCGCCGGAGGTAGTCCTCTGAACCGTAAATTAGAACGACCGGAGCCGAAATCGCCTTTTGAAGATCAAAACTCATGAGTTTTTGAGAGCGATGCGAAGTTGCTCCACAATCGATCTCGTTTGGTCTAACGATTTTAGCCAATCCGCACTGTCTGCATCCGGCGGAGCGAACAGTAATCCTTCGATCGAATCGATGTAATCCGGAGGAATTTTGACCGTAGGGAAGGCGGTGCCCAAACGGAGGAGATATTCGCGTGGCGTTTCAGGGAAGTTGCGCCGGGTATCGCTCGCACGCTCGATTTGCGCAATGGCGAACAGGACGTTATCTACGTACGGCCGCGCCAAGATTTCGGTGCCTTCAACGCGAACTTTCTTCCAAATTTTCCTGGCCAAAGTGTCTTTGAGCAGGGCACCCACCAACACCACTCCAGCTAGCCCCAAAAGGATGTTCGCAATTTTCTCGATCCGTTCTTGGCTGAACAGCGGCTCGACTTCGCGCCAGCTTTCACCAACGCCATTACCTGGCACTTCCGATGAGAAGCTAGTCGCATCAAAGGGAACCCAGCCGAAATCTTCAAAATAGATTTCAGTCCACATGTGAGCATGGCGGTCGCGGATGATGTATTTGTCTTCATCATCCATGCTTTGAGGGTCAATCAAATACCCCATCGCAACCCGGGAATGCAGTCCAGCCGCACGTGCGAGCAAGGCGGTACAGGTCGCGAAAAGGTCGCAGTAGCCTTCCTTCTTGTCGAACAGGACGGAATCAACCAGATCCGTGTTCTCGGCAACCGCACCGGCTTGCAAGTTATAAGTGATTTGCTTGCCCACCGCTTCTGTAATCGCCTCTGCCTTCTCGTAATCGGTCATCTTGCCCGCGATGGCGTTCTTGAGGAATTCGACGCTTCTGCTTGAAATCCTAAACTCGTCAAACGTGTCCGACCACAGCGCCGGGCGAACTGACCGTACTGGCTTTTTGGTGAGGTCTGGAACGCGCACGAACCCTGCCGTGATGCCTGGAGAGTTCAATCCGAATCCGACTTGCACCATCCCGTCCGAACGTAAGTTTGCCCGGAATACTCCAGACTTAAACTCTTCGGGTACTCCGGGGAAAATCAGTGAATTCGCACCACCATCGATCGGCTCTAAGATGAATGGAATGCTCTTGGCTTTGTTCATCTCCGCCAATTCAGGGATCAGATTCTTGGTGACGAAGCTGCCATTGCGCGCTTGTGGTACCGCGCTGAATTGGAAATTGGGATTGCGCCACCGCTGCCCACGGAAGGTGTACAGCGCGTCAGAACGCAAGTATTCGACATTCTTCGCGGTCAGCAAAAGCACCGGGCGATCGCTCGGTTTACCCATTGGGCCCTGTCCCACGCGATATCCCGCACCGCTGAGGTCAGAATTTGAGCTCGTCGGGGTTCCGGCGACTGCATTGCGCATGCTGATTCGAAACGGCGAGGTCACATCTTGCATCGTCGTTTGAATAATCGGGGCGCCAAGCGCGCTCAGAATAATCACGATCACCGCCGAACCAAATGCCCACTCCGGGCCCGCGACAGATTTCCAGGCGTAGGCACGAAGCTTGTTGACATCCGGCTCGCCAGCACGCTCCGCGAGAGTCAACATATGCCGAATGTTGGAGCGCGAGAATAGCGTGCCAGCCGAAGCTAGAAACACGAAGAATAGCAACGGAGTGGCTTGAAACGTATCATAGGCACCTACAAGTCCAAACAGCGCAATTCCTGGTACGGCGAGGAATAACAGGGTCGAATCTCGCCAAGCGAACAATGCGCCAAGCGCAATCACCCAAGAGAGAATTCCGGTTTGGAGTAGTTGCTCGGGATAGCCGTCGTTTGGCAACAATCGGTTCATCGGAACCGCTAAGAAAACGCAAAACAAACTCGTCACGCCTAGCCAAACAGCATCAGCATTGAAAGTGAAGAGCTGCTTGGACGGTTGCCGAATTTTCGGTGCCAAGAAGTGCCCGATCACGTTCATAACGACGAGGACATATCCTGCAAGCGGATTTCGAATCGAGTGCCCGCCGACGATGAGAGCGCAACTCGTACTGACCGCGCTCAAAATGTAGTCGAGCGTCGAAATGGCGTATGGATTCCGCTTCATTTGACCTCCGGAACGGGGAGTAGCCTCACCCTAGCGCCTGCGCGTTGAACTTCGTCCATGAATCCAGGATTCTGATAGGCCGAATCCGATTGCTTAGTCGGGAGAACGAAAACGGTGCAGTTGGCACCCGATAACGCCCGAATTGCTTGCGGCAATCCTGTGTCCGTCACGCTCAGAAAGATGTAGATTTCTCCGCCTGCCCCCGAGGATTTGATCGTCTCGGAAAGAGGCTCGGTATCGGTGGCGGCGATCCCAGATAAGGCGTCTAGGTACGTGCTCAAGTTCTTGCCCAACGACTCGCGAAAGCCGCCGAGAACGATTTGATTCGTTAATGGCAGAAGCTTGCTGATCAAAAACGCGGCATGCCCGCAAAGCAAATCGAGCGATGACTCGTTTTGGAACATCACCTCCGTGCCAAGAGACTTTTGGATGAAGATCGTGGCTTGAGTGTTGGTTCTAGCATCGAACTCCTTGACTTTGAGCTCGCCAGTTTTCGCCGTGCTGCGCCAGTGAATCAGCTTTCTAGGATCACCTCGGACATATTCTCGAACTCCACGGGTGTCCAATGAGTTGGCCGCGCTGCGCTGGGCTGTAGATTCATCCGAACCAAAACCGCCGCTCAGATTCAAATCCAAATCAAACGGTAAGGGGGCAGGGAAAACCTTAAGATTCGCGGCATCTGCCTGGTATGTGAAGGTACTGGTCGCCAAGCCGAGAGCGTCGCTTCCCACGATGGTCACTTCGTCCCAAGCAAACTGCCCGCGACGTTTCGGCACGAACTGATACTTGACCACGACTTCCTGTTGATAGCTCGGCGCAACAGGGATCGGATGGAACAACCAATCGCGCTTCAATCGCTTCGGCACTTGATCTTGCACGAGCAATAGGGGGCGCGTAAGCTTCCTCAAGCTTCTGATGCCCAACATTACGGTGACGGGTTCGCCGATCTGCGCGGTGCTGGGTGCCATACGGCTGATTTGCAAATCTCGGACTGCGTATCTGGCCTGAAATTTCGCCGCCAAAATCGTCACGATCAGAGCCAGCCCCATGTAAAACAGGGCTGGGGAATTCACCATAAGAGCCACCACAGCAAGGAATGCGCTGGCGACGGTGAGCGTCAGGGTGGCAGCGTTTTTCATTTAGCGGACCGGAACTGGTGCAGGAACTGTTTTCAGAATCGAGTGAATGACAGATTCGCTGCCGCCCAACTGAGTTCGCGATTCTCCGCGCACCAAAATTCGGTGTGCAAGCACGAGGACCGCGCAGGCCTTAACGTCATCAGGAGTCACAAAGGTGCGATCTTCGAGACAGGCGCTGGCTTGAGCCGCTAGTTGTAGATGTAGCGCGGCTCGGGGCGAAGCACCCAAATAGATGTGGCTGTGTTCACGCGTTGCTCGCACCACCTCAACCACGTAGTTTTGAACTGACGGATCAATGGTGATCTGCCGGATCGCGCGCTGGATTTGTAACAGTTCTTCAGAGGAAACCGCGGGCCGTAACTCTTCGAGGGGATGAGCTTCTCGCTGGGCGGCCAACATCTCGCGTTCGACTTCACGATTCGGGTAACCGAGGCTGATTCGACCAAAGAATCGGTCCATCTGCGCTTCTGGCAACGGAAACGTTCCAGCCATTTCGACGTTGTTTTGGGTCGCGATCACCATGAACGGCAATGGAACCGATCTTTCCACGCCGTCTACCGTCACAGTTCGCTCTTCCATCGCTTCTAGCAACGCGGATTGAGTCTTGGGTGAAGCTCGGTTGATTTCGTCCGCAAGAACCACGTTCGCAAACAACGGCCCCTTATGGAATTCAAACTCCCGCGAATTCTGGTTGTAGATCGATGTACCGGTCACATCGGAAGGGAGCAGGTCTGGTGTGAACTGAATACGGCTGAATTGCCCACCTGAGACCTTCGCTAGTGCCTTGGCGAGTGTTGTCTTCCCAACTCCGGGAACGTCTTCGATCAGCAAATGGCTCCCGCAGAACAGCACCAGTACCGCCTGTTTGTTTTGGGCCGATTTCCCCACGATCACGGTGTCGAGGGCAGAAATCATCTGCTTGGCAATTCTGGAAACTTCAGCGGGCGTCATAGTGCTCTCTGAGAATACGACGAGAACGGTAACAAAAGTTGGTTCGCATCATAATAAATTTGTGTCTGAAGCGTGTGTAATCGGAGTTGACCTCGGCGGAACCAATGTTCGCGCCCAAGCGATCTATGCCAATGGCGATGTGGCAGGGGATTATCGAAAGAACCCATCGCTTGCCCAACAGGGGACTGATGCCATCGTCGATGCCGTGACGAACACGGTTCGAGAGGCGATCCAGGAAGCCAAAGGTGAAGTTAAGGCGATTGGATTGGCGGTTCCTGGGCATATCGATGATGCGGAAGGACTTGTTCGCTGGGCACCAAACTTTGGGCGGGAAGTCGACGGTGTTTTCTTGTCTTGGCGGGATGTTCCGCTCAAGAAGATGCTGCAAGACAAATTGGACTTGCCGGTTTACATGGGCAACGACGCCAACATGGCCGCCATCGGTGAATATCGGTATGGAACTGGGCGCAATAGCGCTTCCTGCTTGGTTTTGATCACTGTCGGTACGGGAATCGGCGGAGGTGTGGTGATGGCACCGAAGTCTGTGATGGGGCAAGCGGCTGGGCCGCTCCTCCTGATAGGCGGAAATGCTGGCGGCGCAGAACTTGGGCATATGATCGTCCAACACGGCGGACTCGATGCAACTGCTGGCTCATATGGCTCACTGGAAGCGTATTGTCAGCGCGACGCAATCGTCAAGCGGGCTCAGTACCGCCTTCAGCGTGGGAGAAGTAGCAAGATTTGGGACCTTGTAGAAGGAAACTTAGGCCGAATTACACCGCAAATCATCGCGGAAGCTGCACGGCAAAACGATGAAGTTGGAGTCGAGGTGTTCACCGAGGTTGGCACCTACATGGGGGTTGGGGTCGGTTCGTTCATCAATATTTTTGCGCCAGATATCGTCGCGATCGGTGGGCAGATTGCCAAGGCAGGCGACACCTTCATGGATGCAATCAAATCTGCGGCGAGAAACGTTGCCATCCCGTCCCTATTTCATGATTGCGAAATCGTCACTGCAGAGTTGCTCGACGATGCCGGAATCAAAGGAGCAGCAGCGCTCGCTTTTCAAAACATTGGAGCATAACGCTGGTATCCTGTTTGGGAACGCATTCAGCGCGCGCAACGGGGCGCCCGGACTGAAAACTAGGAAAATTTAGACCAAATGACCGAAGTGATCATGCCCAAAATGGGCGACGGAATGGAAGAAGGAACCCTTCTTGAGTGGCTGAAAAAGGAAGGCGAAAAAGTCAGAACGGGCGAAGTTATCGGCACCATTCAGACCGATAAGGCCACCTTGGAGCTTGAAAGCCCAGGAAGCGGAACACTCACCGCTGTAACCCTCAAGCCAGGTGAAACCGTGCCCGTGGGCAAGCGCATCGCCGTATTGCTGAAAGACGGCGAAACTTTCTCAGCCGACGCTCCGGCAGAGCCAGCCGCCAAAGAAACGGCAAAGCCCGCGGCTGAATCGAAGCCGATCGCTGCTGAAACTAAAGTGGCCGCTTCAAATGGCGAGCGAATCAAGGCCAGCCCGCTTGCAAAAAAGATTGCTGAGGAACTCGGCGTTGATCTGGGCACTATTTCTGGATCGGGCCCCGGCGGGCGAATCGTCGAAAAGGACGTGCGCGATGCCAAACCAGCGAGTGCCGCGAAGTCGGCACCAAGCGTTGCCCCAGTCGCGAGTTCTGCTGCCGATACCAAGGTGCCGCTCAATCGGCTCCGACAGATCATCGCTGAAAGAACAGGGCATTCCAAATCTACCGTGCCTCACTTCTATGTGACGCTCGAAGTCGATCTGGAGCGGATCATGGCGTTCCGCGAGATCTTTGAAGAGGAAGAAAGTGGCAAGGTTAGCGTCAACGATTTCGTGGTAAAGGCTTGCGCTCTGGCTTTGCAAGACATGCCAGAAGTCAACGCTACCTATCAGGGCGACCATATCCTGCGCTACGGCAGCGTTCATGTTGGCGTCGCTGCGGCGGTGGACGACGGCCTTCTGGTTCCTGTGATCAAGAACACCGAAAGCCTGAGTCTTCGCCAGATTAGCGAAGCGGCAAAGTCACTCGTCAAGAAAGCCCGCGATGGCAAGCTCCATCCTGACGAGATGTCTGGCAGCACCTTCAGCATCAGCAACATGGGAATGCTGAACGTCGATAGCTTCACTGCGATTATCAATGAACCGAACGCGGCGATCGTGGCTATCGGCACGGCGAAGAAGGTTGCTGTGGTTAACGCAGATGACGAGATCGAAGTCCGCATGCGCATGAACATCACCGGGTCGTTTGATCACCGAGTGATTGATGGCGCGATCGGTGCGAAGTTCATGAACGTCGTACGCGATTACCTCGAAAATCCGAGCCGATTGCTTTCGTAAATTGCTCTTGATATTAGAAAAGCTCTCCACCGAATCAGTGGGGAGCTTTTTTGTTGTCTCATTATTTTTAGTGGACTGGCGAGAGCAATTCGCGAAGTTCTGAAGCTCGTTCGCGTGGCAAAACTGCCACCAGCGTATCGCCGGTCTCGAAGATCGTATCGCCAGAAACCAGAATCGCTTGGTCGTTGCGGAGCATTGCCACGATATTTGTTTGAGGCGGCAGCTGAACTGATCGAACACTTTTGCCAAGAAGCGGACTTCGCAACGAAAGAACGGCTTCCACAACCTCAATGTTGCCTTTAGCCAAGGCGCCAACCGGAATCAGGTCATCCATCGAGATTTGCTGATCCAAGAGCGAGAAGATAATCGCAGTCGCGCTGACCGTATCGTTCACGCCGATTTTACGGAAAATCTCTTCGTGTGATGGGTCGTTGACGCGGGCCAAAACTCGGTCCACTTTCCAAACCGCTTTCGCCATCTGACAAATGACCAAGTTGTCTTCATCTTCACCGGTGACCGCAACAACGACGTCTGCACGGTTGAACCCCGCTGCTTTCTGTGTGGCAACTTCACAGCCATCGCCCAGGAAAACTGAATCTTCGCCAATGACCGATGCGAGCCGCTGGGCTTGCCGCGAATCCTTTTCCATCAAGAGCACTTCGTGCTCCTGGTTTTGAAGTCGTTTGGCGAGTTGGAGTCCGACGTTACCGCCGCCGACTAGAATCATGTACATCTGTTACATCACCTCCAGTTCTTTGATCAGGGTGTTGTAGGTGTCAGCAACTTGGATCGGCTCACCCAGAATCCAGTCGCGCATCATTCCAGCCATGATCAAGCTCGGTGTAAGGCAGTAGAACCCGAGCCTTCGATAAGCCTCTGCCCGGTTAGGATCGGCTACACGGATGCAGATCTTTTCAACTTTGTAGTTGATGTTGGCGACCTGCGCGGCCATCAAATTGGTATTGTCGCCCCGCGTGACCGCAAAAAATGCATCGCAATTCTCGACTCCCGCGCGAACGAGTACATCTTCGTCGATGCCACTCCCAATCACAATCTTGCAATTGTGTCGTTGCCCGAGCCGCCGAAGGGCGTCCGGATTTTGTTCGATAATGGTGACTTGGTGTTGGTGTGCCAGTTGCAACGCAAGCGCTGCACCCGTCCGACCGCATCCGAAGACGATAACATTCATAGGTTGACCTAAGATGATACCTTTGGCCAAAAGCGTTCCTGCAAATCGGCCTCAGATATCGGCTTGCCAGAAGGTTGAGTGAGGCTAAACGACGCCGTGGATTTGCCGGCCCACTGACCGACGCGAGCACTTTGTATGTTCCATTGGCATTCCGATATTCGGCGGCTGATGCGGTACGCCAGCCCTTGCCCGCGTTTGGCTCGCACCTCCAGAATCCCAGGATCGCCCGGGTGCCAGTGGATTTCGGGACTCCCCGCGCTGAGGTCAGATGTCTTTTCTTTCGAGGCCAGCAGCGTCTGAAGCTCGGCGGGATTGTTCAACACGCTTCGAAGACTCTTTTGAATCGTATCTGCCGTATTGTTCGGAACAGGCTTGTTGAGATACGAGATCACGAAGGTGTCCAGTGCAATCGGAGAGTCGCCCTGAGTGGTCATCGCCCTGACGCTGATTAGATTTACGTCGAACGCATATAGAACCCCCAATATGAGGCTGAGCAAGCCCTGAGAGTCACTTCTCGCGACGGTGAGCTCCGTGAATCCGTGTTCGACCTTGTGCTCAAAGGAAATGACAAGCTCGCCTTGGGATGCTCGGTGCACAAACTCCCGGTGTAGTGCCAGAAGATCCGGTGGCGTAGATACGAGATAATGCGCCGGCAGTAGATCGGTGAAGGCGGTGATCTCTTCCTCAGAATATTGGGCTCGCTTGAGACTGGCTTTGGCTTGGCGGCGATATTCCTCCGCATCAAATCTAGCCGCGCCTTCTTCTCGGAAGTGGTTGAGCGACCTGCGAAACAGTTCTAACAAAAAGGTCTGCTGCGCTGGTGTCCAGACGTCCGGCCCGACCGCAGAAGCGTCTGCCTGAGTGAGCAAAGTCAGGGCGGCGAGTTGCTCTCTGGACCCGACTTGCTGTGCAAATTCAGTTGCAGTAGTCGGATGAAGAACGTCCTTGACGCGGATTGTGTGGGACATCAAAAGATGGTTTTGCACCAGCCATCTCAAAAGTGCCGCCCGGTTTTCGTCTAGTCCCCATCTGTTGGCGATCAAGGCGACTTGCTTCGCTCCAGTGTCACTGTGCGGCCCCGATTTATCCGCCTTGCCGATGTCATGGAGCAACGCCGCGAGGAACAAGATTCCGACGTCGTCTAGTTCATGCCACACAAAAGCGAAGTCCGGATTATTTCGAAGCTGGTCCAGTTGAGCGACCGTTTGCATCGAGTGCTCAAACACCGAAAACCGATGGCTGATGTCGTCGGGAACTAAGGTGCGGCATGCTTCAAGCTCTGGAAACATCTGACCAAGAAGGCCACATTGGTCCAAGCGGCGTAGAACGACTTCACCTTCTAGGACTGCGTTCATCGCTTGATTGCCGTTGATTTCTGGCGTTGTTTTGACCTCAATCCTAGAAATCTTCAGTCCGAGTTTGTGCGCGAGCATCAATCCGACCGCCGCGTCACTCTGGCTCGCCGTTGGCAAAACTCGAGCCTCGCCGCTGATGGCAACCACGCCTTCACTTAATTTAAACTTCGCGGTGTGAATGAGGTCTCTGGCAGCCTCAAATTCTTCGTGGATCGCTAGCAATGCACGCATCAGCGAGTTCATGAGTTCGGGCGGCGTCAAACCGAGCATCTTGGCAAGTTCAGGCTGGGCAGAGTGCGTTAGTACATCACGCTTTTCACCCTTGACAAGATGAAGTAGGTTCCTCGCCATAAGAACTGTGTTCGATGCAGACGATTGCGGAAGTGACCGCATTCCGATTGCCATTCGGATTGCATTTGCCGTGTGGAGATCGCGTAGTCCACCAGCCCCATCGCGCAAATCTGGGCAGACAACAAGATGTGAAGCGTTCGATTTGGCATAAACCGCCTGCCGCTCTTTTAGCTTTTGGTGGATGAATTCGCCTACCCCAAACGACTCCCAATAGGAATCAAAGAACTGATCAAACGCTGCTTTTGAACCGGCAACAAGCCGAGCATCGAGCAAGCTTGATCGAGATACCGGATCGAGAGTCGGGGCATCGGAAATCAGCTTGTAGCCCCGATCGATTTCGAGATTCAAGCTAGATGAAGTGAGTTGGCGAAAACCAGACGCCAAGGACTTGATGAAGTCATCGAGGTTTGGGTCGGTCTCATTGAGCGGAATCAGGCAGATATCTGCGTCAGAATTTGGGGCCATCTCGCTGCGGCCATAACCACCACAAGCGACAACAGCCACCGGCACATTCCCGACTTTTTGAACTGAACTATCGAAGACAACCTTGATTGCTCGGTCGACAAGTTCGGTGTATCGCTGACACCACTCCGCACCCGATGGACTCGCTTCCAAATCGGCAATCAACTTGTTTTTGGATTCAAAGAGGGATTCGAAACTGTCCATCATCGGCTCATCGTGTAGTTTGGCTCGTTGATCATGATCTTTTCCAAATGTGAGTGAATCTGGTGATCCGCAATGAGGCAGATTGGAGCAAAGACCACGCTTGCCAAAGAAAACAACACGGCAAAGTTCCTGCCGATCTTCTGGAAGACGAGCCCCAAGTAGGGAACATGTGCTCGCTTTTCTAAGATCGCCCAAATCGCAGAGCTAAACATTGCAATGCTGAAGAAGATGATGGAAAGCCCGATCAGCACAGTCGATCCCGCTCGATATTCTGCTGGGATTTCTAAGATCGGTAGGAGCTCACGACCAGCGCGATTTACCCCTAGCAAAAATGCCAGCATCGGAAGCGCAACGAATAGGGTTACTAGGTTCAATGTAACCCTCTGGGGCGAGGGAAGGGAATCTGGCAAAGATGACTTCAAGTTCTCTGCACGAAAAACAAAGAACGCGATAGAGAGAACCGCCCACATCGAAGGCCAAACCAGCCCGGTCGCCGAGTAGACCAGGTATCCGAAAACCATCCCCAATAGTGGCGCGCGGACATAGTCTGGACTAGGCTTAAGCGGCCCAAACCGGAACATTAGAATCCCAACGAACCAAACGACCACACCCCAAATGGACATGATGAGGAACCCTCCCGGCAGTGCGCTACTCATGAGGGAGGCCCAAGTTAGCAAAGTTCGTCTTTCAGCGTTTTCGTCCGACTCCACCACGTTTTGCCATGCGTCCGCAACTCTCGAATCTCGCTCAACAAGTGTTGCTTCGGATTGGAATCCGGCGCCGCGCAGTTCATCGACAAACTTCTGCCGGGCTTTGAGCCTAGTGCCGTAGGTTGTCGCCATATTGAATTCTGTTGGGCTCGTCGCGGCCTGCATCACTTGGACACCATAAATCCCTGTCCGAATGGAGCGGGCGCCTTCACGAATCAAAACTCCATTTCGATGCGTCGCAAACCGAAGCTGATAGTCGCTTGGGTATTGATTCACGATCTTGGTGGCATACCTGCGCAATTCCAGGACCTGCGCCGTGTTTCGTTCCAGAATGAGTAGCGGGTCGGGCCATGCCATCGTGCGTCCATTCTCAATTTGGAATTGTTGCGCGAGCGTTTGAAGGCGGAGCGTTTGTAAATCGTCCCAACGATCCAAGGTAGACGCCTTCAGCCAACTCGATCGTGCAGAACTTGTGTCCCCAGCGCGGTCGTACATCAGCGCAGCGATCTGGAACCAGTAGGCGTTGCCGTATTCAGCTTCACCAAAGCCGACCGCGCAATTTGCTAGATAGCGGTAAGACTTTTCCAGCGAATTCGAAACTTTTGGTCTTTGGCTCGACGCGATGAGAAGCAAGTACGCGAGCTCTTCTGGCCTCGAAGTTGTTGGCGCCTGGCTAACATTGTTTAGAAAGTAAGGTGACGTGGTGGCGACAGGCGATTCGCCTTGCATCCAGAATCCGATCGCGTACAAAGGCCGCGTCATTGGGTGCACCAATAACACAAAAAGGGCCCCCAAAAGGAGCCCCAGAAACAGCCTAGACGGCGTACTCATCGGATATAAGAACTGTTAGGATTCTCCGAGATTGGCAAGACGATTGGTCCGCCAGACCGTGACATAGCAGATTCGCTCGAGAAAGTCTTGATCGGCTTGATCGTACTGGACTGAGAAATCAACTGAAGCACGGCAAGCAGCGCCACAGCAGCGACGCCAGCTCCGAAAATTGCTGGAGACCAGTAGGTTGCCGTTCGCTTCACCGATGAAACGTGGTGCAAGCGAAACAGTTTGCGATCAAATCGCTCCGCATCGACTTCCGGCTGGATTGCAGATTCAAGCAAGACTTGCGAGAACTCAAAACTTTCGCCTGAGTCTTTGCATTTCTTACTCTTCCAGTTCAATCTCAACCAATTCATAGCGGTGTTTCCTTATTTGCAATCAGCCACAGCTTGCGGAACCTCTCGCGAGCGACGTGAAGTCGACTTCGAACTGTTCCAACAGGCACACCCATATATTCGGCAATTTCTTCGTAGCTCAACTGCTCCATCTCGCGAAGGACAAGAGTAGTACGTAAGTCCTCAGTGAGTTGGTTCAGAAGCTTTTCGACAACGATCTTATTTTCGACTAAAGACCCATTGGCATTGTCGACGAAATCAAACTCGGCAGGCTCTGCGCGTCGCTGTCGGAGTTTGTCCATGCACAGCCGCACGCAGATTCGATAGATGTATCCAGCAAAGGCGCGGTCATCCCGAAGATTGCCTAGCTCCCGAAACGCTTTGAGGAATGCTTCTTGTGCGACGTCCTCTGCTTCATTGACATCGCGCAAGATGTTGGATGCCACTCGAATCAACCGATTTCGGTGTCGATCTACAAGCGCCGCGAGAGCGACTTCATCGCCACGACGGCACCGCTCCAAGAATCTTGCGTCTTCTAGAGCTCTAATAGATAACGATTGTGCAAACCCAGCGTTAAACATCTGTATGCCTCACATTCTACGACAAGTCCTAGGACTCTGAGTGTTCGGATTTCTACAATTTTTTGAAAAAATGTTCAGCGGTACACTCCGTCATTCGCCATGCTTGAACTAGCGGCCATCCCCAAATACGTGACTCCAGATCTTTTTAAGGTTCCGGCAGTCTCTGTTCAAGAGGTCTCCAATGACGGGATTCAAGTTCAGTTCAGGTTCCAAGAAATCCAAAACGAAGGGAAGACGGTCCGGTTTTGGGGCGGAGTTACCGCCACTTACGGGCAAACAGTCCTGAAGTGTGAAGAGCTTTTCTTGGATTACGCGAACAAGTCCGGGAAGGCGGTCGGGAAGGTCAGGCTCATCGACCCCGACGGAACGCTTGAAGGCGAAAACCTAGAATTCAACTGGGAAAAGCGAACTGGTGTCGCGAGCAATGTGAATGCGAACGTCGCCGGAATGAAGCTCCGCATGTCCAAGATCGAGATCGCGCCCAACAACTGGATTCTGTACGACGTGAATGGGACGCCGTCCAAGACCCACCCCCCAGAATTTGAACTTGGTGCCAAGCGGTTGACGCTCACTCCAGGCAAATCTGGAAGGGCAATCAAGCCAACATTCAAGCTTTTTGGCACATCGCTCGGCACAGTGCCTTACTACAACTTCTCGCTCGATACGAGGGTGATCGGATTCAGGCTTCCGGCGATCAACTATAAGCGTGGACTCGGACTCGGAGTCGGGTGGAATAGCGCGTTCATGCTCGGTTCTCAAACCAGCATCACTGGCAAGATCGCCACGTTGCCAAAGGCGCTTCCATCCAGTTCCATCGAAATCGCCAGCAGTCCGATTGCTGCCGAAAACCAGATTGGTAGGCTCACCACACGACCAGATAGTGGCGATCGACTTTTTGACAGTTGGATCGATTCCATTTTGGTTCCAAACAAGGAGCGTGAAGCTCGCAGCTTTAGGGCGCCTCGGAAGACATTTTCAGCGGGTTCGTATTGGAACCTCTCAACCCGTGGGCGAGAATCCGATGTGGAGGAACTGAGTAAGCCGTTCGACATCGCCTACGAAATGAGCGGGCCAATCGGCGATGGCGGATTGCTCGGACAATTGCGACTCCAGCGAATTCGTGGCCAGGTGTCCGATTCTTACGTTGACCGCGCGCTGATTCAGCTGATCGCCCATTCGAGCAATTTTGACTTCGGTAACGGGTTAGGCGCCTATATCCGCCTAGATGGCAACTCGGCCATTGAAAAGGATAATCAGTACTCTTGGCTTCGGGCGAGCGCGGTTGCAACCTCGAATATTGGCAACCTCGGCACCTTCGGTATCGGATATTCGCGAACGTTTGAGACTGGAACACCAACGTTTGGGTTCGATCACCTTTACAGTCGCAATTCGGTGAATTTGCGCAGCGATTTTGACTTCGGTTCTATTTTTGCAAGCGGGCTGATCAAATACGACTTGGACCGAAAGGCCTGGTACGACGTGGAGTACTCGGTGGCATTTGTTGCCGGCTCGTTCGAACCATTTTTCACTTATCGCCAAGTCCCGCGCGAGGTTCAATTCGGCATACGATTGCGCATGAACGACTTCTTTGACCGGCTGAGCAAAAGGAAAGTAGAACGAGAATCGCCCCCAAATCCGAAGACCGGGAGCGATTCCGCTAAGCCATGAGCTTTGACGCGTAGCGTGCTACGCAGAAAGCTGTTCCGTAACAAGAGTGACGTTCGAAACTCGGTCGAGTCGAATGTCTCCCAAGTCCGTGATCATACACGGACCATACAGCGCGATGAACGTGACATCAAAGACCTCAGTGCGGTCAACGTGAGTTGCCCCTGCTCGATCCACATACTCTAGGTCAACGATCTTGCCGATATATTTCTTCGCGTCGGAAATTAACATGGTTCTCCAAAAGTGAGCTCGCCTTTTCGGTGCTGCTCGATGACTAAATGCCGCGATTAGAACCACTGTTATCCTAGTACAGGTGCAAGGAATCAATGTCGATCCGTACATTCAGGTATTTCCGCGAGAACCAATCCTAGTACACTATGGGGGTCGCCATGATTACTACCTTGGATGCCGCTCAATGTCGGAACTTTGATTTGAGTTCTCGGCGTGAATGGATCCTGACCAACGGCATCGGTGGATTTGCGATGGGCACCGTTTCAGGCTCAAATCAGCGACGCTATCATGGTCTCTTGGTCGCCGCCGAACCTGCACCTGCTCACCGAATGGTGCTGCTCGGGAACATTGAGGCTTTCGTTCAGGCAGATGGCAATCCGATCGGCCTCTCATGTAATCAGTATCAAGGCGCGATCAACCCCGAAGGGCACCAGTACATCGACAAGTTCATTGCGACATCCGAGTTTGTTCAATGGACCTTCAAGGCTCTTGGCGTAGCGATCGAAAAGACAGTTCTAATCCACAAAGGCGAGAACGCCGTGACCATTCGGTACAAGAACATCGGCACCAAGGGGATTGGGCTAAGTCTCCGGCCATTGGTCCAGCACAAGTTCTATCACGAGAATTTTCGCCAGTCGGATGATTACCCTCATACCCAGGTTTTTCCGAGAGACCGGACGATCATCGAGCACCAAGGACAATCCCTGATCCTTTTTCATCCCGGCGCGGTTAGGTTGCCGACGGTCGGCTGGTACTTCCGATTCGAGCATCAACGTGAGATCGAGCGAGGTCTCGATGCTCGCGACGATCAATTTTGTCCGTGCGAACTGAAGTACGAGCTTCTACCAGGCGAGGAAGCGGTCGTTGTCGCATCGCTAGGTGATGAATCTCCGCCACAAGAAATCACCAAGATGCCCGGGAAGGCGTCCGGTATGGCCGAAGTTCTGCGGCAAGCCTGCGACAGATTCATTGTCGAGACTCCGGAGCGCTCCTCGATAATCGCGGGATATCCGTGGTTCACCGATTGGGGACGCGATACGATGATCAGCATCCCTGGAATCTGCCTTCATAACGGTCAAATCGAACTCGCGAAGAAGATTCTTCGGGACTACGCTTCTCAGATGAATCAGGGGCTGATTCCGAATCGATTTGTCGACTGTGGAGATGAGCCCGAGTACAACACGGTTGATGCAACGCTATGGTTCGCTCAGGCGATTTATCGCACGTTGCAAACCGAGTGGGATGCCAAGTTTGCCAAAGAGTGCATGGGATACCTCAAGAGCATTTACGAGTGGCACATGAAAGGCACGCACTACGGTATCCATGTTGACCCCAAAGATGGACTGTTGACGCAAGGACAAGAAGGTGTTCAGCTAACCTGGATGGACGCCAAGCTCGGCGACTGGGTGGTGACCCCGCGCCATGGCAAACCAGTCGAGATCAATGGCCTTTGGATCAGCGCACTTAGAATTCTTGAATGGTTGGCGGATGAATTGAAAATTGATGGCTCGGCATTCAAGGCCAGCGCAGAACTGGCAGAGTCGAATTTTGAAAAGAAATTCTGGAAAGAGTCGCTCGGGTACTACATGGACACAGTCGATCCAGACGACGCCAGTCTTCGCCCCAACCAACTGATCGCTATGGCGGTCCCGTTTGCGCCTGCGAACGGAAAGAACGCCGTAAGAGCCTTTGCTGAAGTTTCGCGCGAACTGTTGACCCCAGTCGGCATTCGCACCCTCGCCCCGAGTTCCAGCCAGTACAAGCCGCAGTTCAAAGGACCGATGAGCGAACTAGATGCGGCCTACCATCAAGGCACTGTTTGGCCCTGGTTGATGGGGCCTTACATCACCGCTATGGTCAAGCTCACCGGGGATCGAATCGGTGCCAAAAGAATCCTGAAAAATGGCAAGGAGTTGCTCAACGAATACGGAATCGGCGGGGTTGCCGAGGTGTACGATGGCGACGAGCCCAGAACTCCTGGCGGGTGCCCTTGGCAAGCCTGGAGCGCTGCAGAATGGCTCCGCGCTTGGATCGAAGACGCGCAAGGAAAATAGCATCAAAGCGGCCCGATTTTTCGTCTGAAAAAGGGCCGGAACTCCCACTATGTGCAAATCGTTTGTCCACGTCCACAACCACACTGAGTACAGCTTGCTGGACGGCGCAAATCGCATCCCGGAACTCGTCGCGAAGGCCAAAGAACTTGGCATGCCAGCCATGGCAATCACCGATCACGGCGTGATGTTCGGCGTGATGGAGTTTTACTTCGAGTGCATCAAAAAAGGGGTCAAGCCGATCATCGGGATGGAAGCCTATATGGCTCCGAACGGCCACCTGAACAAGGCGGGAAGGGAAGAGAACCAGACCTACCATCTGCTGCTCCTTGCGAAGAATGACGAAGGGTATCGAAACCTCTGCAAGCTGCACACAGTTGCTGCGCTCGACGGCTTCTATTACAAGCCTCGAATTGATCACGAACTGCTTCGAAATCATAGCAAAGGTCTCATCGGCACAAGCGCTTGCTTGGGGAGCGAAATTTGCCAAGAATTGATGGCTGGCGACTATCAAAATGCACAACGCATCGCCGGGATGTACAAAGAGATTTTTGAGGAAGGATCGTTCTTTATCGAACTCCAAGATCACCGCCTCAAAGAGCAAGCGATGATCAAGGACGCGCTGCTCAAAATCGCCAAAGAGGTCAAGCTACCGCTCGTCGCCACCAACGATGCGCACTATTTGTGCCGCGAGAGTTCGGTCACGCACGACGTTTTGCTCTGCATAGGCACGGGCGCACTGGTCTCGGACGAAAAGCGCCTTCGATTCGAAACCGACGAGTTTTATCTGAAGAGTCCGCAGGAAATGGCTGAGCTGTTCAAGGACACTCCGGAGGCGGTTGAGAATACAAACCTCATTGCCGAGATGTGCAACCTTGAGCTTGGCAAAAACCGCGCTCCGATGCCAGAGCCCGATCTTCCCGAGGGCGTTTCTTGCCGCGATTACTTGAAGAAACTCGCCGAAGATGGCCTCCGAGAGCGAATCCCGAATCCTGGCGAGGAGGCATGGGACCGACTCAAGTACGAACTTGAAGTCATTGAGAAAACCAAGTTTGAAGACTATTTCTTGTTGGTCCGCGAGTTTGCAGGATACGCTCGTAGCCAGAACATCGCCTATGGTGTCCGAGGATCTGCGGCAGGTTCCTTGGTGTCATATGTTATCGGAATTACCGACGTCGATCCACTCGAATACGACCTTACTTTTGAGCGATTTTTGAATCCAGAACGCGTCTCCATGCCCGATATCGACATGGATTTTGAAGATGCGCGGCGCGATGAAGTGATCAAGTACGTCGGAGATCGATTCGGCAAAGAGCAAGTCGCTCAGATCATCACGTTCGGAACGTTGGGGGCGAAGGCGGCAATCAAAGATGCTGGTCGCGTGATGGGTTACCTGCCCGCCGAAACTGACCGGCTGTGCAAAACCATCCCAAACATCCCCGGCATGACGCTACAGAAAGCCCTCGAAGGCAATGCGGAGTTCCGACAGCTCGTGGAATCGGATGCGAAATACAAGCGTCTGGTCGAAGCGGCTGAAGACGTCGAAGGCATTTCCCGTCACGCGGGAGTTCATGCCGCCGGAGTTGTGATCTCGCGCGGACCGCTGAACGACTACATTCCGCTTTACAAAGGCACTGACGGTCAAACCGTGACCGCTTTTGAAATGGGCATTCTTGAGAAGATCGGCCTGCTCAAGATGGACTTTCTGGGCCTTTCCAACTTGACTGTGCTCAGCCGTGCAGTGGCGAACATTGCTCGCACTCAGAAGTCGGACACTCTCCTTGACTGGCGCGACTTTCCGCTGGACGACAAGAAGACCTATGAGATGCTCGGGCGAGGGGACACGATTGGCGTCTTCCAGCTCGAATCGGGCGGAATGCGCCGCAACATCATTAGCCTCAAGCCAGAAAACGTTCGGGAGCTTGCCGCGATGGTCGCGCTCTATCGGCCCGGTCCGATGGAGCACATCCCAACATTTGTTGACTGCAAATTCGGCCGAAAGAAGATTGAATACGTCGATGAGTGCGTTCGGCCGATTCTAGAAGAAACCTACGGTGTTATCGTTTATCAAGACCAAGTCTTGAAGATGGTGCAGTCGCTGGCAGGGTTTTCGCTCGGCAAGGCCGACCTTCTGCGCCGCGCGATGGGCAAAAAGGACAAGGCGGCCATGGACGAACTCATGGTCGAATTCTATGAGGGATGCGAAGCCAAAGGCATCGCAAAGAACAAGGCCGAAAAGGTTTGGGAGTTGTTGCTTCCGTTCGCTGGATATGCGTTCAACAAAGCTCACGCCGTATGCTATGCCTTGATCGCGTACCAAACCGCCTACCTAAAGGCCAATTTCCCGGTCGAGTACATGGCCGCACTGTTGGAGGTCTATCGCGATAAGGAAGACCGCGTCACAACGTTTATCGAAGAGTGCCGCCGAAGCAAGATTCTGGTGATGCCACCCGACGTCAATCGGTCCTTCCAGAACTTCTGGATCGATGAAAAGAAACCAAAGGGATGGACGGGTGCCATCAGATTTGGCCTTGCCGCGATCAAAGGTGTCGGGGAAAAGCTGGTAGACCACATCATCGAAGAGCGGGAATCTGGTGGGCCCTTCACTCACCTGTACGAATTCTGCGTTCGAGTGAAGCAAGGTGGGCTCAACCGCGCTTCGCTGGAAGCACTGATCAAAGCAGGGGCGCTGGACGAATTCGGTCGAAATCGGCGATCTATGCTGGAAGTTGCCGAAGGCGCACTACTTTTTGCTGACAACGTCATCAAGCAGAGAGAAGCGGGCCAAGAATCTCTGTTTGGCGAAGCATCTGATTCGGATGAGCTGAGTTTGCCCACCGTTCCAGAGATTGATCCGCCGAGCCGAACCGAAATCCTGACTTGGGAAAAAGAAGTGATGGGCATCTATGTCAGTGACCATCCGCTTCGAGGACTCGAAAGAGCTATTCGTCAGTCGTCCAGCCACACTTGTGCCTCGGTCACCGAACTCGAAGATGGTCAACAAGTTCGCCTCACTGGGGTTATCTCGGGCATGAGGGTCATCATCACCAAAGCCCGGGGCGAAAAAATGGCCTCTGTTACTTTGGAAGATTTTTCGGGTCAGGCTTCTTGCACTGTGTTCGCGGCGACCTATGCCAAATACACCGAGTTAGTCAAGAAGGACTCAGTTGTGACGATTCGCGGTGTAGTGACTTCCCGGCAGGGCAGGAACGGCGGGGACAGCCAACAGGAAGTGCGCGTCGAGGAAGTTCTGGCGTTTGATGCGCCGGCAGGAATCGAAGAATTGGGCGATGACGATTCCGAGGGTACGGTCACCATTCGGTTACGAAACGCCATCCGCGCTGACCTGGAGAAGTTGAAGACGATCATTTCGAAGCATCCCGGTAACAATCGGTTGATGATCGAAGTTGCTGGGAACGATAGTCTGCCGCCGCTCGAACTTTTACACCGAGTGGACTACACCGACGACTTTAAGAAATTGATCGAAAAGAGCATTTCGCAATCTGTCGTCGACTACGTTTTGAACTCCCGCCAGACGCCTGCAACCTTAGTTGGCCGTTCCGCTGAGCTTTCTGAAGCGTCATAATTTTCAGTAACTTTTATGAAGACTTTTCAAGCTTGGAACATCGCGCTGCTGACGCTCGTGTGCGCTTCTGCACATGCCGAAGAGACATTCGACCGATATGTCGCGGATGTTCGGCTATTGATGACCAACGAAGTCAAGGCTGAGCTGAAAGTCACCCAGGCCCAACGCGATAAAATGAACGCTGCAGCCAAGAATTACAACGCAATTGCCGCCAGGATTGAAGAAAAGGCGCGCAAAGGTCAAAAGGCGTCCGAATCCGAGCAGAAGCAACTTGATTCGGAAATCGAGAAGATGCGCAATGGCGTTTTGAATGCGCTGTCCGCAAGTCAAATTCTGCGACTTAGAGAGATCACCTTACAAGTTAACGGCCTTCAATCGCTCGCCGATGACCGCGTCGCAAAGCGAGTTGGCCTCAGTAGCTCGCAAGTTTCAAAAATTCGAAATCTGCTTCAATCGGCGCTGCAAAAGTCGGTTGACATCCGGCGAAAAGCTGTCGAGCGCATCGAAGCTCAATACAAGGACAAAAAGCCGAAGACCGATGCCGAAAAGCAGAAACTCGCAAAGGAGATTGAAGCAAAACTCCGAGCCGAAATGAAGCGCGTACAACCTCAAATCGACAAGGTGGAGACCGATGCGCGTAACGCGATCGTCAAGGTCATGACGCCTGGTCAACAGCAGGTTTGGGACAGTTTGCTTGGCAAGCCTTTCAAGCCGAAGTAAGCAACCGGTAAAGGTCTGCAAAAACAGCATTTCTTGATTGCGCCGCCCGTTGCGCCAATTCAAGAATGGTTGACTTCAATTCAGGATGCTCGATGGCGTAATTCCAGACTGCTGCCAGTTGGGATGCGTTCGCGCAGATTTCCGCAACTCCTGAGTCGCTTACCAACTGAACAGCGGCTTCTTGCTGCCTGAAATAGGGGCCAAGAGTCATTGGAACTAAGCTACTGAGTGCTTCCAGCGGAGTGTGCCCGCCGACGCCGTCCACCAATGTTCCGCCTATGTGCGCTACCGTGGCGATGCTATACAACTCGCGCAACTCACCGACCGTATCCAGCAAAATAACAGGCGCAGCACGTTCAAATCGGTCTAACTGCGACCTTCGATCAAAGTCGATCTTGGCTTCAAGAAGTGCTGAATCGGCCCCACCGCGACGGCCCAATTGCCTTGGAGCTAGAATCAAAACTGCGTCGGGATGGTGCTCCCACAAGATTTTCATCGCCGCGATGAGTTCCAGTTCCTCGTCGTGGTAAGTCGATCCGGCGAGAACGACGTGCGTTCCATCGGGAATCTGTAGCAGCGACTGCCATTTACTCTTGGCCGCCGAACTGCCTGCAACCGGGCTCTCGAATGCACCAAGCGAAATTCCAGAAACATAGATTCTGTCTGGATGAACATCCAGTTGCTCAAGACGCCTGGCGTGGCAACTCGCCTGAACAAAGAATGTATCGACAAAGCTGAACTGCCACTTGCCCAGAGGCTTTCGCAAGAGCCGGACTTTGCGATCTTCTGGCAGGTTGACGTTGATCAGAGCGGTTGGAATTCGCAAGATCTTCGCGGCGAAAGCTAGGTGATAGTTCCCACTGAATTCCACGAACAGGATCTGCTTCGGTCGCCATTGCCACAACGCCAACAACGCAGCGAATGGACTGTTAAACGGGGCATAACCGATGGGATAGATCGAATCATTAGCTCGCAATGCGTTCGGCAATCGGGGGAGCTGAGTCAGGACGGCAACGTCCGGCGAGCACTCTCTTGAAATCTCATCGGCTGCTTGAACCGCAGTTCGAGTCTCGCCCATGCTGGTTGCGATGATCAAAGACCAGTCGCCCTCCCGCGGGGGTTTTGTTCCGCCAAGAAGCCTTCGAAAGATGACGCCGCGATACCTCCCATGCCGAATCCGACCCAAAAATCGAACCAAAACCAGCGGGAAAGCAACGATGTGAAAGAGGGAATAGATCAGATACCCGCCCAGCCAGTAAAGAACTAGGCCAAGGGTTGGCTTTGGGACAGACCGCAAATTTGCGACTGATCCGACCTGCTGGATAGACGCTGTTTGGGTGCCAACAAAAAAGCGGTTTCGATACTCTTTCACGAGTTTCTGCCGACAATTATGACGCTGAAGATTGGTGCATTGGACTTATCCGCGCAAACAAACTCCGTCAAAATTCAGTAGTCTTTAGTATATGCGACACGTTGCGGGAAGATTTGAGCGAATAAAATCTTCCCAGCAACTCGCCCCCTTCCGAATTGCCGATTTCCGATTGTTTTGGATCGGCGCATTTTTTTCTTTTGTCGGCACTTGGGTCCAAACCGTCGCCCAAGGCTATTTCGTCTACGAGCTCACACACGACCGCGCCAAGCTCGCTATGGTGAGCTTCTGTTCGATGTTGCCAGTCTCGATTCTTGGACCGTTTGCCGGTTCATTGACCGATAACCTGGACCGGCGCAAAGTCCTGATCATCTCCCAACTGATATTTGGATTCAACGCACTGTTTATTGCCAGCGCGGTTTATTTCGGTTTCATCCAGTATTGGCACATCCTGGTCATCGCCACAGTCAACGGCATCGCGAGCACTTTCGAGATGCCGTGCCGTCAGTCGTTGGTTTCCAATATTGTCCCGAGCGAACACCTTTCCGCGGCAGTGCCGATGCAGGCCATGACCTTTAACATGGCTCGAATCATCGGCCCGGCGATTGGCGGAATATTGCTCCAGCGGATCGGTGCCCAAGCGTGTTATGTGGTCAATGGACTTTCGTACATGGCGCTTGTTTTCGCCGTCATCGCTATCAAGGCAAACCTGAGCAGCTTTAAACCGCGAACCGAGCCCGTGATCGACCTGTTCATTGAGGGGTTTCGGTACACATGGAAGAACACTCAATTGCGAACACTTTGGCTGATGGAGTGCACGTTGTCCGTTTTCGGATTGGCCTATTTGCCACTGCTCCCCGCGTTTGCAAAAGACGTTCTCCGGCTCAAAGAATCCGGTCTAGGCAACCTCTACACGGCAATCGGAATCGGAGCGATGATTGGATTGACGACATTGATCACGTTTTCCAACCGACCGATCAAAGGATTTGTCGTCAAAGCGGCGATGCTGACCTTTGGTATCGCGTTGATCTCCGCAAGCACCGTACACAACTACACGGTCGCTCTCATCTCGCTTGGCTTATGTGGGATGTCGGCGATCATGCAGTTCAACACGACGAATACGCTATTTCAGATTCTCTCGCCAGATCGGCTGAGGGGAAGAGTTCTAACAATGCATATTTGGGCGCTGAGTGGAGCCGGTCCGATCGCCCTGCCGCTATTTGGATATGTTGCGCAGCAATATGGGGTGGCGACGGCGATGCGGCTGGGTGGCCTTATCGTGTTGATTGGCGCATTGATCGTGTGGAATCAGCGCCACAGACTGAGCGGAGTGGACTCTGCAGTCAGCGAGAAGTTGATCGAAGCCAAAGGCTGATTTGAGAACCTTGAGAGGTCTCGAAAGGGAATGGAGCCGGAAACAGGATTCGAACCCGCGACCCGCTGTTTACAAATTAGACGATGTTCTTGTTTTGAACCTAGGAATCGTCTCGATATGAAGGCCGATTTGAGTTCAAAGCATACATGCATGTCCGGATTTGTACGCCAAAGTTCGCACGCTCTGCCGTCATCTCTGCCGTCAAATTCTGCATCTCTGCCGTCAGGATTTTAGTGTACTATTGAACTGTGAGTGACGGTACGAAGCAGAATGGAAAGCGTGTCCGACGACCCGATGGATACTCTATCGCAAAGAGAGCGGACGGCAGGTGGGAAAGTCGGATCGTCATTGGCTACAACGACTCTGGCAACCCGATCAGAAAGAGCTTCTACGGAGTTTCGAGGGCGGCTGTCCTTGCACTGGTCCAGGATTACAAGTCAAAGGTCGATACAGGGCGGATCTCCGCTAGCTCAAAGGAGATGCTTCTAGGGCAGTGGCTTGAGGTTTGGCTCTCCCAGTACGTACTTCCACACCGAGAGCCCAAAACGTATCGATACTACGAAGCGTACTGCAGGCTCCATCTTGTTCCTGCACTCGGCAAAGTCCCAGTGCGCAAGCTAACACCCAACCAGATTCAAAAGCTCTTGAACGAGAAGCTGGCCGAGGGGCTTTCGGCTTATTTCATTCGAGGGCTGCGGGCGACCCTCCGAGCAGCACTTGCCCAGGCTTGGAAAACGGGCCTGATTGAGCAAAACCCTGCATCTAGGGTGAGCACCCCCAAGGTCGAGAGGTCTGAAACAAGGTTTCTTGGGCCGAGCGCTGCTAAGAAATTCCTAGTCGCAGCAAAACAGAATCGGCTTGGTCCGCTCTTTGAGTTTACGCTTGTGACTGGTTTGCGAATCGGCGAGGTGACAGGCTTGACTTGGGACGACATCGACTTCAACACGAAAACTGTGCGGGTTAGGAACCAACTACAACGAATTGATGGAAAGTTGATACTAAAGTCTCTTAAGAGCGAATCTAGCCGACGTGAAATCTCGTTAGGTGAAATCGGTGAGAGAGCGCTTCAGAGCGTGAAAGCCGAGCAATTACTGAACGGTTGGGCCCCAGAAGAAGGCTACATATTCCTCAATTCTAAAGGAAGACCATTGGATCCCAAAAACGTTGAAGTCCACCTAAAATCCGTCCTAAAATCGGCAGGATTACCTCCGATGAGTTTCCATAAGCTAAGACATACTGCGGCAACGCTCATGGTCGCTGGAGGGGTGGAGCTTCATCAAGTGATGAAACAACTTGGGCACAGTCAGATTAGCTTGACCGCTAACCTTTACGCTCACGGAGTTTCGGAGGCACAGCGTAAAGCAACATCGGTGCTAGAGCGGGTCCTCGATTCAGGTTCCTTAGATTAGTGCCTCGGCGCTACCTTGTCAGTACTCAGTCACTAAACGAACTACGGTTTTCATTGCGAGCTCAGTTCGACGAGCGTTAATCGTAAACCTGCAAGATGGCGATATTGCCCCGAAAGATCCGCTATAATGGAGCGCTTTTATCGATTCGGATTGCCTAATAGATGCGGCCATCAAACGACTCCATGCTTGGCTGATTAGCGCAAGTCTTGCGTTCTTGACTGCAAGTGGCTTCTTGAGCTGGACGTAGCAATTGAACACACTATCCTGGTCGACCATATCAACAGTGGCAACTTTGTCTCGGAGGGTCATCTATCAAATCCAAAACAAGTGCGATTGGACGGACCAAAGAGAGCACAAGGAACCAATCCGTAGAACTGCGTATCTGTACCCTGCCTATGAGAGCACATGACTCCGAGCCGTAGCTGGGTTTGATAGGTCAACTTCATGTGAGCACATGACTCCGATCTGTAAGTGCGGATGACCAGACTTGCGTCCCTATTGCCTGCGAGATTCCTCATGTTCGATTAGTAGTAGTTCATTTCTGCAATTGCGCGGACTTTTGGTCATGTAGCCAGGTCCAGGGCCGCTAACCTGGACAAGGTTAAGGTAGGCCCCCCCCCTACCCCCCATCCAGGGAGTATAGAGAAGGCCATTCTCAAGGTTTCTCAAGTTTTCCTATAAATTCCTAAAATTAAGTAATTATAGGAATAGGTTCAATCGGTACTCTGGTTAGGTTCAAAATCGTGGTCAGGCTTAGCGTCATTCCTAAAATTCAAAATAGTCCATAGTGAGATCTGAATCATTAATCCTGGTCCTGCCAGTAATGTGTAAACGTCGACTGAGTGCCAATTCCCGGGGGATTTTCTGGAATCACGTCGTCGGCGAACGGGTCGTAGTTATCGGTCAGTGCCCAGTCCACGCCAGTATCTTTTAGAATGCCAGCAACGATCATTGAATTGCGAGTACGGTAAATCAGCGATTGCTGGAATCCTTGGTGGATTAACATCTGGCGCATGTTGAGTTGGCTCATATTGCGTCCAGGGCACTTCTCCAATATCTCGGCTATTGCTTTCGCACACTCAAATTGGCGAGCTGGCCTGCGCCCACGTGCTTTGACATGTATTTCGAGATGGACCTTCCCAAGATGCTTTGCTAGGGCCTCGTACGCCTCGCAATACGCTTCGACATTGAGCACATGTGGAGCAACAAAGGTTTGCCGCCCTTCTGTGATCTCGATACCGAACGGCTTGCCATACTGGGCCCGCATCGTGTTTCTTGCTGGCACTGCCATGACCTGCGTCCATCCAGCGCGGCATTCGGGATGTGCGAAGAGGACGAACTGGCCACGGGCACCATTGCGCCACGCTTCGCCGCCGGCCGCCATCTCATGGACTTCTTTGCCAGCCATGCCTTTGGAGAAGTGCCTCACGCAGACAATGGCGCATCCGGTCGATGCGGCCACATTCCGCAACGATGCGAGAAACTTGGTGATCGCCGTGTTGTCGTTCTGGCTGGTCAGCGTCTTGGGCACGAACTCGAGCACGGGATCCAGAACCACCATGTCGATGTTGTTCATCGCCACCAACTCCTGGAGCCGGTCGATTCCCATCTCATCCAGCACGAGTGCTCCAGGAATTCTCGGATTGTAGAAGAACAACTTGCTTACATCGCCCCCAGCCTACTTAAACGTGTCGGTGATTTCCTCAGGGGTATCTTCTGATGTGAGGATCAGGGTTTTCCCAGGCTTGCACGTGACTGAGGTTGCCGAGTCCGAAGTAAACGGCCACACGCCTAGCGATAGCCCAGCAGCGATGCCCAGGATGAGCCGGGATTTACCCGACCCACCCTTAGCTTCAACGTTTGTCACTTTGCCACGCATGATGTACCCTTCCCAGAGCCATACCGTCGTCGATGGTGGCAGCCCAGCCGCTGGCAGAAGGTCGCGCTGTGCATAGCGCTCCATCTCTTGCAGGCCCTCGTCAAGCATGCGGTCGACAATGGCATCAACATCTCTAAGGTATTCATATCCACCGCGCTCATCCATGGTCCCTTCGCCATGTGGTTTCGTTGGTGACTCTGGTCCGACAGCTTGCAAGTGTTGATCTGCAATGTCGCCAACGTCGTTATCTGAACCGGGGTCGCTATATGCGATTTCCGGCACTTCTGGTGGAATGCATTCCTTATCTCGTGGGTCGGAGTTGAAATCCTCGTGCTCGCTCATAGCCCAACCTCCACTTGATTGTCGGAACCCGAAGCTGGGGACGAGAAGATTCGATCTATCTCGCTGATCGGTATTAAGTGGATTGCTCCAACTTTAACCGTGAGAACAGACTTTGAAGCAATCAGTCGATAAACTTCACCGATGTGTCGACATGCTAGCTCCGCAAACTCCTTTGGTGTCAACGAGATTCGATTGCCAGTGTCCGAAGTCGTTCGTAGAGATTTATTTAATTGTCTCATGCTAAATAAACGACCACACTACTTTTCGATCAAGGTGCCTATTTCAAGCGGGATGAAGGGGTAAACCCCCGTTTTCAAGGCCTCAAAATGGCCCATTATCTCACGCAGTTTTCATTGCGATCAGTGTCCAAAGTCATCCCTTCAGGTTCAACGTGGTTCGTCGACGAATATTTTTGACCTATATAAACGACCGAAGTCGATTTAGATTTGAAAACACCTGATGGAAAATTTGGACCTCATATTGCGGCGGTCGTTTACGATCCGTGCAAACAAAAACCAATTTCTTGCCAACTATCATTGAAAATCACGAAAAACTGCTCCTCACCATCGAAGAAGCAGCCCATCTGCTAGGAATAGGCCGAACGACCGCCTACACGCTCGTTAAAGAGGGGGAATGGAGGACCTTGAAAATAGGCCGCCTTCGAAGAATCTCACGCTCCGAACTCGATCGATGGATTCAGCAGAAGCTCGGATACTTGTCAGAGAGTTGATGCGATGAGCACCCCATTAATGAAGTGGGGACTTTGAGGGATTAGTCGGTGCAACGCATCGGAACCTTGAGTCACAGTTATCCAGGTGGAGTCGAGACTATTGGCTCGGGCTGACACGCGTTTGAATATCTGGCACCAAACAATACGCGGAACCGGAGTACCTAGCAAAACCTTCGGGCGAGTATGGAAATGGGAGCGACCTTCGCACTTACGTGATCTGGACTTCAACATTTAGCTTGCTTCGAGGCGGTCAACCCTTTCCTGGCGGTCCAACAGAACGCACTGATGTTAGGCCTTATGAAAGTATGTGGCCGACAAATCGTTGGCTCGAAATCTTCCGTGAGTCCTCATCCACGAGTCGATTCGCTTTTCAAAAAGCTCGCCACCGTAATCTGGGTACCTAGAGGAAGCAAAGTGCCGAAGATTAAGGTCGGCTCCTAATATCTCTTTAGTCCTGACCAAATAGCATTGATCCGAGAATCCATATCCGATCCCATAGACTCCCCGCCTGCTGATCGTCTCGAGGAGAGCCATATTGTATTCACCGTTCCAGAGCGGATTTACGACAGAGATTTCTGGATCAGAATTGAGGAGGTCCATTCCACGACTGCACCAATCTGAGATGTGCAAATTCCAGCAGTCGCTCGCGTAGTGGCACAAGAACTCTGTCGTGCAAGTGTACAGTCCGACAAGCTCTGCGCTAGAGTAGACAAAACCCTTTCCCAGGGATTCTTTCGAGATATTGAAATGGTTCAGCGCGGGCTCAATGTGCTCAGCGACGACTACAATCTCGTGCACGAGTCCGATTCTTACGAGGCGGTCGGCATGCTCCTTAACTTTCGGAAGGTCATCCACATTGTTGATTAAAACGCGGCGGTGGTAATTACCCGGATTCAGCTCAAAAGTCAGGCGCAGGCGTTCAGGGTTCAAGACCACTTGCCAATCACCGTTCCATACCTTGGTCTCGATCGTAAGGCTTTTCATCGCAATTGGATCTCACTTTGGCAGATTCGAGACAGCGAGGTTGAGCTTGTTTCTAGGCCCAATGTTAAGACGACTGTGCGATTTTGAAAATTTATCATTTTCTTCAACACATTTTTTCACGGATCACTTATACTACACACAACTGATGTTCTCGGCTCTGGCACTTGACCACATAAATACGAGGCGAAACATTGGACCGATGGAGGGCTCCACGCACTACGGTGTCTCTGGAGTACCAGGTGAAGGTCCGTATGTCGAGCTCTGGTTTCGCGTGGCGGACAGCAGCATTATGGAATGTCGGTACAAGACAAATGGTTGCCCAACCTCGATTGCTTCGTCGAGCGTCGTAGCAAGTTTGTTGGCAGGGAAGTCTGTTCAGGTTGCACTAAGTGTAAACGAGCATGACATCGCGGTTTTGCTCGGGGAGATCCCTGAAGGCAAAGAAGATTGTCCGCAAAGAGTGGTTGACGCCATTCGGGCCGCACTCGCGAAGTAACTATACGGAAGGAATCGGAAACAGCAATGAGATCAGAGAGTTCGATTGAAAACGGAGGATTGTACTGATGGACGTCCCTGGAACAGGACCAACTGGGTTTTGCCCCGCCAGCAATCCTTGTTCGTGTTCAAACGAAGGAGGCCCTGGAGGTCAGAATGCCTCTCGATGCACCACAAAGTCGGGTGGCAACTCTCCAATTCCTCCGGGCCTTTATCCCGGCCATTCGCCAAGTTCGCCATCCAGTTACGCGCCAGGAATCATGAATGACGGCTCCGGCCCATGTATCGACATCTCGTTCGCGCAGGCAAAGTTAAACTAATGCGATTTTTTCCCTGGGAACAACCAACAGCTGAGCGTCTGGGCACGCTTCAACCAACCGAAAGAGAGCTTCTCCCGAATCCTCTGGCGGACCCATTTTCGGGCGAGCTAAAGATCGACCCTGAGATTCGGCTCCAGGCAAAAGGCTTTGAAGTTCAGATCAGCACCTATTACAACTCGGCATCATCGAGGGCAGTTGCATACCCTTGGGGATTAAAACGCAGTTGTAATGTACAGGCCCAACTCATTCCGGATACTGGGAGCGTCACTATCCTCCGGGGAGACCTCACCTCCTATAAATTCACGGGTACTCACACTTCTGGCACGATTTCCACATACACATCGGACGCGGCTCAATACAGTGGAACGCTGTTGACCTGGGACGGTACGAACTTCATTGAAACGTTCGCGGACGGAAAGAAAATCACTTATGGTCCAGATCTAGCGAGCACGGGTCGCTACAACATCCTTAAGATCGAGGACCCATCGGGCAACATCCACACCTACACGTACGATTCCCAAGTACTAAGCAGCATTGTCGTGCCTGGTGGGGACCGTGTGACGTTCGGCTACGACGCGAATGGGATGGTGTCCTACATTCAAGACTGGGCGGATCGCCGTTGGACCATGACGTACGACGTCGATGGTCAGCTCATCAGTGAGCAAATTCCGAGTGGATGTACGACCGAGTACGAGTACACCGGCGGGATGCTCTCGCGCATTCAGGATCCGAACGGTTTCGCTGTCACATACGCTTTTGATTCCGGTGGCAAAATGCTCTCCGCTACAATGGGTGGAGCGACCTGGAATTACGCCTATGATCTAACTTTCGAGGGGGCAACTTCAACTAGTGTCACTGCGCCTAATGGAGCCATCACGACCTACATGCAGGATGCACAAGGTAGGCCCGGAACCACCGTGCTCCCAGACGGATGCCGTGTCACGATCGGTTACGACGCCGAATCTCGAAAAGTGCGCGAGACCATGCCGTACGGCGACATTGTAAGCCTTACACTCAACAGCTTCAACCAGCCACTTACGAGCAAAGATGCGCTAGGCAACACGACGCAAATGTCCTACGATGCGTCGAACAACCTAGTCCAAGTAGAGGACCCGCTCGGCAACAAGGTCACGATGACCTACGATGCAAACCGCCGAATGACAAGTCGGATGGATCCTCTCGGTAGGATCACGACTTACTCCTGGAATTCTGACGGAACACTGAAATCTGTCACTGACCCGAGGAACCTCAAAACGACGCACAGCTACGACGCCAAAGGCAACCTTTGCTCCACTATCTACAGCGATGGAGGCATTGCTAGCTACACCTACGACAATCTGAACCGCCGTGTGAGTGCCAGTGATCCGCTCGGGCGCACTTCCACCACAGCTTACGACGCCGCAAACCACATCATTTCAATGACTAATGCGGCAGGCGAGATGTCGCGGCAAATTTACTCCGGTTGCTTGCTCCAGGCTCAAGTTGATCCGCTCGGAAATCGCACGACGATGACCTATAGCCGGTTCGGCAAGCCAGCAACGTCGAAGAACCAACTCGGAAATACCACGACGTACACCTATGACTCGATGGGCAATCTCACCGAGATGAAGAATCCGCTCGGGTTCGTCACCACCATGGTTTACGACTCGATGGGGCGACAAACCGCGACGATCAATCCTAACGGCAATCGGACCACAACCGTTTATGACGCCGGCGGGCGAACCGTTGCGCAGGTCAATGCACTTGGTCAAAGATCAACCACAATTTACGATGCTCGTGGCCCAATTGCGTCTCAAGATCCTCTCGGCCGCGTCACGACCTACGTCTTTGATGCCGCGGGAAGACAAATTGCGACCGTTTCGCCGATGGGATTCCGCGCTACGACGGTATTTGATGCCGCCGGAAGAACGCTTGCAAGCATCGACCAACTCGGGTTCCGAACGACTTATTCGTACGACCCCGCTGGCAACGTCATCGACGTCCAGGATGCCCTAGGCCACCGCTCTACCACTGTATATTCAAGCAATAGCAACCGCGCTATTGCTCAATTAGACGCGCTCAGCCGCCGAACGACTTACACCTACAACGTCGCAGGTCAACAAGTTTCGGTGCAGGACCCAGCCGGGAACTTCACGACCACTATTTATGATTCTGCCGGGCGAACCTGGGCGGTCAAGAATGCAATCGGAGCCGTCACGACCTTGACCTACGATGGCATGAGCCGCCAGGTGGCCACAACTGATCCTCTCGGCAGAACGTCGTCCACGGTTTACGATGCAGCCAGCCGAGTCATCGCAGGAGTGCTCCCGTCCGGACGCCGCACCACCACGATTTATGATGCCGCTGGTCAAGCGGTTGCAATGATTGACAGCGGGAGCTTCACATGGAGCACCGAGTACGATGCCGCTGGACAACAGATCGCGAGCGTCACGCCTCTCGGATTCAGGACCACGATATCGTACGATGGCGCGGGCAGGCCTATCGAGACCAAGAATCCACGCGGATTCGTGAGCACCACGGTCTATGATGCCGCTGGGCAGACCATTGCGGGCGTGGATGCTCTCGGATTCCGAACCACCTACTCGTATGATGCTGACGGTCGGCAGGTAGAAATTCTCGATCCTGCTGGCGGCCGCATCACGATGGCATACGACGCCAGGAGCGCGATGACCGCCATCGCCAATCAACTGAATCAGCGAACGACATACACCTATGACGGCTCTGGGCAGACCACCACGCGCCGCTTCGCCAACGGAGATGTCACCACGTACTCGTATGACAATGTTGGGCAGGCAATTGCGACACTGTATGCCGACTCATCGCGCGTCACCATGCAGTACGACACGCGAGGAAATCTCACAACCCTAACTGATTCCAGCGGAACTACATTAATGTCCTTTGACGCGTTGAGTCGAGAGACTTATCGTGAAGGCTTCATGGGGCAGTCGGTCGCAACCGCATTTAACAGCGCGAACGAAGTTCTTGCGAAGACGGATGTCGCAGGAAGAATCATTAGTTACACCTACGACAGCGATGGTAGAACTTCTTGCGTCATCGACAATTCTAGTCTCAGAACTACGATGGTTTATGACAACCGCGGGCTTAAGACTGCGACGCAACTCCCAAGCCAAAGAGTGCAATCCGTTTCCTATGATTCCGATGGCAGAGTGCTTGCGCTCACCGATTCGAAGCTTGGCAGTTCAATTCAAATATTCACCTATACGTACGATCCAAATGGCAATCGAAAGACGGTTCTGGATTGGAGTGATAACTTCGACAACATCACAACTTACACCTACGACGCTAAAGATCGCCTGATCCAAGATGAAACCAGCGGTACCCTGGAACACAATTTCACCTACACGTACGACTCGAGAGACAATATTCTGACATCAAGCGAAGAGGGCGAGGTAGTGGTTCAAACTTACGACGCCGCTAGTCGATTGATTGACCGAACGACTGGCTCGGGTACAGAGTCCTACACTTACGACGCCAACGGAAACATGGTCTGGCTCGTCGCCGACGGCAAGGAATCTGCGTACACTTGGAACAAGGAGAATATGCTCGTGAATGTGGTCTACAAAGGCACCCCAGAAACCGACGCCGAATTCACCTATAACGCTTTCAACCAGAAGGTTCTGGAGAGCGTGAGTTCTGCTCCGGAGGATCTTGTTCTCGCGTGGGACGGAGGCCAATACTTAGGATCAACTCCGGTCGGGACGGATCTCAAGACCGCTCGCTTAAACGTGGATGGTGTCGCGATTGCTGAACTCGTTGATGGCGAAGGCCGCGTTGATTACTTGGTCGATGCGCTGGGTTCAGTGACTGGCGTAACCAATGCTTCGGGCTCCGTGAAGCGCGATGCACGGTACTCGCCATATGGCACCTTGCTTTCTGGCAACCAGTTCGAATGGGGCTGGACCGGAAACACTGGCTCGCGCCATTCCGGCGTTCCGTATGCCGAGCAGTACAATTGGAATCGGCACTACTCGAGCCGCACAAAGCAGTGGATTAGCAGGGATGGACTTTGGCCTAGCGAGAATGCTTATGGGTATGTGATCGGGAATCCGGCGAATTGGGTAGACGCCAATGGTCGGATACGGTTCACAGGCTGGACTTGGAATCCGTATCTAGGAGGGATCGTGGCTGCGCCGGGGCAAATCATGATTCCTATACCTTTACCTCCCGTACCCCCGCCAGCACCAACTGCTCCGTTGCCTTCTTTGCCGACACATCAACCGGAGCCACCATCACCTCCGAGCTGGCCGAAACCTCCAGGTGGCACGGCGCGTGCACCCAAATTCTGGTGGTGCTACCAGAAAATAAGAGCACGACTGGATATATCTCCTAAAGAAGCTTGCTTGTACTGTAAGAAAGCTTCTAATAGCAATGTTGATTGCGATTCGCCTGTATTTGGTCAAGAAGAATGTCAGTTGCCTGGGTGGTTCCCTCCAATCTTGCAAACTGACTTTCCTGCTGGTCGGCTTGATGGTCCTAATGGACAAAAACTCTGTTATGGTGAGTGTGTGAAAAAGTATCCCCCGGGACTAAAGACTTGGGCGAGACCCTATTGCAGAGACGCTTGCCGAATCTTAACAACTAAGGGTTGTGACGAACTATTTAAAAGATGTGCTGAGATATGTATTGATTCTGGAGAGCATCACTGTAAACTGTGCATGGCGCAATACGATTGGTGGTGTAGCGGCTTCTGATCGCATGCAATGTAATGAATTTTGAGCGAGTTCAACAGCTTAAAAGCGATCGGTCTCCAGAAGGGACCGAGAAGCTTTTTGCTTTCACTATTGATTCGAAAATAGATGTAAGGGAAAGAATTTTCGCCATGATTGATCTTGTGCGGTACAGACATGCACAACTTGATTACATGACTTCCTTAATGAGCTGGCCATTCAACTTCAGTGAAACCCTATATATATTATATATATCTCGTGGAAATACTTGGATTTCATTTGAACAAGAGTTAGGTAATTTCGAATTATTTAGCGGAGACGAGATGGCCGTATTAAATGGGACGTACGTTGCATTGCATCATGGAGGGCGCATACCAACTAAACAGCAGTTCATCGCGGCATGCAACAGTGCCTTGTCCGCTCATGTCGATGAACTCAAACTTTACTTCTCAGAAGCGCAACTCGATAAATTAGTATCCGAAGTAGAGAGATTCCTAAAGTCTTAGTACGAAGACGTATCGCGGTTTTTTCGACAGTCGGGACAACATCTTGAGCAGCTCGGAAACAGGAAGTGTCGTGACGCGGGTTTATGACGCGGCGAGTCGGATGGTGTCTTCTTCCGACGGTAGCACCTACACGTTCGATGCGAATGGCAACCTCACCGCGGTAGACGATGTCAAGTCGGAATTTGTATACGATACAGAAAATCGCCTGATTTTCTACAGTTCTGAGAGCAATCCTGGCGTAGAAACGACTATGGTCTACAACGCTTTTGGACAAAAGAAGCGTGAAACCAACCCAGGTTCAGATACTCTGTTCACCTGGGATGGGGATGACTACTACGGATTTGCGGATGCGGCGAATGATCCTGAGAATGCCGTAAAGATCTTCATTGGGGATCGCGGCACGATGCTGGGAGAGTTCAATCCGGCCGATTCTCAGTCGAGGATGGACTACGTGGTGGACTTCTTGGGTTCGGTGACTGGCCAAACTAATAAGAAGGGGGACCTCGGCTCCGAGCGGAGGTTCAAGCCGTTTGGTGAACTGCTTTCAGGGGATTCTGTGAAGCCTCTTGACTTTGCATGGACTGGCAACACTGGTTCCATGCACACGGGCCTGCTGTATTCCGAGCAGTATAACCGTGCGAGACACTACTCGACGACCACAAATATCTGGACCACCCGCGATCCACTCTGGCCGAGTGAGCATCCGTATGGGTATGTAAGTGGAAATCCGGTGACTAGGCTTGATCCTAGTGGACTTCAGGTAGTGGTTCCATCAGATGGACTGCACCCGGATTGTATTGATCCGAGTAAAACTAGAGGCATCTGCAATGAAGCGATGATACTAGGTTGTAAGACGTTTTGCCAAATAGCATTTGGACAACCTCACAACAGGTGTTATACCGTTAAGCCATGTTCTCCACCTTCTCCCTCGGAAGTCGGCGCTTGCTGTGCCTGTAATCCGTGTCCAGAAAATCGGGAAGGTGACCCTTATCGAGCATTGCTCAAATGTTGGCCGGACCTCAGAGGACGCAAGCCTAGAAAGTCAAATGGAGTACCAGCGGATAGATGCAAAGGAACCCATTACAAATTTATCTCAAATGGTATGTACTATACTATCACTTGTTGCTACTGCACTGACCTGAAAACCGGTAAAGTCAAGATGAACTGCAATTGCGGTTCCAAGGGCCGCTGGAAACAGAAATGATCCAACTCAAAGTGCATCCTTCTAGCGATTCGAATTCACTCGCTCTTCAATTGAAGTCTAATGAGAAGTTATCCGTTTCTATCGAGGCGGCACATCTTCATTTGCTGAAGGCCTTTTGCGATTCCATTAGCTCGATGGTATCACGGATTTATGAATTGGAAGTCGTGATTTCAGGTTCTGCAGAGAGTCCGATCAACATTGACGTAGGCATGTCAAGTGTTAGGTTCCTCAATGTTACTATTGAACGCAGGCCCAACCTCGATTTGAAGATTAAGGCAGATAGAATTGACATTCTCGGTATCTTTGCTGATACTTCGGTCAAATTGGATCTGCATATAGAAGCAAGGAAACTGCTCCATCTGACCCTTAAGAAATGCAAGACTGCACTATACGGCAATTGCCTGGAGTTTAAGTCGCTGGCCTTACTTATGGGCACTAGTATTTCGTGTACTGAGAAGAGAGTTCATGCCCGCTCAGTGCGATTTTGGACTACGTCGTCTAAATCTCTGATCCGTTCAATAGATCATCAGAGCGTGAAGGAGCTAAATGTCTTTACTTCCGAGCAACGTGCCAAAGAGGCTCTAGAGCTAACTCTCGAGAATTTAGAGCATTTGTCCCTCTCCGCACTGCGTGTAACCAATGATGTGCTTTGCTTGAGTCGGTACCCGGCAATCAAATCAATGGAGCTGTGCGATGTTCGGATAGATATTGATACCCTGAACCAAATTGTTGATTGGAACAACATAAATTTGTCGATGCAGTTCTGTCGCGTTGAGCAAGGTTGACCTCCGCGTGAGTTGCTTTAGTGTTGAAAGCAAGTTCTGCATCGGAGTCTTACGCTTACGACGCAAACGGAAACATGATTTGGCGGGTCGCCGATGGCAAAGAATCGGCGTATTCTTGGAACAAGGAGAACATGCTCGTGAATGTGGTCTACAAAGGCAGCCCAGAAACCGACGCCGAATTCACCTACAACGCTTTCAACCAGAAGGTTCTGGAGAGCGTCAGTTCTGCTCCGGAGGATCTTGTTCTCGGATGGGATGGCGGCCAATACTTGGGGTCTACACCGGTTGGAACGGACCTCAAAACTGCTCGCCTAAATGTGGATGGTGTCGCGATTGCTGAACTCGTTGATAGCGACATCCGCGTTGACTATTTGGTCGATGCGTTGGGTTCAGTAACTGGCGTCACCAATGCTTCGGGCTCCGTGAAGCGCGATGCACGGTACTCGCCTTACGGGACTTTGCTTTTTTGCAACCAGTTCGAATGGGGCTGGACAGGCAATTCTGGCTCGCGGCATACCGGCGTTCCTTATGCCGAGCAGTACAATTGGAACAGGCACTATTCGAGCCGAACGAAACAGTGGACTAGCAGAGATATCCTGTGGCCGAATGAATTGGCTTACGGATACGTGATTGGGAATCCGGCAAATTGGATAGACGCCGTTGGAATGCAACCTATCTTTGGGCCACCATCGCCGTATACCAAATCTCCAATTGGCAGCCCAATTGTTCCAAAATACTGGCCTAATGACGTGGATATCGAGGAAAATTGCTGTATTGCCGCGAGTCACCAGAGCGCTGACTTTTGGTGGTGGATTTCAATGGTTCTGACGGGACATCCTTGGGATTATAAGGATCGGACGAAAGAAATCAGGATTGATGATCGGGGAAGCCAGGTGAACCCTTTAGAAGACTTTGGCAACTGGCATTACGGCGCAATGGCCGCATGCATGGGGATGACTATCGAAACGGCTCTGCTTGGTGCATCGATTGCCCAATATGTGTCTGATAAAATGAAGGGCATCAAGCCCAAGTGGCGAGGTTTTCCCGGCATGTGGGATCCTAAAGAGGATACAATCCAAATCTTGCTAGGATATTTGTTTGCCAAATGGAAACTGCGGAACACGATTGAAAGATGTAAAACCTGTGGAGATCGAACATTTGGACCACACAATCCGCCATCCAACCAGCCTGTTCGACCGTTGCCAAACCCAAACGGTATGCCCGGCGATTGGTGGCGGACACCGACGAGCCCCATTTATTACTAGTGCGAAATTTTTTTAGGAACCAATTCACAAATTAGTTGTTATTATGAGTGATAAGCTATCATGCATCAAATAGAATTGCACTTCTGGCGTTATGTATTTAGCCTGCCTGGGGCTTGCTCAAGAGCATTTTGCCTTGCTTATGGAGGCCACTTTTTTGAGATGCGCATCGAAAGAAGAATAGCGAAGCGGCAGGTGAACTAATCTTGCGTTTACGAAAAATAGCAGGGCGTACGGTGCTAGTAATCCGATGGCACCAGATTATAGAGAGGCAGATCCTCACTATGCTTCCAATCTTTCAAAGTGATAAGTACTTGGCAGTTTTGCGACGTCTGGGTACGACGACAACTAGGATTCGATCTTAGGATTTTGGTGACATAGTACGGTGAGTTACTTTGTTTTATGTGCGCTTTTGGAAAAGTTCTACTCAGCGCCGCGATATTTGGCTGAATGTGGTGAAAGACAATCAGTTGCAAGGAGTGGCGAGAGATTCTCATAGTTTGTGTTTGCCGAAGTGTATCATTAATGAAAGTTTCTAAATTCGCGAAATTTCTGACGGCGTTTACCGCTGCGTCCATCATAGCAGTACTCTTAGTTTTTGTGCTACTTTGGTTTAGCTTTAGGCTTGTAACAAGCGTACTTATTGAGGAGCCTGCTCCGTTTGACCGGCAGCTGGTTGCGACGCTTGAAGAGTCGAGCATGGGCGCGACAACAAATTACACTTATTCAGTAAACTTGAAGCGGCTTGATACCGGAAGCCGAAGGTTAGTGTTTCAATGCGATGGGTGCTTTGTATCAGGTGAAACTAAGCTTCGTTGGGATAATAATATGCTCGTCATTTATAACCTTTCGAGCGAAACAGAGTATGTTAAGCTCAATGTGACGGAAATCCACGGAAAAGTGATTTACGTTCAATATATGAAGGAGTAGTGAAATCTGCTAAGCCGTTTTGCATTGAATGAAAGAATTATCGCCTGATTTTCTACAGTTCTGAGAGCAATCCTGGCGTAGAAACGACTATGGTCTACAACGCTTTTGGACAAAAGAAGCGTGAAACCAACCCAGATTCGGATACTCTGTTCACCTGGGATGGGGATGACTACTACGGATTTGCAGATGCGGCGAATGATCCGGAGAATGCGGTCAAGATATTTATCGGCGATGGCGGCACGATGCTCGGAGAGCTCGATCCCACGGATTCCAAATCCAGGGTTGACTACATGGTCGACTTCTTGGGTTCGGTGACAGGATCCACTGACAAGAACGGTGGCCTCCTAGGCTCTGACCGAAGGTATAAGCCTTTTGGCGAAGTCCTGTCCGGCGATCCCGTGAAAGCTCTAAACTTTGCATGGACTGGCAACACCGGTTCGATGCACACGGGCATGCTGTATTCTGAGCAATACAACCGTGCGAGACACTACTCGACGACCACGAACATCTGGACCACCCGCGATCCATTCTGGCCAAATGAGCATGCTTACGGGTACGTGAATGGGAATCCGGTAATGCGGGTTGACCCTTATGGTACTAGTCCTTGCCCAGCTTCGGGAATAAGAGCCTGTAAAAGAGACTGTAGTAGTAGAGATTGCAATTACGTGAATTGTTACACCGAATTTTTATATGTCGGATTCTGTGTTAATAGATGCATTTGCAGCATGGATTGCCCCCCTGATAGCCGCAGCGCTGCTAAAGCACTTAAACAAGGTCTATATGCTTTGAACAAGGAATATGGACCTTGTAAGCGGTCTAAAATAGGAGAATTGCAGGCAGCAACTTCATGTCGTTGCGCAACCACCGGTATCCCGGAAGGCACTCACATAACGTATAAATATTCATGTCAAGGTAGACTTTTTGCATTATCGATAACGTGTTGCCCTTGTAAAGGAATGGCGAATCAGCACTGCTCATATAGATACCATAGACCGAGGGATTAGGATTTATGAATTGTTCTATTTGGTGCCTATTCGATACGGATTACTCAATCCTTTACAGATACATGCCTGGCAGCCAAAATATTGAAAACTGTACGAATGTGGTTGAAGTAGTACTGTTCGAATCTGAGGTATCTGATTGGGATTCCTTCGATCACGTACCGGACGTTTTGGTTTTAGTAGGGCTGTCCGAAGAGAGCCTGAAGCTAGCGCTAAAATTGTTTCATCCAAAGTGGGGAATTGCTTTCGTATGTTGCAAATCCAAGAATGAGGTCATGCTTAGTGCAACCTCAGTTGTTATTCTGAGGTCAAACATGTGCACCTTTGAGTTCCCAAAGTCAGTGAAGTGCATAATGGTGGATCAGCATTCGCTTCATTGCGCTTTAGGGAAAACAATCTATGGAGATCAGATCATCCTACCGCAGGATATTAGTATTGACTCCTTCAACAAACACCTATTGGGACAATTTCTGAGTGCCTTCGGTTCAGTAATTTTTCTTGATAGGGTTGTGGATGCCAAGCTTTTGGACCTAACGAAATCAATAACTGGCAGTGTTACTTTCAATGGGTGTTCCTCCTTCCTCGAAGATAACATCAAGCAAGCTTCGAAGTTGCGATGGCGAGAAGTATCTTTCGTCAACCATTTTGAAGAGCAAATTCAGTACGATTGCATATTGAGCAATTGTTCTGCATTACGATCAATTAGATTCTATAAGTGCAAATTATCATTGGAGCTGCTTCAATTTTTAGCGACGCAGTGGCCTAACGTCGAATTGTCGCTTACATATTGTGTTTCGGATTGGACTGTGCACGGCTCGATGCCTGATAGTACTCGACCCGTGTAAGATCGATTCATTTTTCGATCAGTTCTGCCTGTTAGATGTATCAGACGAGTTCCTTGTTCCAAGCTAAAAATTTAGCAAACGCTAGATTCTATTGCCGAATTGTGGAGATAATGTAGTGATTGGACGTATCATCACTTCAAAGAGTTTTTAGTACCAACTGGTGCGCCAATCAGCAACGTTGAATTAAATATTTCATCTATTGTATTCTGATTATTATGAGCCTTTTTAGTTCGGCGTGCCAATCGTCTCTTATGCTTAATTCACTGACGGAATATTGTAAGCGATATCAACGTTGCACTTTAATTACATAAGGATATTTCGCAATTGTTTTTTTCCAGCTATAATTGAGCGCAATGACAGTCTTTCAGATAGGTCTTACGAGTAGGCAATTTGAGGATTTGACCGAACGACTAACACTAGCTCAGAGTCTTCGACTTACAACGCAAGCGGAAACATGATTTGGCTCAACGCGGATGGCATAGAGTCCGCGTACACTTGGAAAAAGGAGAACATACTCGTGAATTTGGTCTTCAAGGGCAGCCAAGCAACCGACGCTGAATTCACCGACGACGCTTTATATAAAAAGTCCTTGAGAGCATGAGTGCCAGGGTCCTCGTATCTAGTGGGTGTGCGGACCAGTTTCGATCTTGAGCTAAGAAGTCCTTCCGTCCGTTTTGGTCTTTTTCGCCATACTACGAGCCTCTCACAATTGAACAATCGCAACTTTATGCGAATTCTTAACGTGATCCAATCCGTAGCAAGCGTGCTCAATGATTCAGAGGATTATGTTTGATGATCGATTCTAGATTGAACCAGGCTCGCAAGTGTAAACTCTGAGGCAGCAAGTGAAGACCGAAGAAATGAGCCTAATTCAAGCTGCTATTGTTTGTCACGATGACGCGCACTACTTGAGTTCCGTGATCGGAGCACTGGGCGAGGTGCCCGTCACTGTGTTCGTGAGCGAGTCGTCGTGGGGCTCTGCTCCCGCGGGCAACTGGCAGCACACCGTCGAAGTCGCCGCCAAAGCCGGTGCTTCGGTCATCACCGGCGTTTGGTCCGATGAAGAATCCCAGCGAAAAGCAGTTCTAGAGTGGGCTAAGGCCGAACGCATCCAGTTCCTGATTGTTCCAGACTCGGATGAAATCCTGAGCGCGGAATTGCTTCTGTCGTTGAAGAAAATCGCAGCTATAGATTTGGCGGATGTTGTGTATTGCTCGATGAACACTTATTGGAAGAGTCCAGAGTATGTTATCCGTCCTCGCGAAAGGCTGATGCCGGTCATCATGCTGAAGCCAGCGGAAATCCGGTACGAATTTATTCGGGAATTTATCGGTTCTCGCCCGCTTGCGATCACACATGAACATGGTGTCTTGCAACACCTGAGCTATTCTGGCCCCGACAGCCGCGTACGGAGAAAGGTGAGTTCATGGAGCCACAAGGACGAAGTTGTGCCTAACTGGCTTGGCGATGTATGGACCAAATGGGACTCAGACAGAACGAAACAGCATTTGCATCCCACAAGGCCCGAGAAGTACGGCTTTGCTGAGCGCATAAAAGTACCGACCGAATTGGAGCATGCTTGGGCCGAGTATCTGGAAGCGCATGGCGGACAGGATCCACTACATTCGGAAAGCGATGAGATTGATACGGGTCAACCTTGGCCAAAGGTCTCGATCGTCATCCCTTTATATGGCGGCGGGGAAGACATCAGATTATGCCTTGATAGCCTTTCAAAGATTCGAGATGTAGTGCACGAAGTGATCGTGGTAGACGACCGTTCTCCTGATGAGGCCGCTGCAGTTGCCGAGTCGTTCGACTTCGTTAAGCTGCTTCGGAATGAAGTCAATGCTGGGTTCGCGAAGACCTGCAACTATGGGGCAAGCCAGAGCACCGGCGAAGTTATTCTGTTCCTGAATTCGGACACGATGGTTCCCAGAGTTGGATTTTTGAGGCAAATCAGGTCGTTGATGAAGTCGGGATCGATTGCCGCTGTCGGCCCGAGCAGCAATGCAGTTGGACACTTCCAGCGGATACCTGTTACTTATACATCGATCGAGCACATCGACCCATTTGCTGAGGATCTTGCCCTTTCTGGTCTCGATGACTTTGAGGCTGATATGCTGGTCGGATTCTGTTTGGCCGTACGCCGCACCGCTTGGGACGAAGTCGGTGGCTTCGATGAGCGATTTGCGGTCGGATTGTTCGAAGATAACGATCTTTGCTACAAGCTTCGCCGAGCTGGCTACCGACTGCTTGTAAATCCTAGCGCATTTGTCCATCACAAAGGCGGCGCGAGCCTGGACAGACACCATGAGCCTACTCAAGAACTGTTCCTGAAGAATGCGGATCTTTTCCACAAGAAATGGCAACGAGACATTGAAACAGGGTTTGCTTCGCATCTTTCTGGGAGAGGTCCTGACTCAATTCGATTTGACGAGAGTCGGCGACCGGAGAAGTTGATCGCGAATCTGAAAACCCGTGTGAAGGAAGCAAATATTTCGCTTTGCATGATCGTGAAGAATGAAGAGCGAGTCTTGGCTGACTGCTTGAGTTCTGCCAAGCCATTCTTCAACCAGATTGTTGTGGTTGACACAGGGAGCAACGACGCGACTGTCGAGATTGCTAAGTCATTTGGAGCCGAAGTCTATGAAATTCCTTGGCCCGATAGCTTTGCAAGCGCACGCAATGAGTCGCTATCACACGCAACTGGAGACTGGATTTGCTGGCTTGACGCGGATGACACTCTCCCCTTTTCCTCTGGAGAGAACATTGTTGGAGCTGTACTTTGGGCTCCAGCCCAGATAGGAGGCCTAGTGTTACCTGTCAGATTTGTGAACGATGATCCGGAATTCGGCTCATCTGTGGACCACGTAAAGGTCTTTCGAAACAACCAAGGTTTCCAGTTTGAGGGCCGAATTCATGAACAGATTCTTCCATCGCTTCGAGGCAAAGGTTTTGACGTCACTCGTATTCAAGCAGAGGTTCTACACACAGGTTACGATGTTAGCGAAGAAGGCCAGGCTCGAAAGCGACAGAGGGACGAAAAGCTTCTTAAGCTTGACTTGGAGGATAGGCCCGACCATCCGTTCGTTCTGTTCAACTTGGGTATGACAGCTCACTACAACGGCGAACACGAAGACGCCATAAAGTGGCTAGAAAAGTCCGTATCTTTCGCTAAGAGTGGAGAATCCCATGTTCGAAAAGCCTATGCACTTTGGGCCGTTTCAGTTCGAGAACTTGGAGATAACCAAACTGCGCTGCAAATTGTGGAAAAGGGGTTAGCCGAAGTAGGAGATGATCCGGAACTACTTTTCCATTTGGGTCTGCTTTGCACCAATTTGGGCAGGCTCGAGGATGCTGCTGTCGCCTATGAAAAGGTTCTCATGACGGATAGAAGCTCGTTTTTCAGCAGCTCTGACACCTTGATATTCGGATTTAAGACTCTCCACAACCTCGGCAATGTCTACAGCCAATTGAACGATCCGGTGCGTGCAAAGCAGAACTTCTTGGCAGCAATGCAATCCAACCCGAGATTCTTGCACAGCACATTCGATCTCTTCCGATTGTCACTATCTGAACGAGACTGGGGCACCGCGGAGGAGTGCCTCAGCAATGTTCAGAGGATTGAAGGGATTTCGAGCAACTTTGTGAAAATGGAGCAGCAATACCACGAGACTAGATTTGCGCGATAAAATCAATCTTGCATAACAAATGAGAAACCAAGCCAATTTAGGATTCGAGGAAAAGCTCTTCAAAGCTGCCGACAAGCTGCGAAAAAACATGGACGCGGCGGAGTACAAGCACGTCGTTCTCGGCTTGATCTTTCTCAAATACGTCTCGGACGCCTTCCAACACCGCCGAACTGCCCTCGAAGCTGAGCTCCGAGCCCCTGAAACCGGATTTGATGAAGACGCGATTCAGCGAACCCTTGAGGACCGGGATGAGTACGCCGGAGAAGGCGTCTTCTGGGTCCCGGTTCAAAGTCGGTGGGAGACCCTCCAGGCAACCGCCACTCAGCCAATGATCGGTCAGCGCATCGACGACGCCCTCTACCAGCTCGAACAAGAAAATCCGAGCCTCAGAGCGGTCTTCAATCGAAACTACGCCCGCCCCTCCCTCGAAGACCGAACCCTCACTGAGCTTATCAACCTCTTCTCCGATATCGACTTCATGGCCGGTCGACACGACGACAGCGAGTCAGAGCAGGATGTCGTTGGAAGGGTCTACGAATACTGCCTCAAGAGCTTTGCTTCCCTAGAAGGCAAACGAGGCGGGCAGTTCTACACTCCCCCGGTCGTGGTCCGAATCCTTACCGAGATGCTGGAGCCGTTCGAGGGTCGGGTCTTCGACCCTTGTTGCGGAAGCGGCGGCATGTTCGTCCAAAGTAAGAAGTTCATCCGCGAGCACACCCGCAAACAGCCGGGCATGTTCAACCCCAAGGGCATAAGCGTATACGGGCAGGAGAGCAACGAGACCACCTGGCGGCTCTGCCAGATGAACCTTGCCGTCCATGGGATCGACGGGGACATCAAGTGGAACCCCGAGGGTTCCTTCCTCCGGGATGCTCACCCCGACCTCCGGGCTGACTTCGTCATCGCCAACCCGCCCTTCAACGACTCCGACTGGAGCGGTCAGCTCCTCCGCGATGATCCCCGATGGAGGCTAGGGGTTCCTCCCGCCGGGAACGCGAACTACGCCTGGATTCAACACTTCCTCTACCACCTCAACGAGGACGGCTTCGCGGGCTTCGTTATGGCCAACGGCTCCCTCAGCTCCCAACAGTCGGGAGAGGGAGACATTCGGCGGAGGATGGTGGAGGAGGACCTGGTCGACTGTATCGTCGCTCTTCCCGGTCAACTCTTCTACTCGACCGGTATCCCCGTCTGCCTCTGGTTCCTCGCCAAGAACAAAGCGGGGAAGGGATTCCGGAATCGCAAGGGCGAGACTCTCTTCATCAACGCCGGAAAGCTTGGCTACCTAGAAGACCGAACTCACCGGATGTTCGAGGATGAGGAGATTGCCCGGATCACCGACACCTACCACCGATGGCGAGGAACCCTGGACGGAGCCTATGAGGACGTGCCCGGCTTCTGCAAGTCCGCCACTCGCGAGGAGATAGCCAAAAGCGACTTCGTGCTCACTCCTGGTCGTTATTGCGGCTCCGAAGCCGTCGAGGACGACGGGGAAGAATTCGCCGTCAAGTTCGCGAGGCTTCGGGAGACGCTCGAAGAGCAGTTCAATGAGTCAACAAAGCTCCAAGAGCAGATAAGACAAAGCTTAGACTTTTCATGCCAGTAAATGGATTCAGGTGGGAGGAACTCATGAAAAAACTTGTAAGCAGATGTCTGAAGCTGGGAAAGAAAGAATGGCTCAATCTTCAAAGCAAGGGGTTCTCCAACATCCAGGATCTCCTGGAATTTAGCCTGAAAGCACCGCAGCGATTTATGACTTTTCTAGGACTTGTTGGAATTAGTTTTCCAAGCCTCAACATGCTGGGCTATTTAAGTGAACTCGCTGGTAGGAGGGTCAACTCCAAGGGAACCGCCTTGCTTGCAGACCCAGTGTTCTATCAATGGCTGTCAAAAGTTTTCGCGGAGCAATGGTCGGGGCTCCTTCTCGCCTTCGTTTCCGGTCTTTGGTACCACAGATACAGCTCGTCTGCAGCGCGAGAAAAAGAGCTTATCGTAAGCTGCTTCTCACATGTCAATTTTCCGACTAGACTCAATGCGGTCATCGGAGGGAAAACAATTGTCCTAACTGCATTCGCCCTGTATTTCGGATTCGCTGTGCTAGCTGCAAGTTCAGGATTACTTTGGCTTTACTTGACTATTTGCATCTTCATCAACGTACAGGATTTTGTTGGAAACACCCTGACGATTGCGAATGTTGGACAACTTCTCAAAGACCCTGTCTTTGTGCCAGATGTTTCAGATCCTGAATCAAAGTACTGCATTGAACGCCGAAAGCCAATCTGGAATTTTTACTTAGAGCGGCCACATCTTCCTCGAATCGCAGTTCAACAGCTTGCTCTAATAATTATTCTCGTTCTTGCCCTCAAGACAAATTTCGCAACCTGGCTCCTGAATTTGCTTACATCGATGGTTCTAATTAGTAACTTCATAGTTGTTAGCTCGTGGAGGGTAGAACGCGATGAAGAATTGGAGCGGATATCTGCCTCTAAGACTGAGAACCAGTCAGCAGTGTTCAACGGGCAGAATTGAATTCAATGGCGTCAGCTATGTGGAGACTCAAACACTGATGAAAGAAATCCTCGGCAAAGCCCAAACCGTCCGTGAGCTCCTCAAGGACAAACGCTACTCCATCGACTACTACCAGCGGGAGTACAAGTGGCAAGAGAAGCAGATTCAGGAGCTCATAGACGACCTCTCGGATCGTTTCCTTGACGACCACCGCGCGGGCGACCCTTGGAGTAAGGTTCGCGATTACGGCCACTACTTCCTCGGCTCGGTGATCATCAGCGACAAAGGCGGGCTCAAGTTCATTGTCGATGGTCAACAGCGAATAACGAGTCTCACGATCCTCCTGATCTATCTCAACAACCTTCAGGTGGACCACGAGAAGAAGGCGAAGATTCAGGATCTCATAGTCAGTGAGCAGTACGGCGACATCGCCTTTAACCTCGACGGAGGGAAGGACAGCGAGCGAGTTCCCGCTTTCGAGGCCCTCTACAAAGGCGAGCCGTTCGACGCGACTGACCGCTCGGAATCGGTACGGAACATTGTCCAACGCTACGCCGACATCGAGGAGTATTTTCCCGGCGAGCTGAAGGGTGACTCCCTGCCTCTCTTCATCGACTGGGTCGCGGATAACGTCCACCTCGTCGAGATCACCGCCTACTCGGACGACGACGCCTACACCATCTTCGAGACCATGAACGACAGGGGGCTCTCCCTCACGCCGTCCGACATGCTAAAGGGCTACCTCCTTGCCAACATCCAGGATTCCCAGAAGCGGGAGGCCGCCTCTGACCGGTGGAAGCTCCGCGTCCGCGAAATCCAAGAGCTCGACCGCAACGCCGATACCGATTTCTCGAACAAGCTCGAAGCCGACTTCTTCAAATCGTGGCTCCGGAGTCAGTACTCGACCAAGATTCGCGAGCGAAGGAAAGGGGCCAAGAACGAGGACTTCGACCGCATCGGAACAGAGTTTCACCGATGGCTCCGCGACGAAGCCGACCACGTGGGGCTAAAGGCTTCGGACGACTACTTCCAGTTCATCAACCGGGACTTCGACTTCTTCGCCCGCCAATACCAGCGCATCGTCTTGGCCTCCCGAACCAGGACGGAGGGCTTGGAGCACATCCGCTACAACGCCCATCACCGCTTCACCCTCCAGACGCTGGTCCTTTTGGCTCCTCTCAGGTCGACCGACTCGGAGGAGGTCGTTCTCCGCAAGTTCCGGCTCGTGAGTCAGTTCATCAACATCCTTCTCGCGTGGCGCATCTGGAATTACCGGGCAACCGAGTACTCACCGATGCTCTATGCGATGTTCAATCTTGTAAAGGACATCCGGGGTCTCGATCCTGGGCCCCTCGCTCAGGTTCTCTTTGACAAGCTCCAACAAGAACCCGAGAACTTCCTCAACGTCAGCTACATGCACGAGGCCGGTATCGGCTTGGCCGTCCACCAGGGAAACCGCAAGCAGCTCCACTGCCTCCTCGCCCGGATAACGGAATACATCGAGCTCCAAAGCGGCATGCCCTCTCGCTACGAGGAGTACATGTCGGAGGATTCCAAGAAGCGGTACGAGGTCGAGCACATCTGGGCGAACAAGCCGGAGCGACACGCCGATGAGTTCCCGAATCCAGATGAGTTCCGACGGCATCGAAACCGGTTTGGCGGCCTGCTCCTCCTCCCGAAGAGCTTCAACGCGAGCTATGGAGCCCTCCCGTTCGAGCAAAAGCGGGATCACTATTTCGGCCAAAACCTGCTCGCGGGATCAATGGCTCCCCTCGCCTACCAAAACAACCCCGGGTTCTTGCGGTTCATCTCTGAGAGCGGGCTACCGTTTCATGCCAACGAACAATTCGGCAAAACCGACCTTGACGAGCGGTACGAGCTTTACCGAAGCCTCGCCGAGATGGTCTGGAATCCCGCTTCACTCCTACGAGAAGGTGAGCTGCTTTGAATTGGGAAGAAATCTTCAAGGCTTGGGGGCTTCCTGCATTGGTTGGAGCGGCAACGGGCCTTGCGACGCTGCTGCTCAACAGGCGGCTCCCTTTCCAGCAACAGCTTAACGAATTGCAGCTACAAGAATTGAATTCACGCTTCAAGGATATTGTCCTTAGTACGAGAGGCTTCAATGATCATCTCTATAAAGTGATTTATCTATATGCCGAAATCAAGGAAGCCGAAACACACGAGAGAGAAGCATTACGACAAGAGCTGTTTCAGTCTTTTCTGGTCCCTGAGTACATTGCACCGGTTCAAGAGTTCATGTTCTCGCTCGTGGCTCCAGATGCCGTCATAAAGGCGGCCGCAGAATATCAGCTTGCCATGGCCGCACTACCAGTAATGGCGATGAACCTTATAGACACCGTCGGCCCAGATGTTGCTTGGCAAACCGTAATGCACCAAGCGAACCAACCCCTAGATATGCTGGCAAAAGAGATCAGGAATACCCTTGGAATCAATGACCTAACAGAAATGAATCGCTACCATTCTCTCTCTACTCGGACCAGATTTCACAATTGGCTAAGAATGAAGCAAAACAAGCTGCTTCGAAGGGTGCCAGCATCTCCGTACGAGAGCCTGCTTTTTTCGACCCAGATGGCAAAACTAAGGGCCGTGGTCGAAGCAGACCTCGGATCTGGGGAGGATCAGCCTACAGTAAATGATCTAATGGGCCAACCAGACGGGGCGACGGATGATCTTTCTACCGGTGAGGCCATCAAAAGGACAAGAGAGTTTAGAGTTCAAGGTGACCGAGAGGAGAGCGGTTCGTGAAAACGCCTTCCTTGGAATCTCGGAGCGAAAGCCCGCTTCCAATCAACGCGAACGAGCAATTCGTCAAGGCCGATCTTGACGAACGGTACGAGCTTCACCGAAGCCTTGCCGGGATGGTCTGGAACCCAGGTGGTCTATTGGCTGGAGGCAAGTCTTGAAGGTGAAGTTTCGTGTCTCGACTTGGGGTGAAGAAGTTGAACTCAAGTATGGAAAGGCGATTCGAGGGTACGACACTGATTCCGGCCCCTATCGAGTTTTCGGTACGAATGGACCTGTCGGCTGGACAGGCGACAGCTTAACGGAAGGTCCTGGCGTAATCCTTGGACGAAAAGGAGCGTATCGGGGAGTCCATTTCTCAAAAGAGCCATTCTGGGTTATTGATACGGCTTACTACCTTGAGCCGAAGTCCAGTCTAAACTTTCGATGGCTGTACTATGCGGCCATTGCGAGCAAACTCGGCGAAATCGACGATGGATCACCGATTCCCTCGACAACCAGGGCTGCCGTCCGAGACGTCCCGTTGCTAGTGCCTTCGGCGGATGTTCAAGACAGCATAGCCAATGTCCTTGGGTCGCTCGACGACAAGATTGAGCTGAATCGGCGGATGAATGAGACGTTGGAGGCGATGGCGCGGGCGATTTTCCGGTCGTGGTTTGTCGACTTCGACCCGGTCCGCATCAAAGCTCGCGGCGGCGACCCCACCGCCGAACTCGGCCTCTCCCCCGAAATCGCCGCCCTGTTCCCCGACTCCTTCCAAGACTCCGAACTCGGCCAAATCCCGCAGGGTTGGAAGGCTTCGACGGTGGGTAAAGAGTTTAGGCTGACCATGGGGCAATCCCCTCCTGGGGAGAGCTACAACTCCTCAGGCGAGGGAATCCCGTTCTATCAAGGAAAGACTGACTACGGATGGAGATTCCCCGAGCGGCGGCTATCCTGCACCGCTCCAACTCGCTTTGCCGAAGAGGGTGACACCCTGGTAAGCGTGAGGGCTCCCGTCGGAGCTCTCAACGTCGCCAACGAACGATGTTGCATCGGTCGAGGACTAGCCGCGATTCGACATCTTAGTGGCTCAATGTCGCTGACCTACTATGCCATGGGTGAGCTTTCAGACCAGTTCAAGGTATTCGAAGAGTCTGGAACGGTGTTCGGTTCGATAACGAAGCAAGGGTTCGTCGGGCTTCCATTCGTTACTCCTTCGCTCGAAGTTGCTCTTGCTTTCAACCACCTCGTGGGGGCTATTGACCTTCAAATCGCCGCCAATGAACGGGAATCTAGCACTTTGGCAGAGACAAGAGACTACTTGCTACCGCGTCTTCTGTCAGGATCGCTATGCGCAGGGGCCGAAAATGCGTAGAAAGACGAAAGCTGAAGAAGCCAAACCTCAAGGTGTAGAGGCGGCTGCAGCCAAGGTTGTAGCAGCACCCCCTGAGCATTCAGAAGCCGGGGTAGAACATCCCACTTCGCACGTTCCTGACGCAAACGCCCTCGCCGACGAGAAAATCTACATTGAAGAGCGTTCCGCCCTTGTCAAGCGACGAAACGAGCTTGGCGACCTCTTTGACAAGTCGCGAACGTACATTGCGGGTGGCGCGATTGCTGTCTCCGCGACTCTCTTGAAAGAATTGCTCCCCCGCGCCACGAAAGAGGCCCTATTCTGGGTGTTTGTGTCTTGGAGTCTTTTGACCTTCGCGCTGATCTTTTCGTTGACCGCCGTTTACGTTGCAAACCTCTCATTTCAGAGAGCTACCAACTTGCTAGACGATGACCGACGCAACATGTGGGAAGCAAGGAGACTCAATGATCGTGGCAATAAATACAACTTGTGGCTTGATCGATTCCTAAACCCCGCAAGCATCGTCCTTATTTTGCTAGGGGTATTGACCCTCGGGGTTGCCTTGATGCAACTTATCCCTACTGCCACTAACCCCACTAAAGGAGCAAATGTGAGCGACGACCAACCAACGACAAACACGACCTCGGGAACCCCGGATACCACTAGAAGCTTTGGCTCAAGCAACCGTCCGGTGACCCCACCGCCTTCACAACCCGCAAGCGGAAACTCGTCTACGCAAGACAACTCGGGAGACAAGAAGCAGTAATGGCGACAAGCGACGACAAGCCCGCTAAACATGTTAATTTGCCGGAGATCACAAGAAACATTGGGGCGTCTGACCGTCCAGTCACGCCGCCAAGCGACGCGGCCCAGGCAACTTCAACTATCCAGAGGACTGACGGTCAAGGAGCGAACAGCAATGAGCAAAAGTGATCAGGACTTAGCTGGAGCCCAATCAAGGCCTATAACGCCCTCCGGCGCCGGTCAACCGGGAGCAACGAACTCAGCTCCGAGCCGTCCGGTGACTCCTCCTCCACCTCCTCCCAACAGCGGCAACAATAGAGGCAGCAAGAAATGAGCAAGGATAAGCCGAACGTTCGGACTGGTCAAAGCCCCGGCCCAAACCGCGAATCTACAGGCCCCGCGCCCTCACGCCCGGTTACTCCGCCTCCTCCACATCCGCCGCCCCCTCCCGAGAGAAAGAAATAAGCAACCACAAAGAGTATGAAATCATATCCGGCGTTTTAGGCGAAAGCATAGGAGGCACGAGCCACCAAATTACCCACTGAGTGGGTCTGCGAAGCAGAACTCTAACCCGCCTCCAAAGCCGCGGACGGTTAGCTGCCGCACCGAACTGGCACGCGATAGCCTTTTCACCCTTAGGGTGAAGGTGTATAATGGGATGACCTCTTGATTACGATCCGGTTTGCCAACAAGAAGCTGGAGAAGGCTTTTCTGGAGCTCAAAGCCGGAACGAAGCTTTGGGGTGATGTGGTGGCGAAGAAGTATATCGAGCGTGTAAATGCGCTTCAAGCTGTCAACGACGTCTCGGAGTTCGGGAAGTCCTTTCCGCATTACCGCGACCACGACCTTAAAGGGCCGAGAGCGGGCTTGCGGGCCTTCACTTTGCATGACCGATGGAGATTGGAGTATTGGCCCGACGCGGACGGAAAGGGAGCCGTGATTGAGGAGGTGAGCAACCACTATGGCGACTAAGCCTTTGATTTCAGATTATCTGGTGGCTCCGGGGTTTTACGTTCGGGAGGCCCTGGACGCATTGAACATGACCCAGGGCGAACTTGCCGAGCGGATGGGTCGACCGGACCAGCTCGTGAGCGAGATCGTCAACGCCAAGAAGGAGATCACCGAGGAGACCGCCTTTGACCTGGAGGCCGTTCTCGGAACACCCGCTCATGTTTGGCTGAACCTGGAGACGACCTATCGCTACGGCCTCCAAGCTCGGCAACGTGCCGCCCGGATGGCCGAACAGATCACCCTCGCCGCCAACTTTCCGTACAACGACCTGGTGAAGGTTGGTGCGGTGGCCAAGACCCGAGATCAGTCCGAGCGGGTTGGAGAGCTCTGTGGTTTCTTCAACGTTGCAAAGCTGGACGCGGTAGCGACCGCGTACGCCCCTGCTTTTCGAAAGGATCGCAAGAAGGAACCCTGTCCTTATGCCCTGGCGGCATGGCTTCGGATGGGAGAGCGTGAAGCGGAAAGGATGGACCTTCCTGAGTACGACAAGGCTCGGACACGGTCATGTTTGGCAGAACTGCGGAGGGTGACTCGCGGAGGCGGGGACATTGTCGAAGCGATCCGAGAGATTCTGGGTTCGTGTGGAATCGCCTTTGTCGCAGCCCCACACCTACCGAAGACCTACGCTAATGGGGCGACTTTCTGGCATCGTTCCCGGCCCGTTGTTCTGCTCAGCGTCCGAGGCGCGTACGAGGACATCTTTTGGTTCACCCTCTTCCATGAGATAGGGCACATTCTTCTCCACGAGAAGACGGCGACCTTTATCGAGGGGCTCGGAACCACTTCACAGCAGGAGACTGAAGCCGACGAATTCTCCCGGGATTCATTGATCCCGATAGAAGCGTGGACAAGATTCGTGTCTGATCAAGACTTCTCGCGAGATTCGGTGACATCCTTCGCCGCAACTCAGGAAGTCGCACCTGCGGTCGTGGTTGGTCGACTTTGCCACGAGTTCAACGCTTTCGATCAACTTCACCACCTGCGAAGCCTACGCAGGAAACTCGAATTCTCGGAGGCGGGAGAATGAGCAAGCTAACAAAAGCGGAAATTGACCTGCTTGTGGCGGGAAACGCCGATGAGTCCAAAACGCTCGAGTTTAAATCGGCCATGTATTCGGATTCCAAAGATGGTACTAAAGAGTTTCTCAAGGACGTGACTGCTTTTGCGAATAGTCAAGGCGGCCTCCTAATAATCGGGATATCAGAGCAAAGGAGCGAGGATGGAATTGTGTCAGCAACCTCCGCCGATGGCGTGGATGTTTCCCTCGATCAGTTTAAGCAGAAGTATGAAAACAAGCTCCGGGACAATTGTGATCCGCCACTCAACTCTGTGAACATTTACGGAGTAGAAGGATTCCCACACGGACGTGTCATCGTTCTGGATATTCCGCGTAGCTGGATAGGTCCGCACAGGGTTAGGATTAGCGAACAAAGCTATTTCTATCTGAGAACTTCCTCAAAGGCAGAGCCTATGGATTCGCGAGAGATTCGTCAAGCGTTCCAGGTTGCTGATTCTCTTACAGAACGGATAAAGAGGTGGAGAGCTGAACGGGTCGGACTGATCTCTGTCGGTCAAGGTCAGATTCGAAACGTTACAACGGGCATGGCTGTGGTTCACGTTATACCTCTTGAATCATTCACTGAATCTGCTTTCATTGATGTCACAGCCTCGGGGTTGCGAGGAGCCCTGCCATTTGCTTTCGAAGGAGGAGCATTGCCCAAACTGAACTTCGACGGAATTCTGTCAACCGTGATGCCCGATCGCCGCAAGACCTCTTATTCACAACTTTTTCGGAATGGGGTATTTGAAGGCGTCACTGAAGTTGGGAACACAAACGGACCCGGTGGAACAATTGCAGCGGAACACTGGGAGAATCAAACTATTGACTATGTTTTGGGATGCTTAACATTTCTATCTAGGATTGGCCTTAGTCGGAACATCATCATTTCTTTGAGCCTTACCGGGTGTCATGGGCGAACTTTGTACATGGGGCGAAAGAGTAACGAGGAGCCGATCGACCGAGATATTCTTCTGCTTCCCGAAATTGAGCTACAAGATACTTCAGGATGTATGGACAAGAAGGTCGTAAGACAACTCTTGGCTCCCGCCTTTGATGTGGCCTATCAAGCAGTTGGGATACCCTGTTCACCTTACTCTAAGACTTCGGGTGAAAAGCAATGAGCAGGCTGTCAGAGCAGGAGCTCGAAGAGCTTCACCTCCAGTGGCTCGGTGAACTTGGGTGGAAGCATGTTTTCGGGCCTGATATTGAGCCGGAGAAGCCCGCCGCCGAGCGCGATGAGTTCTCCACCGTCTTTCTATCCGGAAGACTCCGCGAAGCTCTCCGACGCCTGAATCCGGGAGTTTCGCAAGCGGTCCTTGATGAGGCGTTCCGAATCGTAACTCGACCAGACTCCCCTGACCTCATCACCAGCAACCGGAACTTCCATCGAATGCTCTCGGACTCTGTGAGGGTCCCCTATCGTGACGCTGACGGTAAAGATGCAACGGCGAACGTCGTCTTGGTTGACTGGGAATCGCCAGAAGAGAACGACCTCATCGCGGTCAACCAGTTCACCATCATCGAGAGACAGAACATCGGAGGGGATCACCTCCCGGCAACCGAAAGAAATCGCCGTCCGGACATTATTCTCTTTGTGAACGGCCTTCCGTTCGTCGTCATCGAACTCAAGAACGCCGCCGATGAGAAAGCCACGGTAGAGGCGGCCTTTAACCAGATTCAGACTTACAAGGCTCAGATTACGAGCCTCTTCAACTACAACGCGATTTGCGTGATCTCGGACGGGCTCGACGCTCGGCTCGGGACCATCAGTAGCGACTGGGAGCGGTTCATGCCTTGGAGGGCAATCGAGCATCCCATCGAGGGGAAGGGCGACTTGCGTACGCTCACCTTCGGAATTCTTCAACCCCGCCGATTTCTCGATCTCGTCCGCTACTTCTTGGTCTTCGAGGACACCAAACACGGGCCGATCAAAAAGGTCGCGGGATATCACCAGTACCACGCCGTGAACACCGCCCTTGAAGCGGCGATCCGGGCGAGTGAGGAGGGATCGGACGGACGCGGAGGGGTGGTCTGGCACACCCAAGGAAGCGGAAAGAGCCTCACAATGGCCTACTTCGCTGGGCGAATCGTGCTCTCCGATGAGATGCGAAACCCTACAATTGTGGTTGTCACCGACCGGAACGACCTCGACGAGCAGCTCTTCAACACGTTCGCCTCGTGTAAGGACCTCCTTCGCCAAACTCCGACCCGGGCGGAGTCTCGACCGGAAATCCGTCGTCTCCTGAGCGTTCCAGCGGGCGGAGTGATCTTCACCACGATTCAGAAGTTCTTCCCGACCGCCGAGGAAGAGTCGTTCCCGGCTCTCACCGACCGTCGGAACGTGATTGTCCTTGCCGATGAAGCCCACCGCTCGCAATACGGGCTAGAGGCTCGAATCAACCAAAAGGGCGAGATCGCGGAAGGATACGCGATGCACATGCGCAACGCCCTCCCGAACGCTACTTTCATGGCGTTCACGGGAACGCCGATCCAGCTCACGAACGCTAATACGGTTCAAGTTTTCGGCGACGTGATCAGCGTTTACAACGTGCAACGAGCCGTTGAGGACGGAGCGACGGTTCCGATCTATTACGAGGGTCGATTCGCAAAGTTGAGTCTAGACGAGGATCAGCGTCCGAAGATTGACCCCGAATTCGAAGAGATCACAGAGGGAGAGGAAGAGACCGCTCGCGAGCGACTGAAGCGGGAGTGGGCGGCAACCGAAGCCCTCGTGGGCGATCCGAAACGGCTCAACCTTGTCGCCGATGACCTTGTTGAGCATTGGGAGAATCGGGTCGATGGAATGGCCCGAACGGGAGTTGACGGAAAGGCGATGATCGTCTGCATGAGCCGCCGAATCGCGGTCGCGATGTTCAACGCCCTCACCCGCCTTCGCCCCGAGTGGGACGCTCCTCACGATAGCGAGGGAGTCTTGAAAGTGATCATGACCGGAGCGGCAAGTGACCCTCCCGAGTTTCAGCGTCACATCCGCTCGAAGAGGTCGCTGGAGGACTTGGCGAATCGCTATAAGGACCCCAACGATCCGTTTAAGCTCGTGATCGTCTGCGACATGTGGCTCACCGGGTTTGACGCTCCTTGCATGCACACGATGTACCTGGATAAGCCGATGAAGGGACACAACCTCATGCAGGCTATCGCTCGCGTGAACCGGGTCTTCCAGAATAAACCGGGTGGATTGATCGTCGATTACCTTGGGCTTGGGGAGCCGCTGAAGAAGGCCCTTGCCGAGTACGCCCAGGCGAGCGGAGGGGATAAGGAAGACGCCGCCCAAACACAAGCAAAGGCAATCAAGGCCTTCTTCGAGAAGCTCGACACTTGTCGCGGCCTTCTCCACGGCTTCACCTACGACGACTGGATGACCGGGACGCCACAGGACCGGCTAGAGCTATTGGCCGACGCGGTCGATCTCGTTCTCGGGTTCGATGACGAGAAGCAGAAGCGATTCTCTGCCCGGGTCTACGAACTCGGCCAAGCGTACGCCCTTTCCGTTCCAGACGAGAAGGTTATGGAGCACAAATTGGAGGTTGCGTTCTTCCAATCCATCCGAGCCGCATATCAGAAAGAAATCAATGTTCCAAAGCCCGGGCAAGCTCGAACAAATGCTGACCGTGAGCTCGCCGTAAAGCAGCTTGTTTCTAAGGCGATCCTTCCCGGAGGCGTGGTCGACCTCTTTCAGGCAGCGGGAATCGAAAAGCCGAACATTGCCCTCCTCTCTGACGAGTTCTTGAACGACCTCAAGAACCTTCCCAGGAAGAATCTCGCTCTGGAGCTACTGAAGAGGCTTCTTAATGAGGAGATCGCTCTGAAGTCGGAGAAGAACGTCGTCAAGGCCCGAACCTTCGCGGAGATGCTGGAGGAGGCGGTCAAACGATACACAAACCAGGCTATCGAGATGGCTCAACTCATTGAGGAGTTGGTCCAGATGGCGAAGGACTTCAGAGACCAGCGAAACCAAGGCTCCCGGCTCGGACTCAACGAAGATGAAGAGTCCTTCTACGACGCCTTGGCCACGAACAACAACGCGGTAGAGGTTATGGGTGACCAGAAGCTCGCACTCATCGCGCGTGAGCTCCTCTCGACGGTAAGACAGAACGCGACGATTGACTGGCATGTTCGCGACAGCGTCCGGGCGAACCTTCGACGGCTCATCAAGCGGATTCTCCGCAAGTATGGTTACCCTCCTGACTTCGAGAATGCGGCGGTTCAGTTCGTGATCGAACAAGCCGAGGTCATCTGTAAGGGCATCTAGGCCGAAAAGTTCTGCGCTGTGTCAAAACAACACGAATCATGCTGCCTCACGCTGTTCTTCGCCAACTATATTCTCGGCGATACCTCGAACTTGTATCACACGATCTGATGCTGCCCCTGAAAATGCTCCACTCACAAAGCAAGACCATAAATAATGATCGCTTGGCTCAACATGACTGAACGCTAAGACTTGTCCTTAGAATTTCTCTGCCGTCAACTCTGCCGTCAAACGACCTCTCAAAACAGAAAAATCCCACTCAAAAGCGGGATTTTGAACCTAAAATATGGAGCCGGAAACAGGATTCGAACCCGCGACCCGCTGTTTACAAAACAGCCGCTCTACCACTGAGCTATTCCGGCCTGAAGAGAAAAGAGATTACCCAATTTGGGCAATCTCTTTCATAGTCGAATTTTCTGAATTAGCCGCGTCGCTTGCGAGCTTTGACCAATCGTGGGTTGCCGTTTGCATCAAATGCCAGCTTGTGACCTGCTGGAATCTTGCTCAGAGCGGCCATGACTTCGGCAGGAATTTCTGCAGTCTTGGTCGATCGCTTGGCACCAGTTCGGCTACCCTTACGGAAGGATGCCTGGGCTGACTTAGCATCAGCATCGGTTTCGACTGGGCTGATTTCCTTACCCTCGACCTTAAACAGCATTGCGCTTGGTGGGATGTGAACGAAAACGTTAGATTCCGAGCTAAGCATGCGCACTTCGAACGGAAGAGTGTATTTCTTTGCGCCGACTTTCAAGGTGAGGACGTTAGTTTTTGGGTTAGCCTTTAGCTTAAGAGCTTTGGTGATTTTTTCAACGTTATTAGACAATGGGTTGACTCCTTTATATCTAGTACCAGATTATTGCACAAAGAATACGCAATGTCACTATTACTTTTGAAAATTGTAAAGATTCTTCAACCAAAGCCGACCGCGACTCTCACTGCACCAGATAGACGACAACAAGCTGACACAAGTGTGAATCTATTCTTAACGCGTACGAGTGCGCGATGCCGCGGTAGACTTGAAGGGAAGTTACAGCTTACTGATTGCGGCTAGCACTTCTTCTGCATGGCCGGCCGGCTTCACCTTGTTCCAAACTTGCCGAACGACTCCTTCGCCATCCACCAAGAAGGTTGTGCGCTCGACACCCATATACTTCTTGCCGTACATCGACTTTTCGACCCAAACCCCGGCTGCTTCGCATAGTTGGTTATCGACGTCTGCCAATAGAGTGAACTTCAGATCAAACTTTTCTGCAAACTTGCGATGCGACTTGACTGGATCAGGGCTCACTCCAACGACCGTTGCGCCAGAGAACTTTGGCAGCGATTCATTAAATTCGCAAGCTTCTACAGTGCATCCAGAGGTGTCATCTTTCGGATAGAAGTAAAAGATTACAGGCTTGCCTTCGAAATCAGACAGCATCTTTTCATCACCGTTCTGATCGAGCAACTTGAAATCTGGGAAAGGCTGGTTTTCGATTAGCATATCAATCCTAATTACGCGTCAAAGTGGTCGTCCATCAGCATTGCCTGCATCAAATCAACCCTTAAAACGACACCCATCAGTCGGCCATTTTCAACCACGGGGAGAATCGTGAGCCCGCTCGATACCATCGTCAAGAGTGCATCGCTCACTTCGGCATCAATGCTCGCTGTTGTTGGCGAGAGCGAGGCAAATGACATTACAGGTTCTTTGCCGATCTTCAGGACACCGCCTTGGGTCTGACTTGCGCGCACGATGTCCCCCTCCGTAATCACCGCCTGAGGGACTTCGTTCTCATCCACGACAACCAGCGCAGGGAATTGGTAGATGTCCATTTTGTCAACGGCATCTCGAATCGTCGAGTATGTCCGTAGCATAGGAATATGCGCGTGCAGGATTTCGCGGAGCGTCATGAATGGCTCTATTATGAACTTCTTGCAAAACTGAGAGTACTGACAGGTATTGCGGCCGCAGAATCGTTCCGAACATTACTTTGGGATTGCAGAAGATGTCGAACTTGTCACCAACAAATCTGAAAATGATGAAGCGAAGGCTCAAGGCCTGCCCGCTCTGTGGAACGCTCAACGTGCGCTCCACATGCGAGTGCTTTATCTGCGGATGGTACGGCAAGTTCGAGAATGATCCTAAACTGATCCAAGCCCAGCTTGAGCTGGTGATGGACGCAAGTCCTGAACTGTTCGAGATTCTGAAAAAGGCACCTGTTCAAACCTCGAAGAGCACACAGTTCTCAAGGCTGTTCAAGAGCCTGCTGAGCCCGATAGACCGTACCGTCTGATAGAACCCGAACGGGTATGATCATTCATCGAGTGCGGGCCTGTAGCTCAGAGGTTAGAGCCGGCGGCTCATAATCGCTTGGTCGTGGGTTCGATTCCCACCTGGCCCACTTTTTTACCGCACTAGACTCAAGTTAACCTTTAGCTTGCTCGAACCCTTTGGCATTTGGATCGTCAACATCTGGACGCCTTCATTCTGGTTCTCAGCCGCTGTGTATGGAGTTGCTGCGACGACTGCAAATTGTCCTGCGCCTTCTGCAATTTCGACTTTGAGCGTCTTGCCGTCTTGTTTCAGGATTGCCGTTCGACCCGAATTCTCGATCGAAGCTCGGGTCAGCATCGCCCATCTCCAGGCATTCACCGAGTTATCCACTGAATCAGTGATCATCAAATCTTCGCGGTTCTTGAACAAGAAGGTTCGTGCGATGGACTTTGCTGCTCGTGGGTAAGCGGCAGTCAGGCTGACGTTTACGACTGGATTTTGGCCAGAAAGAACTTGTGCCATGGTCGACCGACCGGTTGGCGATTGATTTGGAGTTCCGAAGGTCAGGGTGTTGTGTGCCGCAGTTTGGTTTCGGAATATCTTCCATCGGCCACCGTTGGCAACGTCAAAATAGCCTGGCAGCGAGTACTTATCCTTGCCCAAGTCGATCGCCCATCGGACTCCACCTGCTTCGTAGACAAAGGAACCAAGGTCGAGTTGACCATGAGGAGTACCGTTTGTGCCAGCCTTGATCGCCACGAATGAGGCGTTGGAATCATTCCACTTGCCGCGGAGTGTGACCACCGATTGCTGACCAGTGTAACCGTTGTCCAGCGGAAGTTCCGTGGTTCGAGCGATGCCTGGTGCGGAGTACCATGCCACGAACAGCGGCATCAATCGGTTTTCTTCGCTCCACTCGACTTGAGAGGTGGCAGTTTGAACCGCAGCCTGAGTTGCCCAACTGGCAATACTTGGTTGGTTGTGAATTCGGCTGAGTTCTAGGCTTGCGATTGGTGCATAGAAAGAGCTGCTCGCATCACCGAAGTTGAAGTTCATGCCGGTTGAGCCCTGAATGATCAGTGGGTACTTGTTGGTTTCGGCGTAGATTTTGTCCTTAAGGATGCATCGGTTCGCACCAAAAGAAAGTTCCAAAGACCGGCTCATCATGGTGTGGAAGTTCATGCCGTAGCGCCAATAAACTGGGCCTTCGCTAGGCATTCCACTCGGCTTGTAATCCCTGATTGTTCGAGCAGCCGCCTTGGTACTGAAGTTGATGATCTTTGCAGCCAGTTGTGGCTCTTCGTCATAAACAGCCAGCGCACCGAGGGTCAATCCAGAAGAACAGACTTGAGTCCAGTTGTGCGAACCACGTGCCCAGTCCGATCCACCGGTGAATTCGTTCATGCCTGGTTGAAGTCCCTTCATCACAATCGCGTATCGAATCTTGGTTCGCTCAGCTTCAGTGAGCGTCGGGTAGAGCCAGTCGTAACCGATTCCCATTGCTGCAGTCATTTCAGCCGTACCCAAGAAGTGGCCAGGGAACCAATCTGGGAAGCCAGCCGCATTCAAAAGCTCAACCTTTGCCCGCTGAGAATACATCTCGTTCCCAGTTAAGCGGTAAGCCATCGACAGCGTCAAAGTGTTGGCGAGGACATCTCGGGAAACGGTTAGCAAACTACCTTCGATGATTTGGTATTGGCGTGGCTGTGCACCGAGAAGGCGATCTGCTTGACGAATGTTCTCGTTTCGCAGGATCTGATAGTCGTTTTGTGCGAGGAAGTTTGAATCTGCGACGAGTGTGGTTCCACCGAGGATCACGCGTGGATGAGGCTTGATGATCTGCGCATTGGCGACGGTGCCAAGGGCCAAACTCAGGAGAAGAACATTCAATCGCATGCCTGACCTAAGGTCAAGCAACGTGCCAAATTGGGGAAAATTTTAAATCGAGTCTATTTGCCGGGTGACATATCGTTCCACATCGTCGTGCCCGATATAGAAATGCTGGCTAAAAACCCCAGGATGCAACCGTATCAGAGCGACTGGGATTCCGTCGAATAGTAACGCCGCAACTTCTTGCGCTTCCTTTGGGGAAAGCTTGTCGCCATCAATGCGCGTGACGATCAAATGCAGTAAGTCTTCTTCACCTTCAAACTGGTAACGCATCTCGCCAAAGTGACCACAATAGTCATTCGGCTCAAGCCCAATGAGAGCGACGGTGTTTGCTAACGGGCTCTGGGGCAAGCTCGGGTCGAACTGAGGCAACTTAATAGTCCGATTATCCGCGATCGCTTCTAACAGGCTGGAGATAACTTGATTTCTACGCTCGATCTCTGGGTTCATCGTGTCGACTTTTTGCGATAGATCACCATACAATTGGGCTTCATCGAACCTGGCAAGCGGTCGCTGAGCTTAAAGAAGAGCTTGCCCATGGTTGGCGAGATGTTTGCCTCGTTTTGGCGGTAGGTCGGATTAAAGTAATTGTAGTGCCCGGCGTGCGCAATCTCCAGACCCGCATTTTGGCCGTATCGCACAAGTTCTTTCAGGGTGCTTTCTCGATAGTGGTTTGGCGAGCCACGCTCTAAGCTGATTTCTTCGAAAGGATGCCGACCTGCCAAAAGCTGTATGCGCTTTCGCAGCGCCAAAGGATTCGGAGTCTGGCAAATGATGACTCCGCCCGGTTCTGTTAGCGAGGCAAGAAATTTCAGAACAACTTCCGGCGCAGTATAAAGGTGCTCGATGACCTCCGCGAAGACAACCACTGGATACTGCGGCATATCCTTTCGCCACTGGTCTTCGAACTGGGAATCATTCAAATCAAATTGGTAATTGAATCCAAACGGCGTCTCTTCGTCGGGTGAAAAGCTGAGTGCGTCGACCGTGCAACCGAATTGCCGGTGAAAGAACAACGCGGTGAAGGTGGGACCGACATCCAGGATCTTTGAACTGGAGTTGATGCCAAGCTCTTCTAGAATCAGCGCGAGTGTCGCAAATCGCCGCGAATGGTAGCCGATGTATTCATTCGTAAAGCACAAGTGCTTTTCGGGAAGCCCTTCAAATTTTTCTTCGCGCATCAACAAGATCTTTTGTTCAAGCGCGGCAAGTTTTTTCTTATCCAAGCTCACCATGGTTATTACCGAGAAGGATACCGCCCATCGGCAGGGCCTATAATAAAGGCATGTCCGCCACATCTCCAAACTTTTCGGCGCACAGACGGCCTCTGTCGCAATCCGACTCTGCCGTCTTTGACTTGATTCAAAAAGAATCGAACCGGCAAGAGAATAATCTTGAGCTGATCGCGAGCGAGAATATCGCTAGCCTCGCCGTGCGGGAAGCCATGATGTCGGTGCTACAAGATAAGTACGCCGAAGGGTATCCGGGCAAGCGGTATTACGGCGGTTGCGAAGTTGTGGACGAAGTCGAGAACTTGGCGATCGAGCGGGTTTGCAAGCTGTACGGCGCGAATTTCGCTAATGTCCAACCTCACAGCGGAGCCCAAGCCAACATGGCGGTGTACTTTGCATTCATGAATCCTGGCGACACCCTCATGGCGATGAATTTGGCGCACGGTGGGCACCTCACACACGGATCGCCAGTGAACTTCACCGGGAAGATGTACAACATCGCCGCTTATGGTGTAGATGCTGAATCTGAAACGATTGACTATGACGAGATGCACCGAATCGCACTCGAATCGAAGCCAAAAATCATCGTCAGCGGCGCAACCGCATATTCAAGGGTTTTCGACTTTGCGAAGATTCGGCAAATCGCCGATGAAGTGTGCGCCTTGCACATGTGCGACATGAGTCATTACAGCGGCCTGATCGCGGCTGGCGAGTATCCAAATCCGGTGCCGCATTGCCACGTTGTCACCAGCACGACTCATAAGTCCATACGCGGTCCTCGCGGCGGGATGATCCTCTGGAACGACGAAGAATATTGCAAGCCGATCAATATGAGCGTTTTCCCCGGAATCCAGGGCGGACCGCTGATGCATGTCATCGCGGCAAAAGCAGTTTGCTTCGGTGAAGCACTTCAGCCCGAATTCAAGAATTATCAATCCCAAATCAAGAAGAATGCCCACGCTCTGGCCGAGGCGATGATCGGGGAAGGATTCCGAATCGTCAGCGGAGGTACTGATTCGCATTTGATGCTCGTCGATTTGCGCCCATATGGCATTACGGGCAAGGTCGCCCAAATTGCACTGGATGAGGCCAACATCACGACCAACAAGAACTCCATTCCAAATGACCCCGAAAAGCCTTTCGTGACTTCTGGAATCCGGCTCGGAACTCCGGCCGTCACGACGCGCGGAATGCGTGAAACAGAGATGGTAAAAATAGCGTCATTAATAGCTCGTGCGCTGAAAAGTCCCTCGGATTCAGATGTCTTGAATGCAGTGAAGGCCGAAGTGATTGATCTCACTAAGAAATTTCCTGTTCATGTGTGATGAGTCGAAGATTCTAAGTCGCGCGACAAGATAAACTGGAGATTGTTATGGAAAACCCATTGGATAAGTTGAAGGATGCTGCCGAAGCAGCTGTGGAAAAGGCGAAGGAATTGGCTGGCGAAGCTGGCGACAAGCTGAGCGAATTCGCTGAAGAGGCGAAGGAAAAGATTGCTGACGTCGCTCAGGACGCCAAAGAAGGCGCCGAGAATTTGGTCGAGAAGGCCAAAGACGCAGTCGACGGCGATAACTAAGCGCGGCATCACGTATCAAAATGGAGTGGTCAACTGACCACTCCATTTTTTATGCCAGAACTGCCCGAAGTTGAAACAGTCCGCCGGACGATGGAGCGCGTCTTGGTCGGGCACACAATCACTGACGTCGAGATTCCAGAAGACGCGATTCTGCTTCAAAAACGCCCCGCTTCAGCCTTTATTGAAGTCTTGCACGGCGCGAAACCCACTGCCATCGGCAGGAAAGGCAAAACTTGGTGGATCGACCTCGGGCACGATGTTGTCGTTTACGGGCATCTCGGAATGACAGGTTGGGTTCGCCAAATGGACGCTCCAACGATTCGGCTCAAAGAGCACGGCAAGATGCCACTCGATGACGAAAATGGCCGTCCGAGATTCCTCAAAATGCTCTTGACTTCGGAGATGGGCGATCGAATCGCCTTTACAGACGGCAGGAGACTCGCTCGGATGTGGCTCGGTCCACGCCCAAACCTCGAGCCAAAAATCCTACAACTTGGCTTTGATTGTTTATCCGAGATTCCATCGGCAAGCGAACTGCACGCCATTTTGCAACGAAGAGCGGCGCCACTAAAAGCCGTGTTGTTGGACCAATCGGTTTTCGCTGGAGTCGGGAACTGGATCGCCGATGAAGTTTGCTATCAAGCCCAAATTTTCCCGGGAAGGATCGCAAAGTCACTCTCACAGAGTGAAGTTGAATCGCTCCGGACCGCATTGCAACAGATTGTTCGTACGGCGGTGGATTGCGGTGCAGACGAAAATCAGTATCCGAAGGATTGGCTGTTCCATGCGCGGTGGGGTGGGAATCGCGGTGTTGAAACCTGGCTTGGCAAGCCGATTCGCCGGGAAACAATTGCCGGACGAACTACCGCGTGGATTCCTGAGTTGCAAAAGTAGTAAAACAAGAGCGATGATCAAGAAACTGATTCTGCCCATCTTCGCGCTCGTGCTTTGCATTGGTTGCAGCCAGGCGCCGACCGAAGAAGCCGCAGCAAACACCGAAAATGCGCCAGCCACGAGTGACAACTCGGGCGGAATTTCAACACCAGGCATGGGAGCAGGATCGGCAACACCAGTCACTGGCACTCCGGATCTCGACAGCGGTGGAGGCGGAATCAACCAGTCTGCCGTCAAAGCAGCTAAGAACGCGAGCAACAAAGCCGGCGAAAACGCAGCCGAAGCCGACGAAGCCAGCGCTGGAAACTAGTTCAGCCGATGTTTACGGGACGACCGTGAACGGCCGCATCATGTCGTGATCTTCGTGCGATAGCATGTGGCAATGGAACACGTAATTGCCTAGGATGTCGTACTTGGCTATGATGCGCGTGACTTGTCTCGGCGGTGCGTAAATCGTATCCTTCCATCCGGTCTCGGTTGGCCCCGGTGACGACGGCGTCCCGGTCAGAACAACGTTTGTCATGATGCCCGTCGAGTTATAAACGGTCGCCGAGTAAGTCTGCCGACTGAGCAACTGAAATGCCACCAAGTGCAGGTGGATCGGATGCCCGATATTTGAGTTGTTGTAGATCTCCCAGATTTCGGTGGAGTTAAGCTGCGGCAACTCGGTCACGGGGTCCTGCCAGCGCAGATAGCCAGCAGACGCAGTTCCCAAGAAATGCTCTGCGCGTCCGAAGACGTCCGTCTTTTGCCCAAGGACGATCTTTCGGACGGGCAATGTGGTTGACAGTGTCTGGCGAGGAATTCCCTCGAATTTCCCAGGGACGAAGGTGTCTTTCGGAAGATCTTCTTCGCGCGCTAACTGGAACCTCATGATGCGACCTTCGACAGCGGCGTTCGGACTCGTCCCGTTCGGATACGGTGCCTTGGCATCGTTGGTCAGGGTCACTGCGCCCGACTTCAGCTTTGCAAAGTCGACTAGTACCTCTGCTCTTTCACCTGGAGCGAGTAGAACGGAACTGACCGTTTTTGGAGCGGGCAAGAATCCCTGATCGGAAGCGATCAAAGTGAAGCTCATGTTGTTACTGAACCTCAGATTCAAAAATCGTGAGTCGCACGCGTTCAACAATCGCACACGATAGGTTCTGGGTTGCACCTTGTGGTAAGGCCAGACCTTTCCGTTGACCAGCATGAATCTTCCAAAGAACTGCGGGTTCCACGTTGGGTTCGGGTTGACGCCCGTAGAGGGCCACTGGAGCGTGCCGTCGTCATTGAACTCACGATCCTGGATGTGGAGCGGCAAATCAAAATCTGGGCCAGGCAGAGACCCGTTCATGATCAGCTTTTCGCTGGTCGAATCTTGGATCAAATAGAACCCAGCCATTCCTGCATAAACGTTTAGGCGGGTCATGCCGAGCGAGTGATCATGATAAAAAAGAGTTGCTGCTTGTTGATTGTTTGGATAAACGTAGATCGGGCTAGCGAACTCGCCCCCGGTGATGGCGTAGTTTGGCGTATACCAAGAGTCGGGATGCCCATCGCTCTCCGGTGAGAGTTTGCCGCCGTGAAGGTGCACCGTGGTAGGAATCGGGCCTGTGTAACCGCCCGTCGTGTTGGGTTGGTTGAGCGGATTCGCCCAGTGCAGCGTGCGATCGACGCCGAACATGTGTGGAATCGGACTGTTGTTTCCGTCAACGAGCATGTTTGGGAATTCAAAGGTGGCTTGAACACCTTTCTTGGCCAGAATGGTCGGGCCCGGAAAAACCCCGTCGTAGCAATACATCGGCGTACTCATCGGAGTGCCGAGAGTTGGACTCTTGACGCCGAGATTCGCGGAATACGAGATGATCGGAATGACAAAGTGCCCGCCACCACGAGCATCAATCACAGGGGGAGCAGTAAGTTTGTTGACAAAAGCGGTTTGGGTTGCAGGATCAAGTGTCGCCGCCCAAATCGCTCCTGTTGTCGCCAAAAGGCAACCAAAAACAATACTTCTCACTCCCTTCATGATGCAAATTGCGGGCCACAAAGCGCGTCGCCCCAATTATTAGACAGCATCGAGTGAAAATTAGTTCTTTAAGAACCCGACAAAAACACTAGTTCACAGAGAAACTAAGTTCAAATTGACGCAATTGTTGCAATTGATTCTCTTTGACAGAATCGGGGGCAAATGTCGACTTGATGCCCCTTGCTGCAAGCTTTACTAATTCGTCAATACTCATTCCTTGCTTATGCAATAACTCGTACTCGGAAGTGAGGGAAGTGTTGAACATTGCTGGGTCGTCCGAGTTCACCGTCACTTGCAATCCTCGGCGATTCATTTCGTGAATCGGGTGCGGTGCGTCCTTGCTGGTGACTCCGATGCAGTAGTTGCTGGTTGGATTAACTTCGAACGGAATCTTGGACTCGGCGAGTTCTTGGATTAGTTCCTCGGATTCGAGGACTCGAACGCCATGTCCAATGCGCTCCGCGCCCAAGAGATCAATTGCCTGGCGAATCGAATCTGGCTCGGCGGTTTCACCTGCATGTACCAATGAGTGCAAGCCGTTTGCCCTCGCTTCTTTGTACGTCTCAACAAACATGGACGGTGGGAAGTCGGCCTCTACGCCGCCTAGTCCAATTCCGATTGCGATTCCTGCCTTTTGGGCTTGAAGGACAAAATCGAGCACGCGCCCCTGGGTTGCTGGCATCTCACGGGAGATATCAGGAATCAATGCCGCTGAGACGCCGTACTTTTCTTTCCCGGCTTCCAAAGCATCCTTCATCACGGAGATCCAATCGGCCCAATTGTGGCGATCCAGATGATGTGACGCCGAGATGAAAACTTCGGAGTAGATGATGTTCTGGCGCGCTTGCTCCTGCATGAATCGATCGATCATTAGCGACCAATCATCAAGCGTGAGCATCGCTGCTGTCCCGGCGCAGTAGACCTGGACAAAATGCTCGAAATCGCGGTAATCGAAAAATTGCCGCCATTCAGATTCGGTTTCTGCGGGGAGCTTGACTCCGTTTCGCTGAGCCATTTCCCAGATTGTCTTTGAACTGGTTGCCCCTTCGAGGTGAACGTGGATTTCCACCTTGGGCATCTTCAAGAAGAACTCAGCGGCGGTCATCGGCTTGGATTCTTGACCTGAAATCATGCTGGCAAACTCCAGCACATCGCGTAGTGAAACACGGTCCCGGCGAGAACAAACACGTGCCAAACCTCATGGTTGCCAATGCGGGTCTTTGGGAACCATGGCGTCTTTCGCGCATAGAAAAGAATCCCAATGGTGTAGCTGAGTCCCCCCAGCAGCAACAGTGCGAAGGTCAACAGGGAAGTATTGTTGAGAACTTCACGCGTCCAGGGCAAGATCAGCCAGCCAAGCACGGTGTACAAAACCAATCGGACAGCCGTTGGTGGTTTCCCGATGATCAGAGTCCACAGGAGGCCAACCAAAGCGACTCCCCACTCGATACCTAGCACCCACCACTTCAATGGATGGTCGAGCGCAAGCAATGCGACTGGCGTGTATGAAGCAGCGATCATCACAAAAATCGCGGCGTGGTCCAAGCGCTGCAGGAACGGCTTAACATTCTCTGTCCAGTGATAAGCCGCGCTCGAGGAGTAGAGAAAAACTGAGCCCAGTCCAAATACCATGAAGCTGATCCAAGCGATGGGGCTGTGGCGAAAAGCGATACACAAGCCTAAAACACCGATACCGACGACAATCGCTCCAACGAGGTGGGAGACGGTGTTGAAGGGTTCTCGGATGGGCTTGGCCATTACGAGAGGATACCGCAACCGCAAACCGACTTCAAAGCAAAAAGGTACCCTTATCGCCGTTCATGGTCACGTTCCAAGAGATCATTCAGCGGTTAGACACCTTCTGGGCAAGCAAGGGTTGCGCCATTTTGCAAGGCTACGACGTCGAAGTCGGAGCCGGTACGATGCACCCTGCAACGACGCTACGTTGTCTCGGTCCTGAATCATGGAACGTGGCGTATGTACAGCCTTCGCGAAGGCCGGCAGACGGTCGCTACACGCGAAATCCAATGCGAAACCAGCGTTACTACCAGTACCAGGTAGTGATGAAGCCCAGTCCAGACAACATTGTTGACCTGTACATGGAATCGCTCAACGCGATTGGATTCGACACCAAAAAGAACGACATTCGGCTGGTCGAGGATGACTGGGAGAGCCAGGCCGCTGGAGCCGCAGGCGTGGGTTGGGAAGTATGGGTTGACGGGACGGAAGTCACGCAGTTCACCTTCTTCCAACAAATGGGCGGTTTTGAGTGCAATCCGGTTTGTGCAGAAATCACCTACGGTCCTGAGCGGCTCTGCCTGATGCTCAACAACCAAAACTCGTTCTGGAGTGATCTACAGTGGAACGACGAGCTGACGTACAAAGACACCGAATTTGAACTTGAAATGCAGCACAACGTGTACAACTTCGAAGTGGCTTCCACTGAGATGATGTACCAAATGTTCGATCTGTACGAAGCCGAGAGCCAGCGCGTTATCAACACTCCCGTCAAGTGGGACCCCGAGTTCGAAATTTTGACTTCGAACATGAGCGTGGCCGACTGGGAAGGCAAGAAACCAGGCGCCGAATCCCTGGTTTATCCGGCACTCGATTTGGCTCTAAAGTGCTCGCATATTTTCAACATCCTGGATGCGCGGGGAGCGATCAGCGTCACCGAGCGGGCTGCGTACATCAACCGTATACGGGCACGGATTCGAGAATGCTGTAAAAAGCACTTGCAGCAATACGAAAATTCTTGATTCTGCGAGTGCGGAAGGGGTAGACTGTCGAATTCGCATGAACGCAAGTGGCAGCATTTTCCCGTCTCCTGACATCCTGAACAACACCGAATACGGCAAGTTTGTGCTTTCAAACTTGGCTGCAAAGCGTGCCAAACAAATTAAGGATGGCGCGCCTCCTCTTGTACGCATTGATAGCAACCACCCATTGAGCATCGCGCTCGCCGAAATCGCCGCCGGAAAGATCAAGCCGGTTCTCAAGTCCGACCCAGACACCGCAATCGAAGAAATGGACTTGGAAATCATCGATACCACTGGTGCAGAACTTGGAATCTTGTTGCCAGCTCTGGACGAAGCTGAAGCAGAAATCTTGGGTGTTCATGGGCTTGGCGCTGATGATCCAGAAGAAGAAATCGACGCAGACGCTGCATCGCTTTCTGATCTGATGGGCGAAGATTTGGCCGTCGAAACCGTCGCAGACACCGGCGAGGACACACTCAGCCTTTCGGATATCGCCGAGAAGGAAGAGAGCGAAGCCGACGACGACGAGTCCGAAGACTGATTCGTAGCAAGGGCATATGTCAAAGCGAGATCCTTATGAGGTTCTTGGCGTCTCTCGAAGCGCCGGGCCAGATGAGATCAAATCAGCTTATCGCAAACTAGCGCGAAAGTATCACCCAGACGTCAATCAGGGCGACTCCGGAGCAGAAGAGAAATTCAAAGAAGTACAACAAGCGTACGAAATTCTCTCCGATTCTGAGCGCAAGGCACGGTTCGACCAATACGGAGTCACCGATGATCAACAGATGCCTCCTGGCGGAGACTTCTTCGGTGGCGCAGGAGCCGGTGGATTCGGCGACATTTTTGACATGTTCTTTGGCCAGGCCGGGGGACAGACTCAGAGCAGAGCACGAAGAGGTCGTGATGGCGAAGATGTTCGCGTTGACGTCTCGATGACACTGCAAGAGGTTCTCACCGGTGCCGAAAAGAAGATCTCCTTCCGACGATCCGAAGCTTGCGATGAGTGTAAAGGCACTGGCGCGGAAGGCGGCGCAAAGCCTGATACTTGTTCCCAATGTCAGGGTTCAGGTCAGGTCACCCGAGTTCAAAACACTTTCATCGGGCAAGTTCGCACTGCGACGACATGCCCATCCTGCCAAGGCTCGGGCCAGATCATCAAGAACAAGTGTAAGGGATGCAATGGTCGCGGCGCCACGATGGTCAGCAAAGAACAGACCATCAAGGTCCCTGCAGGAGTCGACGACGGAAGCACCATCCGGTATCAGGGCGAAGGCGGGCAGGGAACCGGTGGCGGCATCAATGGCAACCTGTTTGTGGTGACCAATGTCGCCCACGACCCACGATTTGAACGCGAAGGAACGGAAGTGGCTACTCGCGCCGAGCTCAGCATTGCTCAAGCAATCCTTGGTGACAAGATCGAAATCGATGGAATCGATGAGAAGCTGAGCGTCGCGATTCCACGAGGCACGCAGTCTGGTCATGTCATCCGGCAAAAGGGCAAAGGGCTGCCCCGTGTTCATGGCACTCAGCGCGGCGACATGCACATTGAATTGGTCGTTAAGATTCCAAAAGACATCTCGCCCGCGCAGGAAAAGCTTATTCGAGAGTTCGCAGAACTCGCCGGAGAGCGACAGCCCGAGCCCGAAGAAGGCGGCAACCTCTTCGGTGGCCTCTTCGGCAAGAAAAAGAAGTAATGAACGCGACTTGGACTCTGGTGAAAGCATGTTTCGAAAATCCTCCCGAGGATTGGGCGACAATCGCAACTGTTTTTGAAGACCACGGCATCCAGGGCACCATTCAGACCGACCATCCAGCCACTCTGGGCGGCTACCTCTACGAGGGCAAAGGCGTTGATGAACTCGTGGCCGACTTGAAGTCTGCAGGCGCGTCGTCAATTGAAATTCACGATGTTCAAGAAGAAGATTGGGCCTCCGCATGGAAGCGATTTTTCAAGCCCCGGCGTATCGGCAAGCGAATTGTCGTTAAGCCCGATTGGGAAGAATTTGAAGCCTCGCCAGACGATGTGGTGATCGAACTTGATCCCGGACAGGCGTTTGGGACTGGCGATCACCCGACAACCCGGATGTGCCTTGAGCTTCTCGAACAACAATCCGTAGAGGACCAGACGGTTGCTGACATCGGCTGCGGCAGTGGAATCCTATCCATCGCGGCTTGTAAACTCGGCGCAAAGAGTGTGGTCGGGGTCGACAATGACGAGATGAGCGTGGATGTTTCGCGGGAAAACGCCACACGGAACCATGTCGAATTCCCAGTACACCTAGGAATGGGATTCGATCTGCTACCCGGTCAGCAATTTGATCTTGTGCTGAGCAATATCATCAGCGCGGCGCTCATTCGTGTTTCCCCTGCAGCCGCAAACGCGGTCAAGCAAGGTGGAGTATGGATTGTGAGCGGAATCATCGAAGCCAATTGGCCAGATGTCAAATTGGCTGCCGAAAAACAAGGATTTCAATTTGAATCGAATCTCCAGGAGGGAGAATGGATAGCAGCCGTGTTCCGCCGCTAAGATCTCTTCCGAGAGTCTTTATCGAGATTCCTGCCGAAGTCGGCGATCTGATCGACCTCCCACCGCACGAATTCAAGAAATTTCACGACGTTCTGCGACTTCGCTCCGGCGCCCAAGTCGCGGTGTTGCCAAACAACGGTCAAATCATGCGTTGCGAGATGGCAGGTCGCCAAGTGAAGGTGCTCGAGATTTTTGATCATCCGACTGAATCGGCTCGAAACATTCACCTGTATCAAGCCATGCCCAAGCCCGAGAAACTGGAAGAGATTGTTCGAATGTCTTCTGAACTTGGGGTTGCCAGCATCACCGTCTTTGAATCGGACAGAAGTGTGGTTCGCTGGGATGGCAACAAAAAGGCCGATCGCACCCGAAGGCTCCAATCTATCGCCATCGAAGCGGCTGAGGTGTCTTTCCGAGCCAAATACCCAAAAATTCGATGGATGAGCGGCGTCAAGGAGGTCCTCGATCAGCCTGGCTCGACCATTGTTCTCAGCGAGGGCGATCAGATCTCGAAGACCCTTTCTGAAGCACTAGATGGAGTTTCCGAGGCGAATCTCGTGATCGGACCAGAAGGAGGGTGGGCGCCGCGCGAAGTTGCGCTCATCGACCCGTTCGCCGTCACATTAGGCCCAAGGGTTTTGCGCGTTGATACCGCGGCGGTAACAGCCTGCGCCATTGCGCTCTCACTCTAACTCGATCGTTGCGGGCGGCTTGCTTGTGAGGTCATAGAACACTCGATTGATCCCTTGAACCTCGTTGACAATCCTGTTGGCGACAACCTCAAGGAACTCAAACTGGAACGGAAAGGCGGTCGCTGTCATCGCGTCTTCGCTCTGGACTGCCCTAAGGACGATTGGATATTGATGCGTTCGTCCGTCGCCCATCACCCCAACTGTTTTGGTATCAAGAACCGCTGCATAGCTTTGCCAAATCCCTGGGCGAAGGCCGTTCTCCCGGATCATCTGACGGAAGATGTGATCAGCGTCTTGCACCATCTTGATTTTGTCCGCCGTGACCTCCCCCAGGATTCGCACGCCAAGGCCAGGGCCAGGGAAGGGCTCGCGGTCGACCATCTCGTCGGGTAGCCCCAGCGCTCTTCCGACTGCTCGAACCTCGTCTTTGAACAGCCAGCGCAGCGGCTCAATTACCTTCAGTTTCATCCAATCTGGCAATCCGCCCACGTTGTGGTGTGTTTTGATTTTGGCCGCGGTACTCGACCCAGATTCGATCACATCTGGATAGAGTGTGCCTTGTGCCAAAAAGTCGCAGCCTTGGAGTTCCTCGGCATGCTCTTCAAAACAGCGGACAAACTCGGCACCGATGGTCTTGCGCTTTTGTTCGGGGTCACTGATTCCCGCGAGAGCGGTCAGAAACTGATCTTTGGCATTGATCGCGACGAGCTTCGGGTGAAAATGACCAGTGAACTGTTCAATGACTTGCTCGGCTTCGAATTTCCGGAGCAATCCATGGTCCACGAAGACGCATATCAGTTGATCGCCTATCGCCTTGGTGAGCAAGGCCGCAGCGACCGAGGAGTCCACCCCTCCGCTCACGGCGCACAGCACCCGCTTGTCACCGACTTGTTCACGGATACTGGCAATCGAATCGTTGATGAACGAATCGCTCGACCAATCTCCACTAAAGCCAGCGATATCGAATAGGAATCGACGAAGAATCTCCTTTCCGTGTACCGAGTGCGTGACCTCAGGATGGAATTGGACCCCCGCCCATGGCATTGAATCGCTTTGAATCGCCGATATCGGGCAGGATTCTGTGGATGCGATTGTCGAGAATCCGGTGGGGGCATTCATCACCTGATCGCCGTGGCTCATCCAAACTTGATCGCCGGACATCGCTTCGAGCAGAGAACCTTTCTTCACGGATTCAAGATGCCGGCGGCCGTATTCGCGATTTTCCGCAGGAGCGACATTTCCTCCCAGCAGATGCGCCATCAGTTGCATGCCGTAGCAAATGCCAAGAACTGGGCGACCCTGAAAAAGGGAAGGATCAAACGTAGGGGAGCCTGATTCGTGAACAGAATTTGGTCCACCAGAAAGGATCAAAGCATGAGGATTGAGCTCGGCAATCTTCTCTGCGGCTTTGTCCCAGGAGACCATCTCGCTGTAGATTCCGGCCTCACGAACCCGCCGCACAATCAATTGGCTGTATTGGCCGCCAAAATCTATCACTAAGCAGGTCTGGTGTTTCAAGACCAAATTTTGGGGCTTTTTGCCTTACAAGTTCAATAGGGTCAGCAAAAATGACTGCAACTGGGAACTCTGAAACGACTTTCTGCCTATTATTACTTGAGTGCTCAACAAAGGGCGCTTCTAGGATAAAGATATGAATAAGCTAATGATCGGTTCTCTGGCAGTGCTCTCGATTGCCACCGTCGCTATTGCAGGTTCGCCGAAGTCTGGTTTGGCCCAGGGCGACCGCGTTTCGCCTTTCCATCCAAAGCACGTCGTTGGCGCACTGGCTGACACCACAGACTGCTTCCCATGCACCTTCAAGAATCGACCACAGGTTCAAGTTTGGTTGAACGGCGATTCAGACACAAACGCATTTTCAATTGCAAATGACCTCGAAAAGTCGATGTCGAAGTACGCCAGCAAGGAGTTCAAGGCTCTGATGGTCTTCATCGTGCCAGAAGACAAGCAAGCAGCCTGGACCACCAAGCTCAAGGCAGCGGCAAAGACTCACAGCTTCAAGAATGTTTCTATGGCTCTCATCGCGCCAAACCACCAAGCTGTTCGACAGTACAAGATCAACACCGATGGTTCCATCAAGAACACCGTGTTCGTGTACAAGGATTGGACAGTTGCCAACACGATGGTCAATTTGAAAGCTGACTCCGATGGCCTCAAGTCATTGAACGCAGCGATCGCAAACATCGCAAAGTAAATCCCTCTATCCAAACCTTGGCGGCACCATAGGATGTGGTGCCGCCATTTTTCTTGCCCTCACTATGAACTTTCAGGAAAATTTGAAAGTTGGGTAAAATCGTCGCATGGTGTTCACCGAGTCCAGCGTCATCGAACGAATCAGTGAAAAGGTCTATGCGGGCGAGCGAATCTCTGAAGAAGACGCGCTTGCATTGTTCCACCATCCGAACCTGATCGAGCTGTCGGCAATGGCGAATTTTCGTCGTCAGCAATCAGTGCCCGGCCGTACGGTGACCTACATCATCGGACGAATCTTGAACTACACCAATGTCTGCTGGGTCCGGTGCAAATTCTGCGCGTTCTATCGCGTTCCAAACCACGAAGAGGGCTACACCCTCACCAATGAAGAGATCCTCGAAAAGGTCGGCGACACCGTTGAAAAGGGTGGTGTCGAGATTCTGTTCCAAGGTGGACTGAATCCAAAACTGAAGATCGACTACTACGAAGAGATCTTCCGCTTGGTCATGGCGAAGTATCCGAACGTGATTTTGCATGCTCTTAGCCCAGCGGAGATCATCTACATTGCCCACATCAGCAAGATTTCGCTCAAGGAGTGCTTAGAGCGATTGAAAGAAGCCGGACTCCACTCTATCCCCGGCGCAGGCGGCGAGATTTTGGTCGACCGAGTACGAAAGATCATTGCTCCATACAAAGACACGACCGACGAATGGCTGGCATGCATGCGCACTGCTGCAGAACTCGGAATTCGAAGTACAGCGTCGATGATGTTCGGCCACGTCGAGACGTTAGAAGATCGCGTTGAGCATTTGGGCAGAATCCGGGCGTTACAAGACGAATGCCAGCCGTTCCGCGCGTTTGTGACCTGGAACTTCCAGCCTGAAGATACAAATTTGCCGATCCCAGTGAAGGCAAGCGGTGCTGACTACTTACGAACTGTGGCCGTTTCGAGAATCTTCCTCGATAACTTCCAGAATCTACAAGTTTCGATCTTGACCCAAGGTCCGAAGATCGCTCAGGCCGCATTGAACTACGGAGCAAACGACTTCGGATCAATCATGATCGAGGAAAACGTGGTGTCCGCGGCAGGGAACAAGTTCATTTTGAGCGCAGAAGAGTTTGAACGGTTGATTCGAGACGCGCAGTACGAACCGCACCGGCGTAACACGCGATACGAACTAATCTGAAAGGCTCATCAGGTCGAGGAGGATAGCGCTCGCCGTCGCGTCGCCGCCAGCCCCCGTACCCATCAAGGTGATTGGGCCACATGGTGTCCCTGTGATGGTCACGGCGTTTTGGGTGCCGTTCACAGCGGCGAGCGGATGTTCTGGTAGCAGGGTTTGCGGGCTCACCCTTGCGCCATGCTCTCGGTCCCAGCTGGCGATCAATTTGATTGTATTGCTGCGCACTTGATCGGGAGTGATTGACCGGATTCCCTCCACTTTGAACTGAGAAACTTCTGGAGCACGTCCGGTGACGATTCCGGCCAGAATCGCGATCTTGTAGGCGGCATCCCAACCATCAACATCGCTCGTGGGGTCGGCTTCAGCGTAACCGAGTTCTTGGGCTTTTGTTAGAGCCGAATCGAAATCTTCACTCATCATCTGCTGGAGAATGAAGTTGGTGGTTCCATTCAGAATCCCTTCGATTTTGTCGATGCGATTCACCCTTGCGAGTTGCTTAAGGTTCGATACCACTGGAATCGCTGCTGCAACCGCCGCTTCAAATCGAAGCAATGATCCGAATCGCCTTAGCGTGGGCCATTGATTCGCAACCAGCATTTTGTTCGCAGTAATTACAGGCTGATTGTTCGCCAGCGCCGCCAAGATCAGTTCGAGAGCAGGGTCGATCCCACCGATGACCTCAATTAGGATGTCGCAGCCTGTCACGACTGAGTGTAAATCGCTTGTGAAAAGACCGCCTGAAAACCGCTCAGGATTTCTGACTCCAATCGCCGTCAGCTCAAATCCAGAACTTAGAGGAGGAAAATTGGCATGCACCGCCTTGCCGACGGTGCCGTAGCCGAGCATTCCGACTCGTCTACTCGACATAAATCAACGCGTCGCCAGGGTGTACGAGTGCGCCACTTTCGGCAGGCATGGAACTCACGGTTCCCGCAATCGGGCTCACGATCTCGTTAAAAACTTTCATCGCCTCAATGAGACCGACAACTTGTCCAACGCTGACGGAATCGCCTTCCTTCACGAACGCCGGAGAGCCCGGAGATGGCGAGCTGTAAAAAATGCCCATCATTGGCGAATTGATCGGAGTGCCCTTGGACGCAGGCGTAGAATCTGCAGCCGGCTTCTTTCCAGCGTCAGAGGTCGGAGTCGGCGATGCCGCACCTGCAGCAGGAGCCATTGCGACGACGCCTTCAGCAGGAGCATTTTTCGAGAATTCTACGCTCCAATCTTCGCCGCTCATCTTAGCTTTTTCGAGCCCAAATTCCTTGATCAGGTCTGCCAGCTGGTCAATTTTGTCGTTCATCGCCACAAATTTATTATGCACGAACGCGGCTGATGTGGAATGAACCTGTTGGAGTCGGTGTGACGGGATTTTGGGATCGAAGGTGTCCGGATGCAAATCTGGTGTTTTCCACGGTGATCTTGAAGGTCCACATGACCGATCTAAGAAAGGCACTATGGAAGGCGCGAAGATCAGAATCCAGCGACGATCAATCCAAGGGTTGACTCTACTTGAGTCAGTCATCGGAATTTTCTGCCTGGGAATCATGGGAATTTCGGTGATGTCGGTACTTGGCAAATCGCACAAGATTGGCAACCAATCCGAGGCCCGAACTGTAGCGATGGCTGCGGCAAGGCAGCAATTGGAGAAGCTGATCATTGCCTCGCCAGGGAACCGCACGTATTCGGCAGGAACCGCCTTCACCATTGGCGCGGATGTTCTGAATCAGTTTCCTGGAGGTGCAAACGGCATCTCTATGACCGGGCAATACACTGTCGCCGCGGTCCAAAACAATCCTCGAATGCAACGGGTTTCGGTGCGCGTCACCTGGCGATCGCAATCTAAAGAGCGAATCGCGAGCCCAGAATCAGAAGTAGTTCTTGCAGCTCTGGTCACACGCGATGCCTATGGCGATTTTGGAACTTCTGGCGGATCGTGGGATCAGTACTTCTACGTCCCACCGCCACCGCCGCCTCCACCACCACCGCCACCACCAGCACCAACAACGACGGGTGGATCAACCGGCGGGTCTAATCCGGGCACAACAACTGGCGGTTCGACAGGTGGCAGCACCGGAGGAACTACTGGTGGAACGACCGGCGGCAGCACTGGGGGAACTACCGGTGGAACGACCGGCGGCTCAACCGGGGGTAGCACTGGAGGTTCGACTGGTGGCAGCACCGGCGGAACTACAGGTGGCACAACTGGCGGAAGCACTGGAGGATCATCGGATCCTGGCTATACCTATGGAGATGTGGGAGAAAAATGGGCACTCACCGTACTCGGACTCTAAGCCGCAACAGTAAGGCGCGTGGATTTACGCTGATCGAAATCAGCGTTGCCATGGTGATCTCCACGATGTTGGTGATCTTTTTGGTGAATCTGACTTTGCAGGCAACTCGGCTGGCAAACAAGTCCGATAGCAACGTGAACGTGTTTGCCAAGGAACGCCGCGCATTTAGCTCAATAGTTCAAGACATCACTCGTGCGGACATGGTTTTGGTCCAAGGGAAGAGCCCGGCAGGGGTCAATTGGGGTACCGACGGCAATAGTACGCTCGTGCTCCGAATTCCTAGAACTGGCGGCAACTTTGACTACGTGATCTACCGGCGTGAAGCTCAGGCTGGCGTCACGGGCCCAAATGTCTTGCGGCTGTACCAAGGCACGATCACCGGTGGTGTCATGAGCAATTCTCAGCTTGTAGACACAGTGGCAGAAAATGTTCGGTCGATCAGCCTCGAATATGGCGCGATCGATACGTTCTGGGGAGATTGGTGGACCAAGAGTTACACCCTCAGAACATTGCCACTCTCGCCTACAGCTAATTTCCCGATTACCGCGGTAGTTGGAGGTTCGGATCGATTGGCAGACGGATACGCCACTCGAAACGGTCAAATCATCAATATCACCTACGCGATGAAGGGTGGGGTGACGATGGACGTGTCTTATCCGATCAGTCCCAATATCACCGCGAATTCCAGTGGGGGCAATGCAGCGTCCAGCGTGATGGTGAAACTCGAAGTTGAACCCGTTTGGAAAGATGCTCGACAAGCGGATCGATCAAAAATCATTGTTCTGAAATCAATCGCATCACTTAGAAACCGATAACACTCGCTCAGATTGAGCTTGGCAGAAATTACTATGAAGAAGAAATTTGGAAAGCGACTCGGAATGAGCACTCCAGCAGTGATGCTCTTTATGATCAGTTTCGCTGGAGTAAGCATGTATGTGGCCTCGTCCACGATGCAGAGCGACAAGCACTCCGACCGAACTGCGTCAAAATCACAAGCTGACCTGTTGGCAGAATCGGCGGTGAACGATCTGTATGATCGAATCCGCGCGCAGATGTGGGCGGACCAAACCTATCCGTTCTCGATCTCGAACGGTTCACTTTCTGGCGAGTCTCGGAGCGGAAGCATTGTGCTTGGCAGCTATACGGCGCGCGTGGTGAGCATGACGAGGAACATCGCTGATGTCGGGAATAGCCCTCCTGTTCGTCGCATCAATTACACCTTCGTTCTGGAAGGCACCGGGACAAGCCAATATGGCGTTGTTTCGCGTAAGCAAGCAAAGTTTTTGGCTGTGATGGAATATAACCTTCAGTCGATCACCAACATTATCAACCAGGCACCTCCAGCGGACAAAATCACATTCCCGGCTGGAGCTGTGGTCGCCAATGGCAAAGTGATCATGAAGACTAGTGGCGGATTCCGAACCTTTAGCCCTGACGGACTGAAGGGACACGTGATCGGTAATGGTGGCATCCAATGGGATCCGAACGGTACGAAGTCAACAAATAGAAGCCCCAATGTGATGGACACGCAGGGATTGATGATGACGCCTGCGCGCAGTTTTGATTGGACGGTCAGCGACGCCGGAATTGGTAACGCTAACGGCACCATCAACTACCGAACTCCCGTAGTTTCAAGCACTCCAGGGTTGCCAAACGTCGCCGCAAACTCAGTCGTCAAACTCGCCCAAGACGTTGGATTTGCCAATAGCGCAAAGGTTGACCTCTGGACAAACAACTGGCGCACCACCACGACCAAACCAAGCGCGTACCGCTTTAACGGTGGATTGAAATCGAACACTATGTCAGGTCGCCCGGGCGATGGCTGGAAGGTTATCGAAACACCGGCTTATATTGATGGTGATCTTGAAGTGACTGCCGGCGACCTCTTGCGGTTGGTGCCGACAAGTTCAAATCCGACAGAAAACATTGTCTACGTGAGCGGCAATGTCAAAAACGTCGGACAGCTGATGAATCTTGGAGTAACTCTCGTTGTCAACGGAAAATACATCGGTAAGCATCCCGGCGAGTACAAACTCGACACGAACGGCAGTCCTTATCCAACACGATCAAAAGTTCTACAAAACTCGGCGTTGATCTCGGTCAATACCGCTGATGACGCGATCGACTATCAGCACGAAACGACGGCGACAACGGGTCTGATTTACGCTGCAAAGGGCGGAATGAAGATCAAAAAATCTCCTGAGTTGAACGGCATGATCTTGGCGTACAAAGACATTGAAGTCGAAACCAACAACAGCTTCGTGGTTCGGTACGAACCTGACGCAGCAAGCGCAGGCGACTTTGATCCAGGACTTCTAACACAGATCAATGTCTCGCTGGTCCCAGCGGGAGTTCGATCTCCGTTCAATCCTTCGAAGTTGACCGAGTGGTTGACGCTTAAGTAATCGGCACTTCAGTTACCTCGGCCCTGAGTTCACAAAATGTGACCTCAGGGCTTTTTGCGTCATACTTAAGGTTGATGCTGGAGGCGGTCAATCTCGGGAAACATTTGAGTGGCCGATGGCTCTTTCGAGGCCTTTCATTTACTGTTTCGACGGGCCAGACTTTGGTGATCACCGGAATCAACGGTGCAGGGAAGAGCACTCTTGTCAAACTCCTCTGCGGATTGGTGCAACCCAGCGAAGGCTCGATCAACCGAGAATTTGACCCTCACATTGAGGCAGGTTACTGTGCGCTGGACCTCGCCCTATATCCCACCCTCTCCGCGCAAGAACACCTCCTCCTCGCGGCATCGTTGCGCAATTGCGAACCACGAACCGACTCGTTGCTGGACCAAGTCGGCCTGCAGGTGGACCCGGCAAAGCAAGTGAAAGCATTTTCGAGTGGGATGCGAGCTAGGATTAAGTTGGCTCTAGCCATTCAATCAAACCCGAAGTGCCTCTTTTTGGACGAGCCAGGTGCGAGCCTCGATGAGAGCGGCCGAGCAGTGGTCAAGCAACTCGTCGAAAATCAGCGCGAACATGGAGCCTGTATCATCGCCACCAACGACCCGCAAGAATTGGAGTTAGCGACACATGTCCTCGCACTTTAGAGCGCTTTTCGCCAAAGAATTTTTGGCAGAAATTCGAAATCAAAGTGCTTGGCTATCATCGGCGCTTTTTGGACTTTCGAGCATTGTGGCGATCGCCTTCAGCACGTTCAACCAGAATCCCACGCCAACACAGCATGCGGGAATGCTGACGATCGTATTGGTTTTCGCCGCGACCGTCACCCTCCCCCGAGTGTTCATGGCAGAGGAGGAGCAGCAAACCTTCGACTTCTTGCGATTGATTGCCAAGCCGGAAGCGATCTGGCTAGGGAAGGCTGCCTACTGCACGGTGCAAATGGTGCTCAACGGACTTGTGCTCGCGCTCCTGTATTCCGTTTTCACCAAGGTCCAAGTGGTCAACTATCCGCTCTACTTCGGAGCGACTTTGCTCGAAGCGATCGCGCTGGGAGTCTCGCTTTCTTTGTGCGGCTCGATCGCCCTGGGAGCAAGTAGCAGGTGGTTGCTCACTACCGTCATTGCGCTGCCGCTCGTTTTGCCCCAAATCGCGATCAGCATTGGCGCGATTCGGCCTGCCCTTGGAGAGGGATCCGTGAGCGGTGGAATTCAAAACCTCGTCGCGCTGCTCGGATTTGCGATTGCAATGGTGACTTTTGGTCCGCCCTTGAGCAAAGTGCTCTGGAAGCTGTATCCGGGCAAGCAGGATTAGCCCCAAATAAGGTTCCATACAGAAGGAAGTTGCCGAATGAAGAATCTGCTTCGATCCCCAGCAACAATCGCCTTGGCAGGACTGCTAGGTGTTGTTTCCATCGTACTCTCTCTTGCCGCGCCGCGGGCCGCGATCTTCCCAAATCCTGAACTCGCTAGGATCATCTTTTTTCACCTTTCCAGCGCGATTCTAGGCTCTATTTTCATTCTAGTTGCGGCATATCACGCCATCCGATACTTGGGATGCAAGGGCGAGCGGTTTGACATCCGATTAGAATCAGCGTGGAATATCGCCACCGTGCTCTGCGTTCTCGCATTGACGACCGGCATAATTTTTAGCCGTGCACAATGGGGAGCGTTTTGGCAGTGGGATCCACGGCAAACATCATTTCTTCTCGTAACTCTGATGCTCTTTGCTGGATTGATTCTGCGGCGGAGCTTCGACGAACCAGACAAGCGCGCCATAGCCCATGCGGGTTACGCCGCCATCACGCTCATTCCGATTTTGTTCCTGGTGTTCGTCTACCCAAGACTTCCGCATGTGGTTCAGTCGAGCTTCCACCCATCCACAACAGTCTCTCAAGGAAGCTTAGACTCGAACTACCGAAATGTATTGCTCGTCGCTTTTGCTGCCGTTACGCTTGCAACTTTGATCGTTTTTGACCGCGAGATTCGCACTTTGACACTCCTGAGGAGGATTCTAAAACTAAATGGAACTATGGAAACTGGCGGCGGGACTTCCTCCGCTGATGGTGTTCGGGGCCCTGTGGTGGTACCTGCAGACCGTCGATAAGAAACTGAAACAAGCCGAAAGTCGATTGGATCAGATGGAAGCGGACAAGAAGTAGATGCCGCACATCGTCGTGGAATCATCGAGCAAGACGCTGGCAAATCCTCGTGAGTTGCTGCAGCGGCTGGTTCGTGCGCTCTCAGACTGCGAAACTGTCGATCCCGCCGCAGTGAAGGGAAGGTTCGTCGAGCACTCGGTGTGGGAGCTAGGCTCCGGGGCGCCGGATGAGTTCGTCCACGTCAATGTCGCCATCATGGAAGGACGCCCAGACGATCTTCGCAGAAGTATGGCCGACCAACTTTACGCGGTCGCGAAGGAATACGTCGAGCGAGAGCGTGGAAACAAAGTCGTGGTCACGCTTGAACTTCGCGACATGGACCTCCCGACTTATCGAAAATGAACCACGAGAAATTTCTCGATTTGGTGTCGCAATCGCCCATCGTGGCGAGCGTGCAAGCATCACCGGGGTCACCACTTGAAGACGTCGAGACCCTCTATCGGTTGGCGCAAGCTTCGCTACAGAATGGCGTCCGAGTCTTAAGAGCTCAAGGCGAAGACACCATCCGTGCGTTCAAATCGCGTTTTGATGCGCCGATCATCGGTTTGATAAAGCGGGAATACGGCCAAAACCCGGTTTACATCACCCCGACGGAAGTCGAAGTCAAAGCGCTCATCGCCCTCGGATGCGAGGTGATTGCGCTCGATGGCACCGACCGACTTCGTCCCGATGGATCGTCGCTTGGCTATCTGATCGAACTTATCCATTCAGCGGGAAGACTGGCTATGGCAGATTGCGACAGCCTGGAGTCCGCGCGGTTTGCAAGGCATTGCGGTGCGGATCTGATCGGGACAACGCTTGCTGGATACACTCCAGCACGGCCGGCGACTAATGGTCCGGACTTGGCTCTATTAAGAGAGCTTTGTGACGAATTTGGACCAGGAGTCGTGATCGCAGAAGGGCGATTCAATGAGCCTTGGCAGGCACGCGCCGCTCTTCAGATTGGAGCGTCTGCCGTGGTTATTGGCGGTGCTTTGAACGATCCTGTCAAGCAAACTGCAGCATTTGTAAACTCGGCTGGCGCCAGGCACTCCCACGTCGCTGCGGTGGATATCGGGGGAACGTGGATGCGGCTGGCGGTCGTCGACAGAAATCTCACGATCACGTCCCACGAAAGGCACGAATTGCCAGAGTCGCGCTCACAGCGCTTGAAGATGATTCACGATTTCTGCGTGGCGCATCGATGCAACGTGGTCGGAGTTTCGTCTGGGGGCACCATTGACCCAGCTACGAACACTGTTGTCGAGACAAAGCCGCTGATCCCAGACCATCTGGGCACGAACTTTGAATTCGATCGGATCAAGTCTTACGCACTCAATGATGGCTTGGCCACCGCGTGGGGGCATGCCCAGCATCCCCAGTTTGCTGGGAAGCGCGTTGCCACCTTGGCGCTCGGCACCGGAGTCGGGTGCGGGGTGGTGGATCGCGGCAGAATCATGATGGGGCCTCATGGCGAATACGCCCGGATCAATGACCTGCAGTTTGGCGAACAATCGTTTGAGGACCAGCTCGGCGGTGCAGCACTGACACCGAACCCGACCGAATCCCAGAAAGCCACTGCGACTGAGGCGGCAAAGTCCGCGCTAGATCTCATCAAGGCGATTGTCTTACCCGACGAGATAGTTCTAGCGGGTGGCGTAGGATTGGCGGACTGGCTCGTACTCGATGGCGCGATTCGATCGCCTTATGGCAGCGACGCCGGAATTATCGGCGCCGCATGCCTGGCTTTGTTCCCACCTCAGATTTCGTAGATGGCCGAATACTTCTTGGTGATCATCGGGACGTAATCGTCCGCTGCCATCGGCTTTCCGGTCACCATCTGAATCAGTTCTTGTGGCGGATACTTGCTACCCTTGCTGTAGACCTTTTCCTTCAACCAGCCTAGAATCGGTGCAAAATTGCCTTGGCGGATCAGAGCGTCGGTGTCTCCAAGGTCGGCAACCAGCTTGTTCCAAATCTGCGCGCTGAGCAGATTGCCCATAGTGTAGGTTGGGAAATAGCCGATCGAACCCATCGACCAGTGAACGTCTTGCAGACATCCTTCGGCGTCGTTCTTTGGAGTTACGCCCAAGTACTCGGTGTACTTCGAGTTCCAATATTCAGGCAAGTCCTTGACCGCGAGTTTGCCTTCCAAGATGGCGGATTCCACTTCAAATCTCACCATGACGTGCAGGTTGTAAGTGACTTCATCCGCTTCGACCCGAATAAAGCTTGGCTCCACCTTGTTGATCATCTTATACAGCTGATCTGGAGTGAACGCCGCCATCGCTGGATATGCCTTGACAAACTCAGGATACATCCACTCAATGAACGCCGGCGACCGGCCGACGATATTCTCCCAAAGCCGGCTTTGGCTTTCGTGAACGCCGAGCGAAACGCCGCCTGCAAGAGCCGTGCGATCCCACTCCATCGGGCTACCTTGCTCATACATCCCGTGGCCTGCTTCGTGCATCGTGCCAAAGATTGCGCTCGGGAGATAGTCCTTAAACCGTGTCGTCAACCGGATATCGCCGACGCTCCACCCAGTGCAGAACGGATGAGGCGCGGTGTCTTGTCGCCCACGATTCAAATCGAAGCCAATCGAGTGAAGGAGGTATTCGGTGAACTTGCGCTGAACCTCCTTGTCCCAATCACCATAGAGTGGGGAATCGTCCGGCTGAGCCGGAGAAGCCTTGATCTTTGCCACCAAGTCCACCGTCGGAGCGCGCAATGTCGAGAACATCTGCTCGCATTGAGCGTGCGTGGCACCCTCTTCATACATGTCGATCAGGGCGTCGTAAATGTGGTTCGTGTAGCCAAGTAAGTTTGCCTCTTCCTTCGCGATTTCAAACAGCTCAGCGAGCAGTGGAGCGAATCCAACGAAGTAGTTGCTCGCACGAGCTTCCACCCACGCCTCGTGTCCTTCAGCGCAGAGCTTGCTCTTGCGGGAGACGAGTTCGGCTGGGAACTTGGTCTTCAACTTCATGTGGCGGGCAAGGACGCGAACCAGTGCCGCATCATCCGTTCCAGGAGTCACTTCGCTCTGTGCATCTTCGAGAGCACGCTGAGTTTCGTCAGCCACGAAGATTTCGTGCGACATTCGGCTCAACAAGCTCACGTGGTTCGCTCGTGCTTCGGCGCCACCCTTCGGCATAAAGCACTGTTGATCCCAATCCATCATCGCAATCGCTGCGTTGATGGCGTTGCAATCTTCCATTCGAGATTTAAGTTTTGATAGTCCGCTACCCATATTGCATAAAAGTCTACTGGTTCCATATGGGTCATTGCTCCCGGTATCGAAAATCTAATGCTAACTTTGAAATTTCTTGAAACGGCGGGCGAATTCGATCAGTAATCTTAAGTATCTATGGCTGATGAACAACTGCACCGATTGCCAGCGTTCGATCCGGTCACGGGCTCAGAGCTTTATGTGAGCGAAGTGAAATCGGATCAAAGCGGCATTGCCATGCGGGGCCGATTCGAGGTTCCGCGATTCGCTCGGCTGAACGAAGAGCAAAGTCGATTCCTAGAAGCTTTTCTGCGATGTCGCGGAGTGATTAGCAGCGTCGAAAAGGAGCTTGGTTTGAGCTATCCGACCGTGAGAAACCGACTGGACGGCGTCCTGGCGGCATTAGACTTGACGCCCGCAAAGCACGCTGATCCAATGCAAAACTTGGATGAGAAGCGCAAAGTTCTGGACGAGCTTGAAAGCGGCAATATCACAGTGGAAGAAGCGAAAGTACGAATTCGAGGTGGAGCATGAAAGAAGATATTACAAGGATTATGAAGTTGGTTCAAGAAGGCAAGCTGTCGCCTGACGACGCTGCCGAATTGATCGATGCGATGAACTCAACAAGCCATCAGGAAGTAGCGGATGTTGACCCATCTGAGCAAGGTTCCACAACGAGTTCAGGAACTGCGACACCACCACCTCCGCCGCCTCCCAGCGGTTCGTCTTCTTCACCTTTTGGCAGCTTGATCGATGCCATCGAGAAGCTCGGCCGCGAAGTGACCGCAACCGTGGATTGGAACGAGGTTTCAACTCAACTGAAAGATGGGGTGAAAAGCGGTGCGGACGCCATCAAGAAGGCTGCTTCGGAATTCAAAGCAGGGAAGTTCAACATCGGATTTTTCGATCAGGAAGCGAAAGAAGTTCGGCAACCGCTGATGGTTCCAAGCGGAAAGATCTTGCGAATCGAAGCTACCAACGGGGATATCGAAGTGAAGGTGGATGCCAGCGGCACGCCTGAAGTTGTTGCCAATGCCAAATTCAAAGGAAGCGATCCTGAAGTTTTGAAGCAACGCGCGGCAGAATTCGCTCTCGTTGTCGAAGAAAGCGATCACTTTGTGATGATTCGGCAGCCCGATCAGCTGTTCACGACGGTGGATTTGAGCATTACGCTCGCTGAGGGATGCCCGATTGAAATCCGAACAGATTCTGGTGATGTCAAGGTCATTGGCGCCCGAGGATCGTGCCGTGTGCACGTTTCAAATGGCGACATTCACCTTGAAGACCTAGATGGAACTGTCGAAATCGGCAACATGGACGGCGATATTCGCGTCGAAAATGCGACCGTAACCATGCTGAACGTCGATAACAAAAATGGCGACATTTATTTCGCTGACGTCCAAGGCGCGATGAATGTCCGATCAACCACTGGCGACATCAAGTTCCAAAATTGTGGCGGCAAAACCGTCTCCGTTCAAGGCGTTTCCGGCAACCTTGTGCTGGACTTCTTGGTGCCCATCGAAGGAACTCTGAATGCCACGACAGTGAGCGGCGACATTTGGGTGACCATCCCCGATCAGAGCAGTGCCCGAACCAAAATCAGTAGCTTGCAAGGGGCTTGCACCGCTGCGCTGATGTTGCAAGATGTCATCCAGACCGACCGAAAAGTCGAGGGGAAACTCGGCGAAGGTGCCGGCATAATCGACATCTCGGCGGTCAGTGGTGATGTCACGATTCGGCTGCGAGAAAGCGCAACCTTGTAAGTCAAGCTAAAATAGTCGAATATGGCGTACTGGCTGATGAAATCGGAACCGGACACCTATTCGATTGACGATCTGGAACGCGAGGTCAAAAACGCCTGGGAAGGGTGCCGGAACTACACTGTTCGGAACTTCTTTCGGGATCGTTTTGAACCCGGTGATCTCGCGTTCTTTTATCATTCAAACGCGGTCCCTTCTGGAATTGCTGGCGTGATGCGCGTCGAATCCAAAGGGTACGCCGACCACACTCAGTACGATCCAAAGTCAGACTACTACGACCCCAAAGCCAAGACAGATCCGCCCACTTGGCTTCTGGTCGATGTCTCCTTTGTGCGGAAGTTTGATCGCGTCATTCCATTGTCCGCACTCCGTGAGAACCCAGATACAGCTGGAATGGCGGTTTGTATGCGGGGTCAGCGACTGAGTGTGATGCCAGTCACCGAAGAAGAGTGGAATGCGGTTATGGCTATGGTTGATCCCTCCAAATGAACAGGCGAATCCTCGTGATTGGCGCGACCGGGCTATTGGGTTCTGATCTCGTCCCAATATTGAAATCTCGCGGTTTTGACGTCGTTGCTCCATCGAGTGCGGAGCTGGACATCACGAACCCAGTCGATTGCGGCAAAATCCCAGCCGAGGAATTCGGAAAGTTCGATTGGGCGATCAACTGCGCAGCGTACACCAAAGTCGATCTTGCCGAGACCGAGAAGGAGAAAGCCTTTGAGCTCAATGCGACCGGACCGAGCATGCTCGCGAAGGCGTGTGCAATGTCCAATATTCGGCTGATTCACATCAGCACCGACTACGTGTTTGATGGTGAGAGCACCGAACCGTACACCGAGAGTCACGACACCAATCCCAAGTCCGTCTATGGTGAATCAAAGCTAGAAGGCGAACTGGCAGTCATCGAATCGAGTCCTATTCACGTTGTTTTTCGCACCTCTTGGCTTTATGGGAGCAATGGTCCGAGTTTTGTGAAGACGGTGCTGCGGCTGCTCGGTTCTGGAAACACTGTGCGCATCGTCAATGATCAGCGCGGTTGCCCAACGAGCACGGTTGGTCTGAGCGATGCGATCGCAAGTGCGATCGAGATCGAAATTCCAAGCGGAATCTATCACGCCACCGGGCAAACGGACCTGTCTTGGTATGAGTTCGCTCAAATCATCAAAGAAATTGCCGGCATTGACGTAGCGATCGAGCCAATCAGAACAGAAGACTATCCGACTGCGGCAAAGAGACCAAAGAACAGCGTGCTCTGCAATCGCAAACTCATCGAACTGGGGATCAAAATTGACCCGGATTTGGGCACGCCGCTCAAAAAAGTCATCGAAAATTTGACACAAAGCCAAGATTCGGCGTAGAATTTGGTTAGGAAGTGTATCCGCAAGGGGAGCCACGATAAGTGTGGCTGAGATGGCAAAGCGCCGAACTCTTGGAACCTGATTCGGCTAGTACCGACGGAGGGATTGCGGTGAGCGACCAATTCCATCGGACTCCATGGATGAAGGTCACTTACGTGCGACGTGGGTGACCTTCTTTTTTGTTTAAGACCATGAGACTCCAAAAAGCCTTTACGCTCATCGAATTGCTGGTGGTGATCGCCATCATCGCGATTCTCGCCGCGATTCTATTCCCAGTTTTTGCGCAAGCTCGCGAAAGTGCGAAGCGCACCGCTTGCCTCAGCCAAGCTAGGCAGATCGGAATGTCAACCATGATGTATGTGGGTGACAACGACGACGGAATGCCGATTTTCTCCGCATACGACGAGTTTTATCCGCCATCAGATGCGCGGCACAAAGGTGTCGAAGTTGGACTCCGGCCCTATATCAAGAGCCTGGAAATCTTCAAGAGTCCTCTCGATAACGGAGGGCCATACCTGTCTCGAACCTCGATTCCTGCCTTCTTACAAGGTAAGCCGACCTACTATGCCGCCTATGGCACCAGCTATAGGTTCACGAGCTGCATGTACACGATGGTCGCCGGTTATTCGGTTGGAAATGGATCGGTTTACGATTACAGCCGGAATGTGAACTTTGGCAGCATCGAATTCCCAAGCGAAACTCGAATCATGCGGACGGAGATGATGCCTTGGTTCCAGCAAAAGCCAGGCAATGACGCCTGCAATCTCTACGGTTATGACTGCCCAGCTCCAGGGAACTACTACCGTCAATGGTCGGGAATCGGCGGCACCGTGATCTTCTCTGACGGCAGTGCAAGGACCACGACATCTGCAGGCAAGTTTGATGCTCAGCGGATCAATGTCGAGGGTAACAAGTCTGGCGAGACAACGACAGACCCGAACGCTTGGACCGGAACTTGGTACTCGCTTTGCGACTGATGGGGCCGCAATCGATCACAAAACAGTTGCGGACTTCAAACTTTGCACGTCAATCATAAAGTAGAGTATTGATCAACTCTGTACCAATGCCATGTTGACAACTGTTCTTCTCGCCGCTTTGATCGGCCAATCGACACCCGCCAAGCCAGCAGTGGCTCCGGTTTTGCTCGCTCACAAGTACTTTAAGGGCGAAGTCGCGGCCTACAAAATGAACGCCCTGCTGACGGTCGAAATCAGAGAGACTGGACTCCAGACTTTCTTGCCGATGACCACTGGCTATGAGTACGCCTACAATTACACGGTGAATTCGGTAGATGAAGATGGCAACGCATCCATGCGCTACATCCGCCCAGCGACTTACCGAATTGATGGTGAAAACGGCGAAATGCCTGAAACCCGGGTTAAGGAAGAAGGCGAACTCAAGTTTGATATCGTGGCCACTCCGATCAATGAGCTTCTCAGCGCGAAGATCGTGAAGCCGCCCGCCAAGCCGGGTGCGAAACCCACTCGCACATTGAATATGATGCAGGAAGGCCCTGGTGGGACCACGATCACAGATATCTTGATGGGGAACGTCATCGGCGAGCTTTACCGAATGGCCTTGAACGTTGGCAGCTTGGACAGCTCGTTTGAGTTCTCGCCAAAGTTGCCTGAAGAAGAAGTCAAGCCCGGCGATACTTGGGCCTACACGTTGTCGTATGCGCCTCAAAAGCTGGCAGGATCGAACAAGCAAGCCAACCAACGGTTGGACGTCACCTATGTCTATGAGGGCGTGAAAACTGGTGCAGGGAACAAGCCTGTCCACCGAATCACAGCGTCGCTCAAGCTGGATAACGACATGGTTTCGTATGTGAACGGCAACTTCGGGCTTTCGGACAAGGACAGTCCGTTCAAGGCGCTCAAGGTGAAATACGACCTGAAGTACCGATACGACTTAGATCTCAAGACTTGCTCAACGATTTATGCCGAGAGCAATTCGACCGGGACAATCGTCACTGAATTCAAGGGCGAAACTGAACCGATCGCGGAACGGAAGATCACTGGGACTTCAACTTTGACCCGGCTTAAGTACACTGTTCCAAGCGCGCAATCCAGTAAGCCCGCTCCGAAACCTCGTGCAAAACCAAACCAATAGAGAAAGGGGCTTCCTAACATCACTTTGGATTATTGCAGGAGGGCTTAGTGCCCTCCTGTTGCTTTCACATCCATTCGTCGCCATTGCTTGGCCGCTGGCGATTTTGCTTTTCTCACTGGCGCTGCTGTGTGAGCTAGCTCCGGTGCATTATCACCGTGAAGGTGTGATGCTTGCGCTGAGTCTCGCCTACGTCTGTGGGTTCCTCGTGATCTCCGGGCCGACAAACGCGTTGGCTGTAGAACTCTTGCTCGTGATCACGACCGCGGTGATCCAACAAACCAGAAAGCGATCGAGTCGGGCGTTGTACTGGCTCAAATACAACGCCGCTGTTACCGTCATTTCGAGTGCAACCGGCGGCTTGTTGTGGACTGGTGCCGACATGTTAGGTTCGCATTGGGCGGTTGGAGTGACTGTCTTTGTAGCGGGCTATCTTGGCATCAACTATTTGCTCGTTACTCACATTGGGACTCGTTTCGGAGCACATTCTTTCTCGGAGCAGATTCAAAAAGGACTGCGATTCACTCTCTTTGCGAGCGGAGTTTATCTCCTGTTTGGCATTGGTATCGGGGTTCTGGTCCGAGAAAATTTGGCGCTCCTCTTGCCGCTAACTTACTTGCCGATCTGGCTTCTGCGGAGTGTGATCGATGCTGAGCGGCGACTCGAAGAAGTGAGTTACGAGACGATGGTGGCGCTCACTATCATGCTTCAGCGGGCGCATCCGTACACCCATGGCCACCTTGAAAGAGTCGGGAATCTCGCAGAGGACGTCGGTCGGAAACTTGGACTACCGCGGTCGAAATCGAGGCTTTTGCGCGAGGCGGCCGTTTTACACGATATCGGAAAAATCGCCATCGATGAGGAAGTGCTCGATAAACCCGCACGCCTTACCGAATCCGAATTTGAGCACGTCAAACAGCACTCCGAATTCGGTGCAAGAATCCTCTCCGGAAGCGAACGGTTCCAGGCGATCGTGCCCTGGGTCCGGCACCACCATGAACGACCCGATGGCAAAGGATATCCGCACCAACTCTCGGATATCGAGATTCCGATCGAGAGCAAAATCATCTCTGTGGCGGACGCATTCGACGCGATGGTCGGCGGGCCAGAGAGTTCAGAAAAGAGAAGCTATCGCGATCCGATGACCGAGGACGACGCGATTGCAGAACTTGAAAGATGCTCAAGCACGCAGTTTGATCCCCGAGTTGTACAGGCCTTCAAAGAATGTCTGAGAGGTGCGGCAAGGTGAGTGTCGGCGCGATTATCGTCCTGGTTGTCATGGCTTTGGTCACTGCCGGACTTGCTTACATTCACTACGTGAGGCTCCCACAGCAGTATCGTGACCACGAACGGAATCACCTAAAGGTTTTCGGATCGGCGGTAGAACTTCGGTTCCAAGGACAAGTCGGACTGACTGAAAGGGTTGTCAATCTGAGCCTTGCCGTAGCGAAGGACCTCCGACTTCCAGACAGTGCGATTGACCGGATCGAGCGCGCGTCTCATTTAAGGGACATCGGGCTTTGCGCCATTCCATGGAAGCTCGTCAACGAAAGCAATCCGCTAATGTGGTCTGATTCGCAACGAGCGGCGTACGACAAGCATTCCGAGATTGGTGGCGCGATGCTTGAACTCGTCCCAACTTTGCGGGACCTCGCAACGATCGTTCGGACCCACCATGCGCCATTCGATGGGACCAAGGGGCCGAGTTTCCCAGCAGGAACCAGCATTCCATTTGAAGCCAGAATCATCCACGTGGTCGACGAATACGTCACTCGGGAACGGCTACAAGGCGCCACGTTAGCCAGAACATATTTGGTCCACCATAGCGGACGAAAGTTCGATTCTGGAGTGGTGGAATCGCTTCTGCGAGTGCTGCCGCAACATGAGTTTAGTGAAGAGCATGAACTGGCAAACATCAACTAGAGTCGCGTTGCTCTTTTTTGTCGTCTCGCTCGTGATTCGGGTGATCGGCATTGGCTGGGGGCTGCCTTCGAGTCAGAACATCGCCAGTTTTCATCCCGACGAACCGGTCAATTGGGCGGTAACACAGCAAGTCGATCCCCTCAAAGGCGATCTCGACCCCGGCTTCTACAATTACGGCACAGCCTTTTTCGCTATTAACCATTTGGTTAACGATGTCGTCGATGCTTTGGGGATGGGAGCGACCGATCCATCTGTGGCGACCGTCGGTCAACAAGCCAATGAGATTGCCGCAGGTCGATTCATTTCAGCAGTCTGCGGATCGATCCTTGTCAGCATCACGTTTCTGATTCTGTTCGGTAGGGTGCACTTGATCGGTGCGTGTTTTGGAGCCGCCGCAGTGATGGTGGCCCCCGGTCTTGTCATGCATTCCAGGTTTTTGACACCGGACGTCATGGCAGCAATGTTTGTCACGCTGAGTCTCTACAGCGGAATCCTTGCCAGCGAGTCTCCCGCGATGAAGCATTGGGTTTGGGCTGGCATTTGTGCTGGTCTCGCGGCGGGAACAAAGTACAACGGAATCCTGGCATTGGCCGGGTTGTTGCCGGCGTTGATCGCAATTCAGCGTTCGGAAATTCCAAAGCGGTTTGGCGTCGCCCTCGGTTGTGCGTTGCTGACTTTCGTGGTGAGCACTCCAGGTGTCTTCATAAACACCGCACAATTTTCTAAGGACTTTTCTTACGAGCTTTGGCATACGAGTGCTGGTCACGGACTCGTTTTTGCAGGCACCAGCCCCGGCTATATCGCTCACCTGGCGAACATCGCGGTGGCATTCGGAACATTGTTGCTGCTCCTTTCAGTCTGTGGCACCGTGCTCGCTATCCGAGATCGGTTGAAGTGGATGAGCGGCCTCCTTGCTTTCGCATTGCTCTATTACTTGCTGATCGGAAAAGCGGAGCTCAAGTTCGTTCGATACGTGTTTCCTCTACTTCCAGTGCTCGCGGTATTGGTCGGAGCGATCGTAGCCAAGGCCCACACCGCTGCCAACACAAAATGGCGAGGTGTTGTCGCCATCGCAATTCTGGGCACCTTCGGAGTGTTTGGCGGAGGGGTCATGGACACAACCCGGGCAACGATGTTGATGAATGAGAAGGATATCCGCATCACGATCGCCGATCAACTAAAATCAAACGGAAGAGGGAAGTCGGTTGGATTAGTCGCCGATCCATGGTTTTACACTCCCGCGTTATTCCCTGAATCAAGCGCGCCACGATATGTGCCTTTCAAGTTTAGAGAAGAGGCCAGGCTCAGTGCACAGAACCCATCGGTACTCCGGTTTGTGCCGCCAAACCCAGACGAACGGATTGATTGGGATGTACGGCTCCTAACCGAATACAAGCCCGATACAATCGTGTTTTCGAGCTTCGAAACCGAAGGATATGAGCGGCTGGCTGTTCAAACTCCCGATGACCCGCGTGTGGCCCCGTTCCTAGATTTCACCAAACGGTTAAAAGAACAATACGATCTGGAGAAGGTTTATGCCTCGCCGATCCCACCGCTCCACGACATGATGTACGTCCGTCCAACCTATTATTTATGGACCCGCAAGAACAACTCCTCGAACCCATAGAGAAGTTTTTGGACGATTTGGCGAACCTACGCGGAGCGAGTCCACACACGATTGCCGCCTATCGCTCCGACCTCGTTCAAGCGGCGTCATTCTTTGCGCAACTCAATGTTACTGAGTGGGAATCGATCTCTAATGCCCAGATGATGCAGTACCACGCAACACTGGGGGCACCCCTGGCCCCGGCAACCTCTCGTCGCAAGCTGTCGGCCGTTCGAGCACTGCTCAAGCACCGTCAAAAGTCCACAAAAACAAGTGCGGACCTTCCTTCGACGGGAGGATTCAGACGCCAGCGACTCCTGCCTAAAGCACTGTCGGAACCTCAAATGAATGCCCTGTTAGAGGCAATGACGGGAGACACTCCTGAATCCCTTCGAGACCGGGCATTGTTCGAACTCCTCTATGGCGCCGGCCTGCGGATCACCGAAGCTCTGGAATTGCGGCTCGATCAGATAAGACTTGACGAAAAAGCAATCTCGGTGACCGGAAAAAGAGGGAAGACCCGATGGTTGCCGTTGCCCGAACTCACTGCAGATTGGGTCGCGAAGTACTTGGAACTTGGACGTCCGCAACTCGTGGTGCGGCCCACGTCCCGTTTCATTTTGTCTAACAGGGGAGCAGAACTGTCGCGCGTCATGGCGTACAAGATTCTCGCCCAATACCAGCGGCTAGCAGGGATCGATGCTCATGTCAGCCCACACATATTGAGGCACTCTTATGCTGTTCACTTACTGCGGAATGGGGCGGACCTCCGAGCTGTTCAAGAACTGCTCGGTCACGAAAGCATCGCCACAACGCAGGTGTATACACAACTGGATATGGAAGAAGTACGTCGTATTTATGATGGTTCGCACCCGCGGAAGTAGCATCAGAATTCAGCCGTGTGCTATACTCCCTCTTTGCATCCAGACTAGGGGCACAAGATTTTTATGAAGACCGAAATCCATCCCGCCAACCATCCGGTACTTTTCGTTGACGGCGATCACCAGTGGACCGGCGTTTCGACGATCAAGACTAACGAAACCAAGACCATTGATGGCATCGAATATTACGTAGTCAATGTCGAAATTAGCGCGTTTACTCACCCGTTCTACACAGGTCAAAAGAAGATCGTGGACAGCGCTGGTCGAGTCGAAAAGTTCATGCGCCGATACGGCAACCAGAACAAGTAAGTCCGTTTTCTTTAGAAGAAACATCGAGCCCCAGGCGATTCGTCTGGGGCTTGTTGTTTAGCGAACCACTCGCCAAGAGTCCTGCGTGCTCCAGGCTGGTGAAGGATCAGCCACTGAGGCCGATTGTTTTGCCTTTGTCCCCTTGGCAAGCATCATCAATGATCCGAGTTCTTGAGGCAACTCGGCATTTGGCGCCCAATCTTCGAACTCTCGCCCCAGAAATCCGGTGTCAATATCTCCGGACTTGAATCCAGGATGCTCCAGAACGCTGATGAGATATGGGATGTTGGTTTTGACGCCGAGAACATGGAAGTCCTTCAGAGCGCGAATCGTGCGGGTGATCGCCGCAGAACGATCTTCTGCCGTCACGATCAATTTCGCCACCATCGAATCATAGAACCTGCTGACCTCGGAGCCCGCGCTATATCCTGTATCCACTCGAACTCCCGGCGACTTCGGTTCTGCCCAGCCGATGATCTTGCCGATACAGGGCAAAAAGTTCTTCGCCGGATCTTCCGCAACAATTCGAACTTCGAGGCAGTGCCCGCGTAAGTTCGCCCGATCTCCAGCAATGAACTGAGGCGCCAAGTCCACCAGACTCTTTCCGCGAGCGATTTCGATTTGGAGACGGACCAGGTCAAGGTCAGTCACGCCCTCGGTGACTGGGTGCTCGACTTGGAGCCGGGCGTTAACTTCCATGAAATAGAACTCGCCAGACTCTGGATCCACGATGAATTCGACCGTCCCAGCGCCGTAATAGCCAGAGCCCTTTGCCAGGTTGACTGCGGCGTCGCGCATCGCGTCCCAAATATTTTTGCGATCAAAATAGGGTGCTGGCGACTCTTCAATCAACTTTTGATGCCGCCGCTGGATGCTGCACTCTCGCTCGAACAACGGGGCGACGTTACCGTGCTTATCGGCGACGATCTGGACCTCCACGTGACGGGGTGTCTTCACGAGTTTTTCGACCATCATCGTGCCGTCGCCAAAGGCGTTTGTTGCTTCGTCGCTCGCCATCGTGCACGCGCTCATAAACTCGGATTCGTCGAATACCGCTCGCATTCCGCGCCCACCACCGCCTGCACTCGCTTTCAGCATGACCGGGAAGCCGATCTTCTTCGCCTCTGCAAACAGCTGCTCTGGAGTCGCTCCTGGTTCAAAAAAGCCAAGTGTGATCGGCACGTTGTTTTGAACTGCGATCTGTTTGGCTTCGATTTTTCCGCCAAGCGCTCGCATGGCAGCCTCAGGTGGGCCGATAAATTCAATCCCGTTCGAGGCGCAGAGTGCCGAGAATTCCGCTCGCTCGCTCAGAAATCCGTAGCCAGGATGAATCGCATCGGCACCAGTCGTCTTTGCGGCGTCGATGATCGCCTCCATTCGAAGATAGGACTCAGCCGGAGCACTTCCGCCGATATACACCGCTTCGTCAGCGCAGGCAACGTGCATTGAATGTTGATCCGCCTCTGAATAGACCGCCACCGTGGCGATGCCCATTTCCTTGGCCGTTGAGATGATCCGAACGGCAATTTCGCCTCGGTTGGCAATGAGGAGCTTCTTCATGGCAATTCTTCTACAAACGACGCCTTTCTCTTTTCGAGGAATGCGGCGATTCCTTCCTGAGCTTCAGGATTCGAGCGGCGCGCGGCGAGCAATCGTGCCCCATCATCGGCTTCGACGGCTGGGTTTAGCGCCAGGAGTTTGCTGGCATGGACTGCCTCTGGCCCTGCAGCGAGAACCGCCTTGATCTTAGACTTAATCAGATCGTCTAGCTGATCGAGAGGGGCAACATCATGCACCAAGCCGATATCGTAAGCACGATTTGCTTTGAACACGTCCCCAGTGGAGAACAGATGCCTGGCGTGGCCCTGGCCGATTTTTGGAACTACATATCGGCTGATAGTCGCAGCTACTAGTCCAAGTTTTACTTCACTAAAACTGTAGAGTGCGTCTTGTGAACTAATCGCCACATCGCAAGCCGCCACCAGTCCAACTCCGCCTCCAAATGCGTGCCCATTGACCTTAGCGATCACCACTGGGCGGCAAGTCGCGATGGTCTCAAAAAGCACGGCAAGACGAACTGCATCTTGAAAGTTCTGCTCTTCGGTGTAGCCAGCGGCTCGCTTCATCCATTCCAGATCACCTCCGGCACAAAACGCCGATCCTTCTCCCGTCAAGACAACCGCACGGATTGTTGGAGGCAGATTCAAAAACGCCTGGCAGAGTTCCTCGATCAAGTGATCGCTAAGCGCATTTCGAACCTCTGGACGGTTGAGCGTGAGGGTGCAAATCGGGCCGTTAGTCTCGACTTTGAGCATGCCGATAGTATGTCCCACTGAGCTTAGTGGCCTTCTTGCTTTCGCGCGGACTGTAGCAATCGTTGCTTTGCCGTATTGCCCGGGACCGCGATGTGTCGCGAAGGATCGAACTCTTTGCCGATGGCCTTAGAATTCTCCTCGACATATACTTCGCAATTCGTGGTGTAGTACGCGCTGGGGATGTACCGAACGTAGTATCCGTCGGGATGCTTGCTCCAGCGACCAGCAGGCACTTCGCGCGAACCTTTGCCCCAAGGAGCCTCTCCGGTCAGGACGGCGACCGCCTCCATCTGTTGGAACGTTGAAGCTGGGTTAGTGAGCAAGCCTCGCAGCTTGTTTTCGGCTTCCATGACTTGGCGAACCAGTGGTGGCTCCTTGATCAACGCACCGCCGAGTCGATCGTCGGTGAGGAATCCGAGTGCACCGCCGTTAATATCTGCGATCTGCTTCGGAGTGAGGAGCTTTGCTGCAATTGCTTGCTGGTCGCGAGGTAAATCCAGAACCTTGGTTCGAGCGATCATCGCCCAGAGCAAGAGTTGGATCGGTCGCTGCTGAATCTCTGGGTGGTCAACCGAATTCTTTGCCACGGCGATCACTGCCGCTTCAAATGGGCCCTTCGGAGGTGCGAAAAGGTAACCATCGCCATTTCCTGGCCCATGGGTTCCGGCTTTGAGACAGTAACTCTGCAGAGTGCCTTTCCATGCACCTGCCTTCAAAATGAATCCGTGATTTGGTCCGCGCTCTAGGCTGAAAAGATCACCAGGCTTGGTGACCAAACCATCTTTGTCCTTGGCTTCCCATTTGGCGTCTGGAAGGGAAGTCGTGATCGAAGGACCCTTTTGGAAGAGTGCGTCCACTCCAGGAATCCCGCCGCCACCAGGGATACCGGGGAGTTGGGCAAACGCGAACCCACAAAGAACGACGGAAGCACTCAGCAGAGCCACCAATTTCATGGCGCAAGAATACCGAAAATCGAACCCATTACGGGCTGTTCGACCCATGACTAAATGGTGCATTGGTGGTAAACTATGCAAAATTAGCGAAACCGAGGACGGGTGGCGCACTTGTGCCACCCATCTTTATTTGCATTAAGAGGAACAGGTCGAAAATGGATATCATTCAGCAGCTGAATCAGATCGCGACGGAACGCGACATTCCAATTGCAGAGCTCTTTGACGAGTTGGAAGAATCATTGGCAGTCGCCTACAAGAAGTTTGTAGGGGTCAGCAATGAGGTCAGTGTGCAAATGCAAATTGACCGCAAGGACCTGAGCAAGATGTATGTGCTCAAGGAAGTTGTGGGAGAAGTCGTCAATCCTGCCCTTCATATCGGATTGCAGGCAGCACGACGGTACGACGAAGCTGCCGAAGTGGGCGGTTTTGTGCCGATCCAAGTTGACCCAGCTCGATTTGGCCGTATCGCCGCGCAGACTTTCAAGCAGGTTTTGACCCAAAAGATGCGTGAAGCCGAGCACAAGCGAATCACCGGTGTGTTCAGCGAAAAGCTCAACGATGTGGTGGCTGGCACCGTCGTCCGCAAAGAAGGCGAAAACGTCTTTGTGCAGGTCAACAAGGTTGAAGCAAAGTTGCCACGTTGGGAGCAAGTCCCTACCGAGCCATACCGAGTCAACGACACGATTCGAGTGTATGTACTTCGCGTAGAAGATGGCCGCCGCGGACTTGAAGTGATCGTCAGCCGAACGCATCCAAACCTTCTTCGCAAGCTGTTCGAATTGGAAGTTCCTGAAATCAACGAGGGAATCGTTGTCATCAAGAGCGTCGCCCGCGAGCCGGGGCAACGGTCCAAAATCGCCGTTCAATCCACCGACGAGCGCGTTGATTCCGTTGGCTCATGCGTAGGGCCGCGCGGTAGCCGCGTCCAAGCCATCGTTGATGAGTTGTACGACGAGAAGATTGACATCGTGCCTTACAGCGAAGATCCAAAGCAGTTCATCATCAACGCACTTAGCCCTGCAAAGGTCAACACGATCAAGATGGACGTGGACAACCGCAGCGCATACTGCATCGTTCCAGACACTCAGCTCAGTTTGGCAATTGGCAAGGGCGGACAAAACGTCCGACTTGCTGCCCGATTGACCGATTGGAAGATCGATATTCGAAGTGAATCTCAGGCCGCTGAAGACGGCGTGACCAATACCGAATCGGGCGGGGAGGCATGACTCCTTGCCGATTCGTTCCTGCATCGTTTGCAAAGCTCGCCTAGAGCAGAAAGCCCTTTATAGGGTGGTTGCAAGCCACGCTTCCGGGCAGCATCAGCCAGCTTCCGGACGAAGCGCCTATGTGTGCCTTCAATCCAACTGTCGCGAACAATTCGTGACCAAAGACAGGCTCGACCGCGCCCTGCGAGTCCGTGTTACTCCCGATTTCAAGGCGCAATTGAAGAAGGAGATTCTTTGTCACCAGTAACCATGGGTTCCTCAAACAACATTTCTGAACTCGCCAAGCAATATGGCGTCACGCCGAGCCAAGTGCTCAGCGCTTTGCAGTCGCTTGGCGTCGTACACGAGGGCGATGAGTTCCTCGCCGATTCCGATGAACTTGAACTGATCAAGGACTCACTCGAATCACAACGCGGTAAGAAGGTTCTTGTCGTGCAAGATGGTGCAACCCCGCGAGACATCGCGCAAGCAATCGGTGTCCCGCCGCAAGACGTTGTCAAAAACCTCATGATGAAGTTGAAGACGATGGCGCAGCTCACCACCAGTCTCAAGCCCGACATCATCGAAAAGGTCGCCGAATTGTACGGCTGTACGCTCCAATGGGGAGTCACCGAGGCTCCAAAGCCAGCGGCAAAACCGATCGTCAGCCGCGCCAAGAAAGTCGATGAACCCGCCGAAGTGATTCGGCCTCCGGTCGTCACGATCATGGGCCACGTTGACCACGGAAAGACCTCGCTGCTCGACTACATCCGAAAGGCAAACGTCGCGGACAAGGAACACGGCGGAATTACTCAGCACATCGGTGCGTACCAAGCGAAACTCGATCAAGGGCTCATCACATTCCTGGATACTCCAGGCCACGCTGCCTTTACCGCGATGCGAGCGCGCGGTGCACAAGTCACCGATATTGCGATCTTGGTGGTCGCCGCAGATGACGGCATCATGCCGCAAACGATCGAAGCCATCGGCCACATTAAGAACGCTGGCGTTCCGATGATCGTTGCGGTCAACAAGATCGACAAAGGCAACGCAAATCCAGACCGAGTGCTGATGCAGCTCACCGAGCACGAAGTTGTTCCTGAAGCTTACGGCGGTCAGATCATCACTTGCCCTGTCTCCGCTCATACAGGTGAAGGAGTTCCTCACTTGCTCGAAATGATTCTGCTCCAAGCCGAAGTCATGGAGCTCAAGGCGAATCCGAAGGGTGAATTCAAGGGAATCGTGATTGAAGCCAAGCTCGATAAGGGCCGAGGTCCGGTTGCAACGATTCTGGTTCAAGAAGGCACGCTTAAGATCGGCAGCAACGTCGTGGTAGGAACCGCCAGCGGCAAGATCAAGGCGATGACTGACTATCTTGGTGAGCGTGTCAATGAAGCAGGCCCATCGATGCCGGTCGAAATTCTCGGCCTGAGCGAAGTGCCAATGGCGGGTGAGATCGTGGAAGTCGCTCTCGACGAACGTGCCGCACGTAACAAGGCTTCGGATCGATCGGATGAAATCCGCAAGCAGCTCATCGCGCCAAAGCGAAAGATCAGCTTGCGCGATCTTCGCCGACAACTCGATAGCGACGAAACAAAGTCACTCAACCTCATCGTCAAGGCGGACGTCCAAGGCTCCGTGGAAGCGGTCCGCGGCATGCTCGAGAAGATTCAGAACGAGGAAGTTGAAGTCAAGATCGTTTACGCCGGTGTTGGAGCGATCACAGAAAGCGACGTCCTCCTTGCGAGTGCCTCTGACAGCATTATCGTTGGATTCAACGTAAAGCCAGAAGGTAAGTCAAAGTGCGAAGCCGAAAGGGCCAAGGTCGAAATTCGAGCCTACACCATCATCTACGAATTGATCGAAGATATCGAAGCTGCGGTCAAGGGAATGCTCGCCCCCAAGTTCGAAGAAAAGTATTTGGGCTCGGTGGATATCCGTGCGACCTTCAAGCTCACCAAGGCTGGCTTCGTGGCGGGTTGCTATGTCACTGACGGAATGGTCAAGCGCGGATGTCTATGCCGCGTAGACCGCGCTGGAGAACGCGTTTACGAAGGGAAGATCGAATCGCTCAAGCACATCAAGAACGACGTGCGAGAAATGTCCAACGGCCAAGAATGCGGTATCCAGTTCGAAAACTGGACTGGGTTCAAAGAAGGCGACAAAATCGAAGCCTACGAAATGGTCCAGATCATGGACTGATCCGCGCGAGACGGATGATAAGAAAAGCCCCGGAGGTTTCCTCTGGGGCTTTTTGTTGTGATAGTTAAAGGGAAGTTACTTGAGTTCGACCTTTCCGCCGGCTTCTTCAACCTGCTTCTTGATGCTCTCTGCTTCGTCCTTGCCAACGCCTTCCTTGATAGCCTTAGGAGCGCCGTCAACGAGGTCCTTTGCTTCCTTGAGGCCGAGGCCGGTGATTTCTCGAACGACCTTGATGACGCCGAGCTTGTTGTCGCCTGCAGCGGCCAAGATGACGTTGAACTCAGTCTTTTCTTCAGCAGCTGGGCCAGCATCGCCGCCACCAGCCATCATCATTGGCATACCCATCATTGGGGCAGCGGCCGTGACGCCGAACTTGTCTTCGAGAGCGGTCTTCAACTCGCTCAATTCCAAAGCGGTCATACCGCTGATCTTTTCTACGATTTCTTCAACAACAGACATGGTTAGTTGGATTCTCCTTCTGTGGATGGTGCTTCGGCGGCAGGCGCCTCGGCGGGGGCTTCGGCTTCAGCGGCTGGTGCAGCCTCTTCAGCGGGGGACGAAACTTCTGCGCTTGCGGCTTGTGGAGCTGGGAGCGGCGAACCTTCTGCAACCTTATCGGCGACGGCACCAATAACACGAATTGGATCCGCGTACAAGGCTTCGACAACACCAACGAGATTGGAAAGTGGGGCAGCGATCGCGCCAATGACTTGAGCGATCAAAACCTCTCGCGAAGGAAGCTTGCTGAATGCAACAACCTGATTACCGGTCATTGCCTTGCCAGCAAAGATTCCACCCTTGACTTCGAGCTTCTTGGATGAGGCAGCGAAATCGACCAGCATTTTGGCGCAGTCGGTTTCGTTCTCAAACAAGAAAGCGTAAGCCATTGGGCCACCCTTGAGTTCTTCTGCGAGGCTGGCAACATCGTCGCCGATCGCGCGCTGGAACAGGGTGTTCTTGATTACGTGTAATTCGCCGCCCTTTGCCCGGAGATCTCCGCGCAGCTTTTGAACTTGCTTCACCGACAAACCACGGTAGTCAGCTAAGATGACTCCCTTCGCCTGGGAGTACCAGCCTTGAGTTTGTTCGATGATTTGCGCTTTTTCTGCGGTAGGCATGAGCGTTTCTTTCTTAGCCCGCAGACAACAAAAAAACCCGTGAGCCAAAAGGTGGACTTCACGAGCAGGGAACGCGACACCGAAGTGTCCGCGCGGTTCCTATTCAATATTGTCTCCCTCGGCTGGATGATTAAGGCGATTTCTCACCCCCTGCTGTCTTAAGGCAAGCTGAATTATGTAACAAGGGCTGGGGAAAAGTCAAGCGACCTCCCCAGCCCTCTCTGTTTTGAACTCTTAATACCGATAAGTGTCAGTCTTGTAGGGTCCGTTGACAGGCACTCCGATGTAGTTGGCCTGAGTTTCGGTCAGTTGGGTGAGTTCGACTCCGAGCTTGGTCAATTGTAAGCGAGCAACCTTTTCGTCCAGATGCTTCGGCAGCACATAGACTCCAGGAGCGTATTCGCCGCGCTTGGTCCAAAGTTCGATCTGAGCGATCACCTGGTTAGCGAAGCTGCTGCTCATCACATAGCTTGGGTGGCCAGTACCGCAGCCCAAGTTCACCAATCGGCCCTTGGCCAGCATGATGATCCGCTTGCCGTCTGGGAACACCACATGGTCCACTTGCGGCTTGATTTCATCCCACTCGTATTCGGCGAGCGAAGCCACATCAATCTCGTTGTCGAAGTGGCCGATGTTGCAGACGATGGCTTGATCCTTCATCTGCTTCATGTGCTCGTGGTTGATCACGTGGAAGTTGCCAGTCGCGGTCACGAAGATGTCCGCGTGCTTGCAAGCGTAGTCCATCGTGACCACTCGGTAGCCTTCCATTGCGGCTTGCAGTGCGCAGATTGGATCGATCTCGGTCACCCAAACTTGAGCGCTGAGTGCGCGGAGTGCTTGGGCGCTGCCCTTGCCAACGTCGCCATAACCGCAGACGACGGCAATTTTGCCGGCGACCATCACGTCAGTAGCGCGCTTGATGCCGTCAACCAGAGATTCTCGGCAACCGTACAGATTGTCGAACTTGCTCTTGGTAACCGAATCGTTGACGTTGAACGCCGGGAATGGGAGCCGACCTTCTTTTTGAAGTTGGTACAGTCGGTGTACACCGGTGGTAGTCTCTTCGCTGACGCCTTGGATGTTGGCCTTGATTCGGCTATAGAACGTCGGATCGACCGCCAGCTTCTGCTTGATGCTCGCGAACAGAAATTCCTCTTCTTCGCTGGTCGGATTACTGATCAGCGAGGCGTCGGTCTCTGCGCGGCTACCGAGCAACACCAAAAGGGTAGCGTCGCCGCCATCGTCCAAAATCATGTTTGGAGTTCCGCCGTCGTGCCACTCCATCAATCGGTGGGTGTAGTCCCAATATTCGGCAAGCGTTTCGCCCTTATAGGCAAAAACTGGGACGCCAGCGGCTGCGATCGCAGCTGCGGCGTGATCTTGGGTGCTGTAAATGTTGCAGCTGACCCATCGAACTTCTGCGCCGAGATCGACCAGAGTTTCGATCAAGACCGCAGTCTGAATCGTCATGTGAAGCGAGCCGGCGATCTTGGCGCCAGCCAGAGGCTTGGACGCCGAATATTCTTTCCGAATCGCCATCAAGCCCGGCATTTCGGTTTCGGCGATTTTGATTTCTTTTCGTCCCCAAGCGGCGAGGCTCAGGTCCGCGACATGAAAGTCATTTGTTTTCATTGTTGCTGCCATCGTGTTTCTCTTTTAGAACTGTTTCAATCTTCGGCAAGGAGCAACAAAAAAGACGCTCCCAACCGAAACAATTTTTCGATCGCGAGCGCCGTTTGATCCACTTTCCGAACAACAGGTATTGCGCAGAAAACGGTGCTGAGCCTAGTCCAATCAAATCTGGATCGCAACGCTCCTCAGCAATACAAATTATGGCACCAAATTCAGGCCACCGTAGGCTCATTGGTGCCATTTTCACGTTCGAAAATCAATCCGCCCTCATTCTCACTCAGAATGTGGTGGCGAGCTTCGAGCTCGGCGACAACCTGCCGTAATCTTCGCTGTTCACGCAGAGGGGAGGCCACGGCGCCTCCCCTCTTTTTTGTATCGTTGTCCCCCATCGGCATGAATCTTATTTTGTTTCTGTCGGTTTCGTCATATACTGATGGGGATGGGATTGGCATTGAGGACGAGGTTGCTGGTGGTTGCGGGTGTGGTTGCACTCGGCTCGCAGTCGTATGCGCTGACTTGGTCAATGCGCGAAGTCGTTGTTCCCGGTGAATCGCAACTCGTGTTCAGCGGGATAAACAATGCGGGTCAGATTTCCGCTGAAGGGTGGGGTACAGCGAACATTTACCGTGTGAACACGAACGGTTTAGTGGAAACTGCGACTCCATCGGTACATCAACACACCAGCGTATCTTCAGGTGGCATTAACGAAGCCGGAGATGTGGTTGTGTATGGAAATCCGATCCCAGGTTCTGGTCGAACCAAAGTTGGGTATTGGACGCCAGGCGTAGGAATGACCGATCTTTTGGTACAGGATAACGGACAGAACTATTGGTTCGAGTCATTTGCCATGAACAATGCCCATACCGCAGTAGGTTGGGCCGAGTGGTTCGGAAATGGCGGAACGGGCGGAACAGGAAACGCCATCCGGTATTCACCTACGAGTAGCGCACTACTTGATCCCGGATACTGGGACGGCTACAACCTTGCCAGGGACATTGATGAAGCAGGATCAATTGTTGGATGTGTCAACTTCAACCCTATCCGCTGGAACCCAGATGGCAGCTATACGGGCCTTGCTTTGGCGGGTCACTATGGTGTGGCTTGCAGTATCAATTCCAGCGGCGTGATTAGCGGAATTCTAAGCAATTCAACCCGGCGATATTTGGCGATTTGGAATTCCTCGGGCCAATTGATACATAAGATCGACATTGGGGTTCGAAGCGTCGTGCCGCACCCTGTTGGCGAGGCAAGCTACATCAATGACAATGGAGAAGTTGTGGTAACTGGTGTCGTAAACAATTCGGCCAGGCAGTTCTTCTGGTCCCAGTCGACCGGGCTTGTTGACTTCACTGATTCCATCACGAACCGAAATGGATTCAACTTGACGGTGATCGGAATCAATAACCGACGAGAAATAATCTGTAACGGCTATTTGGGAACTAACTACAAGTACAACCTGCTCCTCACCCCAGTGCCGGAGCCATCTGAACTGATTGTTCTCGGAGTGGGGTTGGTGGGGGTCGCCCTCAGGCAAAGGCGGCGGAAGAGAATCGCCTGAAACGAACTCAGCAACAGACAAGCGCAAAGTAAATTGCCCACACCATTCACCGGTGTGGGCAATCTTGTAAATCTTGGTGGAGGATAGCGGGCTCGAACCGCTGACCTCCTGCATGCCATGCAGGCGCTCTCCCAGCTGAGCTAATCCCCCGAGGTCAACAACGAGTATGACCGATTCAAACAGGGCGTTGCAAGGGCACCTCTGGTTAATCCCGCCTTAACATTTCACGCGTAAAGTTCAAAAAAGCCGTCTGGCGAACCACAGCAAATTGAAAACCCGTTCTGATCCCATGCTAAACTAACGCAACGTTCGACCCTCGTCACCATGACAGGGTTGTCACGGAGGAATGAGCCTTGGGGAGTGCATATACACCTGGACTAACTGTCAGCAATGACATCGTCGTTCGCCGAGTTCGGCGATTGCCTATCAAAGGGGACGTTAGCGTCAAATCCGGCGATAAAGTCGAACCAGACACCGTCGTGGCGCGAGCGATGTTGCCGGGGATTCTGCAAACCATCAAACTTGCCGAAAAGCTGAGCCTCGAAGCAAAAGACGTGAAAAGCGCCTTGATGATGAAGGCTGGAGACACCGTCGAGAAGAACCAAATGATCGCCGAAACCAAAGGCTTTTTTGGACTCTTTAAGTCGGTTGTGAACAGCGATTTCAGCGGCGTGATCGAGTCGATCTCTGAGGTTTCTGGGCACGTTTTGATCCGCGAACCCTCGATCCCGGTTGACCTAAGCGCTTATATGGAAGGCACCGTTGCCGAAGTCATCCCTGACGAAGGCACGATTGTCGAGACTCGCGGCGCGATGGTCCAGGGCATCTTTGGAATCGGTGGCGAGAGAACCGGCATCATTCGAATGGCGGTGAACTCTGCCGCGGATGTTCTGGATGAATCCGCGATCAAAGATGACGACGCCGGCAAGATTTTGATCGGCGGGTCGCTGGTTACGGTGGGTGCGTTCAAGCGCGCGGCTGAAGTCGGCGCAGTCGGACTGGTGGCTGGCGGCGTGCTCGATAGCGACCTGATCGAATTCCTTGGATACGACATCGGCGTTGCGATCACCGGCCAAGAACCGATCACCTTCACTTTGATGGTGACCGAGGGCTTTGGCAAGCTGAACATGGCAGAACGGACTTTCAATTTGTTCAAGTCGCTGGAAGGCAAAAGGGCCAGTATGAACGGGGCAACTCAGATCCGCGCGGGTGTGATTCGTCCTGAGATTATTGTGCCGCTGGAACTGACCGGAGCGGCGACATCTGCTGCGGGCGGTGCACTTGAGCTGAAGGCCGGGACTCCGATTCGAATCATCCGAGAACCGTACTTTGGAATGTTGGGAACGGTCACCGATCTTCCGGCAACACTGGTTGTCTTGGAATCGGGAACCGAAGTCCGCGTGCTCAAGGCAAAGCTCGAAAGTGGGGAAGAAGTCACCGTTCCACGTGCGAACGTTGAAATCATCGCCACTTAAACCATGAAAATACTTCTTGTTGACGACGAACCTACAATTTGCGAAACGCTAGAACACAAACTCCGAAAGGAGGGCTTTAGCGTTTTTGTTGGAAACTCGGCAGAAGAAGGAATGAGGCTCTTTAAGCAGGTCCGTCCGGACCTGCTTTTGCTTGATGTCATGCTCCCGAACCGGTCTGGATTTGAACTATGCCGGGCAATCCGAAAGGAGCACCAAACCCCGATCATCTTTTTGACCGCGCGCGCCAGTGAAGATGACCGCGTGGCTGGGCTGGAACTCGGGGCGGACGATTACATCGTGAAGCCGTTCAATTTGGGGGAAGTCACGGCTAGGGTCCGCGCCGTTCTTCGCCGAACGACTGGCGATACTCCGCTTGAGGTCGCTGAAAGCGGCAACCTGAAAATCGACCCCAAAACGCACGAGGTGACTCTGAGCGGCAAGACCATCGAATTTGCTCCGAAAGAGTTCGCCCTGATCTACTTTTTCGTTAGAAACAGTGGGCAAGTGTTCACTCGCGAACAACTTTTGGACCGAGTCTGGGGGCAAGACGCATACGTGTCGTCTCGCACGATCGATGTGCACGTGCGGTGGATTCGGGAGCAGATCGAAGAAGATCCTGCCAGCCCAACAAGGCTGGTCACTGTTCGCGGCGTCGGCTACAAGTTTATGGGCTAGCGCTTGCGCACTTCGTCCGGAAAGTCTCGGTAGAGAGCGGACTTGTAGTTGCAGACTTTGCTGAATACGGCAGCATGCAACTTCTCGATTTCGCCATCTCGCTCCGCGACGATCATGAACGCGGAATCAAGTTGCGCCAGGTCTTTGACACTCATCGTGATGTTGAACTCGCCAAGTACTTCTGGCCCAAATCCGAACTTTCGGCGCTTGATCGAAAACCCTTCGATCCGGCCCATTTCAGTCAATTTTGAGAGGTATCGATCGACTGCATCGGTGAATTCGAGGTCCTTGACTCCGGGGAGGAGATCTACCCATGTTTCGTAGTAGTTCATTAGAACCTAGGGTAGCACGATGGAACTGCCGATAATGTACGGTTGTTAACGCAGGAAGTTGCCCCGACTGCTAAACTATGGGGCGTACACCATTTATGAAAACGGCACTCATCACAGGAATTACCGGCCAGGACGGCGCATACCTTGCCGAACTGCTATTGCAAAAGGGCTATTCGGTCCACGGTATCAAGCGGCGCACGTCGTTGTTCAATACCCAGCGCATTGATCACCTCTATCACGATGCTCATGAAGAAGGGTTGCCGTTCAAGTTGCACTACGGCGACCTTACAGATTCGACTTCATTGATTCGTGTGATTCAAGAGGTTCAGCCGGATGAAGTCTATAACCTTGGTGCGCAGAGCCATGTGAAGGTGTCGTTTGACGAGCCTGAGTTCACCGCAAACTCCGACGCCATCGGAACCTTGCGATTGTTGGAAGCGATTCGAATCCTTGGTATGACCGACAAGGTTCGGTTCTATCAGGCATCGACTTCGGAACTTTATGGTTTGGTCCAAGAAATTCCGCAAAAGGAAACCACGCCGTTTTATCCTCGCTCGCCATATGCTGTGGCCAAGATGTATGGCTACTGGATCACGGTGAACTACCGTGAATCGTATGGCATGTACGCTTGTAACGGCATTCTGTTTAACCACGAAAGTCCGTTGCGAGGTGAGACATTTGTCACGCGTAAGGTCACTCGCGCGGCAGCCCGAATCAGCGTCGGTCTTCAGAAGAAACTGTTCCTGGGCAACATGGACAGCCTTCGAGACTGGGGACACGCCCGTGATTATGTCGAAGCGATGTGGTTGATGCTGCAGCAAGACGCTCCAGACGATTTTGTTGTGGCTACAGGCAAGCAATATTCGATTCGCACACTGTGCGAGCACGCCTTCCGCGAAGTTGGCATGGACATCGAATGGCGCGGCAAGGACGAACAAGAAGTCGGTGTGGACAAGGCTACTGGTCGAGAAGTGATTGGCGTGGACCCGCGCTATTATCGACCGGCCGAAGTGGAGACCTTGCTTGGCGATCCTACAAAGGCAAAGCTCAAGCTTGGATGGGAACCGAAGGTATCGTTCGAAGAACTCGTGAAGGAAATGGTCGCCTCCGACCTCGAAGCAGCGCAGAAGGATGCCCTGATTCGAAACGAAGGCTTCAAGGTGTATCAGAGTGCTGAAGAAAGCCGATAAGATCTTTGTCGCGGGTCACCGGGGCTTAGTGGGCTCGGCGATCGTGCGCCAGCTCAAAGCAGCTGGTTTCGATAACATCATCACTCGCACTCGGGCCGAGCTAGACCTCGAAAATCAATCGGCGGTGGCTGATTTTCTAGCGGCTGAAAAGCCGGAATGGATCGTGATGGCCGCCGCGAAGGTGGGTGGCATTGGCGCGAATTCCACTTATCCAGCTGACTTCATCGGCCTGAACCTGGTGATGGAGTGCAACCTGATTTGGGGTGCGCATCTGGCTGGAGTTCCAAACTTCTGCTTCCTTGGTTCGAGCTGCATCTATCCTCGCGATACGGCCCAGCCGATTCCAGAAGACGCCTTGCTAAGCGGCAAGCCAGAACCGACCAATGCTCCTTATGCGATCGCGAAGATTGCTGGACTGGTGCTCTGCCAATCGATTCGCAAGCAGTTCGGCCGGAACTACTTTACGGTCATGCCGCCGAATGTCTATGGGCCTGGCGACAACTACGACTTGCAAACAAGCCACGTGCTTCCGGCATTGATCCGCAAATTCCACGAGGCGAAGCTGGCGGGGAACACTCCTGTCACTTGCTGGGGTACTGGTTCGCCGCGGCGAGAATTCCTCTTTAGCGACGATGTTGCTGGCGCGATCCTGTTCCTCATGCAGACCGACGATGTGCCAGACATGGTGAACATCGGTGTTGGCACTTCTGTCTCGATCAAGGAGCTCGCCACAACGATTCAACAAGTGATCGGTCATGAAGGCGAGATTGTCTGGGATACCTCAAAGCCGGACGGATTTCCCGAAAAGACTAATGACGTCTCGCGACTGTTCGGGCTGGGATGGCGCCCCGAGAAGAGCTTGGTGGCCGGAATTCAGGCTGCATACGACTCTTTCCTCGCTGGCGAAGTCAGCCGGGTTTAGATCAGACCTATTCAAAAGCCCCTGCTGGAAATCCAGCAGGGGCTCTGTTGTGTTGGGGATCCGAAATTACTTCGGAATTGGAAGGCCCATCGCTTCCAGCCACTCTCGCAGCTTGGCGATTCGGGTTGGATTGTCGGTCGGCAGAGTGAATGGCCGTCCGCGGGTATCGAAGATGATTCCAACGGTTCCACCCTCAAACTTTCGGGTGATTTCCTTACCTTTGCCTGCACCGATGTCCAAAGTTTTAGCCGGGGTAACCGTCAGTTCAATGAACTCGTTTCGATCGCAAGGAATCACCTTGATCTGGCCGAGAGGCATTGTGAAGTTGTGGCCGGAGCCAGAAACGGTCAGCGCTGGCTCATTGCCCTTCAATGTGCCCACTGGCGAAATGCAGTGACCGCACTTGACGATACAGTCGTATTCAAACACTTCCTTAGCGGCTTCGTATAGGTGCTCGGACAGTACGCCGAGGTGCGGCATCATGAAGATGCTGTCCACAGTGAGCATGGTCACGCCTTCTGGTTGGTACGCATCCATCATCATCAGGGCCGATTGAGCACGTCGTGGCGCATGGCTAAGCACACCGCCGGAGCCGATCACCATGTCGAGGTCCATCATCTTGATAAGAGTGGAGCCGGATGCGGCTTGGTCGAAAATCTGACCGACATCGCGCTGTTGTTGGGAACCCGTGAGCGACCGAGCAAGCGACTTGTGGTGGTCAAACGCTAGCCGGAGAGCTTCTCGGCTTACCGCATGCTCAATCAACAGGTCTTCGTAGGCTTGCGGGATCGTCGTTGGACGAATCATCTTGTTGCGCAGCCGGTTTCGAACATCATTTGGATTGATCTCGAATGGTAGCCAGCGAGCGATGTTGTCGATTCCAGCTTCCTTGAGAACGTTACAAATCGAGTAACTCATGCCAAGGTTCGCAGACACGGTTCGGTTATAGATTCCGCTGAAAACCGAGAAAACGTCTGTCGTCGCGCCACCGATGTCAACACCGAGAACGTTGATGCCCTCCTGGTCGGCATAAGACTTCATCAGTTTGCCAACCGCGTTCGGAGTGGCCATGACTTCTTCGCTCGCCCACTCCAGCAACTTGTTATAGCCAGGTGCTTGTTGCATCACGTGCTCAAGGAACAGCTCGTGAATTTCGTCGCGCGCTGGATCAAGGTTCTCTCGGTCCATGGTCGGACGAAGGTTGTCCACCATCTTGAGAGCGATATTCTTTCCGAGAACTTCGTGAACGTCATCCCGCGCTTCGATGTTGCCCGCAAAAATCACTGGGAGCTTCATGTCGCCAAATCGCGGCTTTGGATCGGCGCGTCGCACGACTTCAGCCATATCGATAAGGTGCGACCGGGTACCGCCATCGGTACCGCCTGACATTAGGATAATGTCGGGGCGGAGTTGTCGCAGCCGCTCCACCTTTTGGAATTCTTTTCGACCATCATCGACGGCCAGCGTGTCCATCAAGATCGCGCCTGCACCGAGTGCAGCTCGTTCTGCTGATTCGGCAGACATCGACTTCACCACACCTGCGACCATCATCTGCAATCCGCCACCAGCAGAACTGGTTGAGACGTAAAGATCTGAGGCTTCGTTATCCGTTGATCGGGTGTCAATCGTCGAGCCATCTTTAAGTAGCTTCCAAACCGTGTCGTTCTTGACGAGTGATCGCCGGCCTGGAGTAAATCCCTCTGCTGTCGGAACTTGTTCAGCAGTGATTTCTTCAAGCTCGGTCATCGCGTTCAAGACGCCAATGGTCACGTCTTCAAACGGCTTTTCGACCGTCGTAGGAGCTTCGCCACGAGCCACAAGTCGATACTTGCCCTCAGGATTTCGCTCAATCAAAATTGCCTTGGTCGTTGTAGAACCACAGTCGGTCGCCACAATGCGCCGGATATCTTGCGCCATAGCGTGCATTATGCCTAAATTGACAGGATTTTGAGCATCCCGGAAGCAGGTAATTTGAAGTTTCTTTTTTGGCTATACTGAGTTCGCGCGTTCACTTTTGGAGAGCATGATTTGGCAGGCGTAACATTTCGCAATATCAGCAAGGTTTTCGGCTCGAATGTCCGGGCCGTCGACAACCTAAACCTGGAAGTTCAGGACAAAGAATTTATGGTTCTTGTCGGCCCGTCCGGATGCGGCAAAACGACCGCACTACGGATGATTGCCGGGCTTGAGGAAGCCACTGATGGCGATCTGATGATCGGCGAAAAGCGGGTCAACGATGTCCCACCGAAAGACCGAGACATCGCAATGGTGTTTCAAAACTACGCTCTATATCCGCACATGACGGTGTACGACAACATCTCCTTCGGATTGCGTTTACGCGAGCTTGGCGGAGTTTTTTGGCAAATCACTCACGCCGCCGAGGCCAAAAAGATCAAAGAGAGCATCGACCAACGAGTCAGGGAAGTCGCCAAACAACTTTCCATTGATCATCTCTTGCATCGACTTCCGAAAGAACTGAGCGGTGGACAGCGCCAACGCGTGGCTCTTGGCAGAGCGATTGTGCGAAAGCCAGCCGTGTTTTTGATGGATGAACCCCTTTCCAATCTTGATGCGAAATTACGTATTCACACCCGCGCGGAACTGATTCGATTGCATCGGGAACTGGGGATTACGACCATCTATGTGACGCACGACCAGGTTGAGGCAATGACTATGGGGCAGCGCGTGGCCGTGATGAAAGATGGCCTGCTGCAGCAGTGCGACTCGCCTGAAAAGGTTTACAACGAACCCGTCAACAAGTTCGTAGCTGGCTTTATTGGCTCGCCACCGATGAATTTTGTCGAAGGATCCATCAAGAAGGAATCTGGCAAAACCTGGTTTGATTGTGGCGATTTCAAGCTCCCGCTTCCAGAAGGTAGGGGCACATCCGCTGCGGACGGGCAGAAGGTTTTCTTGGGCGTTCGCCCTGAGCACATCTATGATGCCTCGATGAATAACCCTGTCCCAACGACCCCTGAGAACACGATTGACGCTAGGGTTGATGTGATGGAGCCTCTTGGGCACCAATATATCGCTTATCTGAAGGCGGGCGAACACCAATTCCAGGCGAGCCTTGATAGCGGATCGAAGCTCAAAGTGGATGACCCAGGCAAATTTGCAATCAATTTGGGTGCCCTTCACATCTTTGATTTCGAATCTGAAATGGCGATCCATTAAGAACCCGTAAATTCCCTGGCAATATCACCAGGTTCGAGTTCTAACTCATGCGAAATTTTTTCATTCGTCTGTATACTTTTGAATGTCTCAACTTAAATCGATTGGGACATTGTGAAAGGGAAGAATTTAGATGAATAAGACACTCGCACTAGCCGGAATGCTGGCGATTACAGTTTGCGCAAATGCACAGGCGCCAACTTTTCGATTGACAAAGACAATCGTGATGCCAACCTCGATCTCGGGTTCCGATCCGTTGTTGGGTCAGCTCGTGAATAGCGTTGTCGTGTTGCCATCAGGAGAGATGTTTATCACTGGTGCACCAACAGGCACAGGTGTAACCTCCGTGAACTTGCTCAAGTTGACAAACTGGTTGACTCCAAACGGCGTGATGACTGTAGCTCGAACCGACACTCAGACCAACGGTCGGTCCACTGAAATCATGTACAACGGCACCTACCTGTTCTGGGCAACCTCGATTGGTCAAGGCGCTACGAGCAGCACCGACTTTGGCACGAACCAGATGGAAGTGTTTAAGGTGAACCCAGCAGACGGTACGCTGGTCCCAACGACGACGGTAACGAATCCGTTCTTTGATGGAATTCTCTCAGCAGCTGAAATGAGTTCACTCGTTAGCTCAGGAACTGGAATTCAAGACATCACGATTGACCCTCAGAACAACGGCGCAGGTGAAGCTCTGGCAACAGACCGAAACGGTAGCCGCGCAGTTCAACGCTATCTCAGCGGTTCGGGCGGATCCACTACTACGATCCTGCCGGGCGCCTCGCCGATCTTGACTTCGCCAAATACTCCTCGATCGCTCTCGTTCGATTCGACTGGTAACGGCGTTTTCATGCGACACGAGAACGACCTGATTCGATTCAATCGCACCGCATTTGGCCAATTGGACAACGGCGTTCGAATCGCAGATCTCACCAACGTGCCAAACGTTCAGTTCCAGAACAGCTTGATCGTTCCAGCAGGTACTGGATACGACGAGTTCTTCATGATGAACGACTTCAGCTTGAATGGCGCTGCAAACCTCGTCACACCAACCGACCCGATCAACTCCAATGGTCTCGTGATCATGGGTAACGCTGCTACTGGCGATCGAACTGGATATCCAACGATCGGTTCTGCAACCTTTGGTTCGCTGACTCCGACCTTCTCGATTCCATTCTCGACCCGCGCAGTTAACTTCTCCTACGCAAGCGTAGGCGGTACTCCATACGTGTTCGTTTGTGCAAACACTTCAGGATTCAAGGCTGTTTACGTTTACCAATTGAACGCTGACGGACAAGTTGACCTGACCAAGACCCTGACGAGCTGGGTGGGTTCGGACCGCACCATTAGCGTCGAAGTTCGCGATCCAGCTAACGCCAATGCAGTTGTCGATGTTCTTAACATTGGCGGCGCTAACGGTACGGCAAGCTCATCAACGATGTACTCCACCTTCCGCGGCACAGCTGATCTGTACTGCAAGCCAGAAGGCTATCTCGGAAAGAAGGTTGCAGGAGTGTCACTTGGTTCTTCAGCAGCTAGCGCTACGTTTAGCTTCATCTGCGGTGACGTGGACGGCGACGACGAAGTCGGTGCAAATGACTTCGATACCGTCGTTCTCAACTTCGGTGTCAGCCCAGCGACCATCGCTCAAGGCGATGTCGATGGCGACGGAGAAGTGGGTTCAACCGACTTCGACATCGTGGTTGCAAACTACGGCCTTACTGGAGACTAATCCAGTTCGGAGATTAGAAACAAAAATGCCCTGCGAGATCACTCGCGGGGCATTTTGTTGTCGTAAAATAGGGTTACTGCCATGAAAGAGCGGTCAGAATTTGACCCCAAAGGCGATTTGCTTTTGAAGTACGCGATGGACAAGAGACGCCGCAGTCTCACCATCAAGGCAGTTCTCTGTGCGGCTTTTTTGGCCTTGATTGGCATCAACTACTATGTTGGGGTCGTCCGGCACGATTTCCGTTTAGTTGGCGTGGAGCTCGCGATGATCGCGGGACTTTTGATCTTCGCCATTTGCATCACCCTGTCTGTGATCTTGTTTTGGCTCAATTGGAACATCGCTGATGCCGCGATTGGTAAAGGGGACACTCGGCCAAAGGCGATTTCTCTGATCGTTATCGCTTTTGTTAGTGCAGCGTCAGCAGCGATCTTTGCTGCGATGACTATTACAGAAAAGGGGTCGCCAATGATCCCTCTTGGACTGTTTGCGCTGCTGTTCTGGCTTTTTGTTACGGTGAATGGCCTAGGCTATCTCTCGAGATTCTGGGCGGAATACTCGCTTAAGCGACCGCGGTTTCGGCAACAGGACGAGGCTTCTTCGCAATCGCAACTCCCGTAAGAACAACGATCATCCCAGCGATCTGCCACGCCGTCGGTGGCGTATGGAGCAGGATTGCAGCAAACAAACTGGCCATCACAGGAACACCGAATTGATATAGCATGGCTTGGCTCGCACCAACCTTTTTGACACCATCGAAGAACGCGAAGAATCCATAAGCGCCTGCTAGGAAGCTGACGTGGGCAAATTGAGCCCAATCGAACGCGGTCAGAGTCGTCCAATGCGTGGAAACGAGCGATTGGTAACCGTAGGGAATCAAGACGAGCAATCCACCCGGCATCGACAAAGTCAGCACCAAGAGAGGGTCGCGTTCCTTGGTGCGATGTCGACTGTAGACGACCGTTGCTGCCCAGCAAAACGCCGAGACAAGAATCAAGATGCTGCCCAACAGCTCATTCGTACCGGCGGCATGAGCCGGACCGACCACCATTCCCACTCCGACAATCGAAAGTGCAACACCGATCAGAGCTGCAAATCGAAACTTCTCATGCTTCAAAATGACATCAATGAATAGCACCCAAAGCGGGGAAGTCGCCAACAAGATTGCGCTTTGGGACGGGAGAATCAGCTTCATGCCTTCAAAGAAGAGCACCGTGTAAATCCCCATCGAAAAGAACCCAAGGAGCAGAAGCCGAATAGATTCCTTAAGATCGGGATAGCAGAGTGGCATTCGCCTGAGTTTGCAAATGACAACAACAGCCAATTGCATGACAAGAAATCGCCCCAACGCAAGCCCCGAGGGCTCAAAGGCGTGATACAACTGCTTGATTGCGATGAAGTTGTAGCCCCAAGCGAGGACTACTCCAAAGAGCGGCCAACTGAACGCTGAATGGCGCTTTTCAGGATTCAAAAGGGCCTGTCCACTGGGGGAACGGGACGCTCCTTCTTGGCTACCTTCACCGCTCGTTTGGCCCGTGAGCTAGCATCGTTTACAGACCAAACGTAGGCCGCGAGCGCAAAAAACAGGGGAATGAGAATCATTCCATTGAACTCGGTAGCTTTAGTTTTGCCGATGCCCACCATTCCCATTAAGCCCGAAAAACCATTTGGGATCAAGGACGCCCAAACCATGCTCGCAACAAATACGCCAGCCATCGTCAAACCGGTAGTCAGATCACCCATAACGATCTGCCCGGCACCAGGAAAGAAGCCAGAGAGAAGGGAAGCGGCCTTGGTGAACTCCGCCTTATCCGAATACGATAAAGGATCTCCGGCACCGAGTTTTCGGAGCACCGCTTCACCATATAGCCCCTCGATTTGAGGATGAATCGGGTAAATCAGAACGGCCTCGCTTAAGAGTGCTTCTGCCTTGGCATACTGCTTTCGAGACATCAAGTCTTCGTGCAACGCCAATATGACTTCGGCGGAGCCGGGAGCAATGGCCGCGGCTTCTTCAAGCGCTTTGGCGGCCAGGTCTTGATTACCACGCATTATAAAAACCGACATTTGCCGCAAAAGCTGTTCGGCTTTCTCTTGCTGCTCTGGGGTCGGCTTTTCCATGAAGATTCTCTATCGCTAGATTAGGTCTGAATTCGGCTGCATCGAGTTCCAGAGCGATTCCAGATCATAGAATTGACGTCTTTCTTCGCGCATGACGTTCAACACCACATCGCCAAAATCGACCAGAGCCCATCCCGAACCGGACGAGAGTTCGCTGCGATGTGCTCGAATACCGAGTTCTCGCATCTTCTCCAATGCGCGTTCTGTTATCGAATTGACGTGGGTGTCACTGTTTCCGGTGCAGACGATGAAGAAATCAGCGACGGAAGTCTTGGCGCGCACATCCAAAACCTCGATGCGATCGGCCTTGATATCGTCGATAAACTCGACGATCTTGTCCTTCTTCTCTTCAGAAGTGAGTGTGTTTTCAGCTTTGTTTGTAGAGTCCATTTTGCAAAATATATTCGGCCACCAGCGGGTGAACCAGGTCGGTTATGTCGCCACCACGGCGAATCAAATCTCTAATTTTCGTGGAGGAAATCTCGTTTGGCTCCATTTCAAAGAGGTCAAGCTTGTGGGCTAGCCTCGATGTGTTGGTCTCCATGATTTCTTCGATATCGGTGCCCGGTCGGACGGTCACCGCCAACCGGCACATTCTCAAAATTCGATCAGGGTAATGCCAACCAAAGAACCCGTTGAGCGAATCGCCACCCAAAATGAGCCAAAAACTCGCTCCAGGCATTCCTTTTTGCAGTTCTTCGATGGTGTCAACGGTGTAACTTGGCCCACCGCGAGTGATTTCTAGGTCCGAAACCATCATGCCAGGCTCGTCCGAAACCGCCTTTTCGACCATCTTCAGCCGCTTGTTTGCACTTGGAGTACCTTCAACTTCGGCTTTCAAAGGATTGCGATTTGCCGGCACCCAAAGGACAGCGTCAAGACCAAGTTCGGCCTTTGCCGCCTTTGCCACTGCCATGTGCCCCAAATGGGGAGGATTGAACGAACCGCCAAGAATTCCGATCTTCATGCTTGATCCGTAAATTGGAAAACGGCACTACCCACATAGACCGTATCTCCTTCTTCTGCGCCCGCCTTGCGCAACGACTCGATGACTCCCATTCGCGCCAATCGGCGATGAAGGTAACGGACCGCATCACGATTGGTGAGTTCGGTCATCGCGACCATGCGATTGACTTTCTTGCTGATGATCTCCCATCCGCCTTCTTGGGCCTTAACGACGTGAATTTCATCCTCAACAACCTTCGGCTTTACCACCAAGTTGACTTCAAGCGGAGCCTCATCTTCTGCCTTCTCGACCTGCTCCAGCATCGCGAAGAGAAGGGGATCGATATTCGTACCTACGGCAGCGGACACGGCGTACATCGGGAATCCGAAGTCAGCAAATTTGGATTTGATATCCTCGAGCTCTTCCGCGCTCACAAGGTCGGTTTTATTCAAAACGATGATGCGAGGGCGATCGAAAAGCTCTTGCTGATATTGCTTGAGCTCGTTTTCGATCAAATGGAAATTCGTGATCGGATCGGTTTCGTCGATCGGGTTGATATCAACAACATGCACCAGAATCTTGGTCCGTTCAGCATGCTTCAAGAATCTGTGGCCAAGCCCGATTCCTTCGCTGGCGCCCTCGATCAAACCCGGAAGATCGGCGACTACGAACGTCTGATCGGCAATGCTCACCACGCCGAGATTTGGCGTGATCGTTGTGAATGGATAATCCGCGATCTTTGGTTTTGCGGCACTGATTCGGCTGAGGAGAGTGCTCTTTCCGGCATTAGGAAGCCCAACCAACCCGATATCCGCCAGCAACTTGAGTTCCATTCGGACCTTGCGGGATTCGCCTGGTTCGCCCTTCTCGGCAAAATTCGGCACCTGGCGTACGCTGGAAACGTAGTGCAGATTTCCGTGCCCTCCACGTCCACCTTTGCAGATGATGAACTTCATCCCGTGGATATTAAGGTCCACGAGCTTTTCGCCCGTTTCGACGTCGTAAACAACAGTACCAACTGGAACCTTGAGTTCGATCGACGCGCCATCTTTGCCACGCTTGTTCAGAATTGCGTGAACGCCGTTATCTGCGCGGAATTTTGAACTCAATTTGAAATCGTATAGGGTGCGCTTATGCTGCTCGGCGATCAGGATGATGTCGCCGCCTTTGCCCCCGTCCGATCCATTTGGCCCGCCTCTTGGGACGTGCTTTTCGCGGTGGAAGCCAACCGCGCCCGATCCACCAGTACCACTGGTGAAATCGACTTCAACTTCATCTATAAAATTACTCATTGGGCCTCCTTTGTTGATTTTTTCTTCTTAAACAACCGATTTCGATTCTTTGACTTTGCTTGTGGAGCAGGCTTTGGGGCGGGTTCTTCGCCTTCCATACCAGGAATCAATTGAACTTCAATCGTGTCGGTATCGAAGTCAATCATCTTCACAAACTCTTTGATCGCAGGGATCATGATCTCTCCGACCACCAAAATCTCATGGGCAGGGTAGTCGAGAACTTCATCCAACCGGCCCAACTCACGGCCGTTTTGATCGACGACTCGCATTCCGATCAGGTCTGCCGTATAAAACTCGTCTTCGTCAAGCTCAGGGCGATCTTCGGCCGGCACGCAGAGAAGACATCCTCTGAGGGATTCTGCTCCCTCTGGAGTGCTGACTCCACTTAGCTTGATCCTTGCTTGACCTTTGTGCCAGCTCGACCAGGTGATTTTGTATTCCGATTCACCTATCCAAAGCTTTTGTCCCACATCGAATCGTTCTTCGAAGGAAGTCATCGATTCGACTTTGACTCTTCCATCAATGCCAAAGACCCCAACCACCTTCCCAACGGGAACCATGTCTGGGGCCTTTGAATTGCGACTCGAAGTCAAGAACTAGTCCGTATTGACTTTGACATAGCTTCGGCGCCGAGCCTTTGCTGCGGCAGCGCTCACCAAAGTACGCAAAGCAGAGATAACGCGTCCATTTTTGCCGATCATTTTGCCCACGTCTCCGGGAGCAACCGAAATGTAGTAAACGGTATCGCCGCGCTCATTTCGAACGTCGACGGAAACCGATTCCGGCTCGCTGACGATGGACTTGACCAAATGATCTACTAACTGTTCGTGATCCATAACAGGAGATTATTCGGTCTTGGCTTCTTCAGCTGCGGGTGCTGCTTCTTCAACTGCGGCTACTTCTTCGGCTGGAGCGGCTTCTACCGGAGCAGCTTCTTCCTTAGCAGCAACTGGAGCTGGAGCAGGTTGCTCAATGACGGACTTTGCCGATTGAGCTGCAACACGCTTATCCAAAAATTTGTACTTTGCCTTTTGATTCGGGCGAGCCTTGAAAAACTCGTCCAAAACGCCTGCTTTCTTGAGCAAAACGGCAGCGGTTTCTGTAGGTTCTGCGCCGTTCATGAGCCAATAGAGAGCGCGCTCATTCTTGACAGTGATGTGCTTTTCTCGTGGGACCGGATTGTAGGTGCCCAAAATTTCAGCAAACGCCCCATCTCGACCAGAAGTGGACTTTGTCACCACAAGTCGGTAGAAAGGTCGTGCCTTTGTGCCTTTTCGTTGAAGTCGAATCTTAACCAATAATTTATCTCCTAAATCGCTTGTTCTTTTTGAGTCGCTGTTCGAGTTTTGAAAACTGCTTGAATTGTTTTCGCGTTTCGTAAAGCTGCTGGATCAATCGGTTCACCTCTTCGACAGGCACACCCGAGCCAGCGGCAATTCTTTTCCGCCTCGAACCATTGATTATATCCGGATTGCCACGCTCTTTTGGAGTCATTGACAGGATAATTGCTTCAATCCGGTTCACATGACCATCATTTATACTGTTCAACGCCTCTTCTGGCAGCGCAGTCGATAGCCCCGGAATCTTCTTCATGATCGACTGGATCGGCCCCATCTTCCGCATCATCTGGAAGTTCTGGAGCATCATGTTGAAGTCCATCTGCCCTTTTTTCAGGGCGTCTTGCATCTGATCTTTGTCTTTTTGATCAATGGCGAATTCGGCTTGCTCGATCAGTCCGAGAACGTCGCCAAACCCGAGAATTCGGTCCGCCATCCGCTCCGGATAGAAAAGGTCCAGCGCAGATACTTGCTCGCCAAGGCCAATAAATCGCACGGGAACGCCTGTCACAGACTTGATGCTGAGAACCGCACCACCTCGGGTATCGCCATCCAGCTTTGTGAAAATCGTTCCGGTCAGCTTGAAACGATCGTCGAAAGCCTTTGCCACATTCACGGCTTCTTGGCCAGTCGTCGAATCCAATACCAACAAAGTCTCATCGGGACTCACGGCCCGATAGATCTGGGCGAGTTCGTCCATCAAGCCCTCATCAATGGTCAATCGTCCAGCGGTGTCCACCACCAAAACATCGCAGAACAGATATTTCGCGCGTTCTAGCGCCTTCTGAGCAATTTGGGGCGGGGAAGAGCCATCTTGCAAAGCGAAAACGGGAACGCCAATCTGCTCCCCCAAGGTCTCCAATTGCTTGATTGCCGCTGGACGCTGGACGTCGCAAGCGGCGAGCATCGGCTTTTTCCCTTGGCGCTGAAGCCATGCACAGAGTTTTGCAGACGTCGTCGTCTTACCGGAGCCTTGCAATCCGCACATCAAAACGACAGTCGGAGGGGAAGAGCTCCAATTAAATTTGGTTTCTGCGCCACCAAGAATCTCGCGCAGCTTGTCCCGGACAATCTTGATCAGTGTTTGGTCGGCATCGAGGCTTCCAAAAAAGTCCTGTCCGACGGCCTCGGCCTTCACGGAGTTCACAAACTCCTTGGCGACCTGGAAGTTGACGTCCGCCTCGAGCAGGGCAGTCCGAACTTCCCTCATGAGCTCGTTGACATCATCTTCAGACAGCTTCCCCTTGCCCCTCAGTCGGGCAAATCCCTGGGCTAAGCGTCGGGTTAAGTTGTCCAGCATATTTTTGACATTGTACCGGGCAGATCAAACCTAAACCTTTGCTTCAAGTTCGCCGACACTTGAGACTAAGGGATTTTGATATTCATGTCGAACAACAACGGTTCAAAGAAGAATTGGAACAGCGCGGCCGCCTGGGCCGCATTTGGAATTGCGATTGGCGCGGGCGTCGCTCTTTACATTGCAACAAAAACAAAGGATGGCGAATCCAAGTTGACGGAAACGCTAGAAGACCTCTTTAAGATTTGTGAAACGGATTGCAACTTGCTCGAGTCTCAGATCGGAAACGCCCGAGCTAGCTAATCCCAGCCCGGGCTTCTCCACCGTGATTATCATTTTCTGATAATCATTATTATGTTACTATTGAATTGTTGCCACGGCTAGTGGCGATTACGCGGCCCTATGCCCACAAGATTTCTGTGTTCAGCGCCGTGATTGTCTCCTTGTATCGCAGCCCTTCTTCATAAGTCATCGTTGGATTCGTGTGCTTGATTCCTCGGTGGCTCAGCAATTTATTGAAAACGGAAATGTTTTCGTTCGGCCCCGCAAAATCTTCCGCGCCCGGCCCGAACGCCGTCAAGATCGTGTATTCGGTGCTGTGTTGACGCCCGCTCCAACAAACGTGAGTTACGTTACTGGTTGCAATCGCCAGCGCGCTATGGACCGTTCGGTATTGTTCGATTCCGATCAGGGATCCAGCGGTGGCAACGGCGTCGGTGACGAGCTTCAGGCCAGACTTGTCGAGCGAAATTCCGAGATACATGTCAATTAGATCATGAATGTCCGCGTCGGACTTGCCCGGGAACAGTTTCACTAGCTCTTCATAGCTCTTCGACATCTTGTGTGGCGTCTTCAGTCCTGCGGTCGAATCGAAATACTCATTGCCTGCGCCGATCAATCCAGGATTCGAATTGCCGTGGTCACTGGTCACAACGATCAATGTGTCATCTCGGCTCATTGCGTAATTCAGCGCAACTTGCATTGCTTCTTCAAATGCGATCTGATCAAATAGGATGCCGCCGAAGTCATTCGCGTGCGCGGCGTGATCTACTCGACCGCCTTCTATCTGCAAAATGAATCCTTCGGGTGATCCGTCTAGCATCTTGATGGCGCTTTCGGCCATTTCAGCCAGCGTCGGAACCGCCTTCACAAGCTTGATGTCGTTATCCCGGTCGATCGTGTAGGGAATTTGATCATCGGCATATAGCCCCAAGAACTTCCCTCCTTGCTTGCTATTCGCTGAATCTGACCGGTTGGTGTGGACTTCGTAGCCCGCCTTGATGAACTTTTCACGCAATTCTGGGCTAAAGAACTTCCCTCCGCCTCCCATCAGCACGTCAACGCCCAGCTTCAAGTACTTTTCCGCGATGATGGCTTCCTCTGCCCTGCTCCAGTGCGAAATGGAGAACCCGGCCGGAGTTGCGTGAGTGATGCTACAAGTCGTCACCAAGCCTGTCCGCATCTTTGCTTCTTCTCTTAACAAAGAATAGAGAGGCCTTAATTCGGTTTTATCGGGCAGCGTGTTGAGCATCCGATTCCAGACGTGGACGCCGCTTCCCCATGAACTGCTTGCCGCAGCAGAATCAGTCACCAGCGAACTCAGTGAGTGGGTGATCATGCACCCACGAATGGCCTGCTCGTGCCGCATGAATTCCATCCAGTGACTGCTCTTGCCATGCTCTTGGCGCATGTATTGGTCACACAACGCCGGAACGCCCGCACTCATTCCGTCGCTAACACAATAAATGATGTTCTTGGCTTTCTTCGGTTTTCGGGACTTTGGGGAGCCCGAATTGGCCAGCGAAGGCAGGCCAAAAGTTGCCAAACCGGCACCAATTCCCAGAATTCCGCGACGACTGATTTGACTGTGTGACATGAGGTTATTTTAGTTGAATCCGATTAAGATTAGGTTACGAGTTTGAACGTTATTTTGTGACCGATTCCGGCGCGGGCCAGTTTTGGAATGTCTTCCTGGATCACCGTCGCCACGTGGGCATATCCCCCGATCGTGGGTCCATCCGGCCCCAAAACGATGACATCTCCCCCTGGAGTCAACTGCACCGCGCCTACAACTGCTGGCCGGCTCTTCTCCAGACCTGGTGCGCCGACCTGCAGCCCTCGGAGTAGCCTTCCCTTTCGATCGCTTCTCATTCCAACTTCAAGTTCAATATTTAGAATTCGACCACAGAACACCGGATCAATTTCTCGAACACTTATTTCTTGGTTTTCGGCCTTGTATCCCAACAACGACTCATCATATTGTTCGGTTCCGGATGCAACATATGTCACTGCTCCTGGAGTCCCAAGTGGCAGTTGCAACCGCTCACCTTCAGCCAATTTAACGATCTGCGAGAACCGTCGCTCACCGGTGACCGCAACAAAGCACTCCTGTTCAGCCACGAACTCAGCCCCGCCGTATCCGTGACACTCAAAAGCCTGAGTCGCTCCGACGGCTTGGATCGCAGATTCAAAACTCTCCCGATCGAGAGGACCTCGAATCGGAACTCCAAACCGCCTCCTCCCGCCGACTGCCTTTCCGACAATTACAATAACATCGGTTGGAAGGAAAACTCTTAGCAAAACTCAAACCCCATTTCTTCGCATGCGATGCGAACATGGCGCGCTAACTTCCCTGCCCCTGGGCGGTCTCCGTGGATGCAGAACGTCTCGATTCCTAGCTTGGACAGCTGTTGAACTTGACTAACCATTTGGTTAATGTCCTCGAGTTCTGCACCAGATTCACCACGAGGAATCAGACCCCTAAATTCCGGCAAATACCCTCGCTCCACGAACCCTTCACGGATGAACCTCACACGCGCTTCGTTGGTAATCGCTTCGATGCTAGAACCAGGAATTCCCATCAAAGGCAATCCAATATCCCGAATGCATTGGACAAACTCGTCGTGGTCAACCCTTAAAAATGAATATGCCGCGCCGTGAGGTTTGATATATTTCGCATCGGGAATAGCAGATGCGCCTCTCCGGCATTGTTCAACCAAACTCTCAATCCAATCCTGAGATTCCTCTAATGAAGGCACGCGGCGACCCATCGATTCTCGGTCAGGAAACCCGGGATGAAGTCCAATTTCGACGCCCGCATCCCGCGACAATTGCGCTGTCATCAGGGTGACATCCGAGTTCCCTGCGTGTTCTCCGAGCCCAATGTTGGCCTGTTGGATGACTGCCAGCAATTCGATATCTTCGCCGAAACCTTCCCCAATGTCCGCGTTTAGCTTCATAACTTCTTGCCAACCATTTGGTTAAATTCAGCTTCGCCAATCCGAGTGAGTTTGAGCGCATCACCGGGTGAAATTGGGAAAAAGTCTGTCCCTTCGTCGGCGATCTGTAACGGCGTTCGGCCAATCAGATTCCATCCTCCCGGAACTTCTGCGGGATAAATCCCAAGCTGACCAGAAGCTATGGCGACCGAACCGGACGGAACTCTTGCCCTCGGCGTTGGGCGCCGCGCCAAGTTTTCGAGAATGCTTGGCAACCCAGAACAATATGGAAATCCAGGGACAAAGCCAATCGCAAAGCAGGTGTACGTCTGGTCGCAGATCAATTTCGAGAGCTGATCGACGTCCAAGAGTAGCCTTTGGCAGACCTCCCGCGTGTCTAGACCAAGCTCAAAACAAACTGGCAATTCGTGTACCCGTTGGCTCAGCTTCGATGAATCCTGAATCGCATCGAGCACCGCGCTTTCCCAAGCCACTTCGTCGACTTCGCCATACAAGCCAATGGATTCGAAGGCACCGACCACTTCGATACATCCTGTTGGAAGTTTTTCGACAAGGCGGGCGACAGCAGCGGGCGCGACTCCAGGCTGGAGTCCATGAAACAACAAGCAATCTTCGGAAAGCCTAATTTTTTGCACAACCTGACCGTAGGACTGTATACCTATTGCGACGTAACGCGAGGAAAGCTAGTACCATCCAATAGCAGGAGAACGAAATGAATCTCTTTAAAACTCTAACTACAGCTGTCGTTGCTTTTTCGGCGCTCACCATTTCGGTGGCACAGTCCGATTTTGTTTCGGGCACATATTCTGGACGTGGAACGGTTGAGCGAGCCGGAGGTTCGCTAAGCGTTGATCGAATCTCGATCAATTACGTTCGCGGTGGTAGCGGCAGCGTGTCGCTGATCGGGTCAAAAACCTGGACCTATACCGGTCGTTGGTTTGAAAGCGGTCGCGACAACTACGAGATGGAGATTCGCTCTGCTTATGGCGACAGCCGTGCAGAAGGAACCGTCATTGTCGGAGTTTCGGACGGCCGTGTCTCTTCCGTACGAGTGATCGACGGCTACGCAAAAGGCGATCGATTCAAAGCCAATTTCTCCGTCAGCCGAAAAGAAGACGATAACGGTGGAAGCGGCGGATCGAACTCAAACGCAATTTCTCTCTCCGATTCCGGCACCGGTTCGGGCCGCTATTCGAAGCCAAAAGGTACCGGAAGCATTTCGCGGATTTCGTTCAAGGCCACCCGTGAGCGGGAATTTTCTCTCAGCTCAAACGCAGGGACAATCAAAGGCACTTACCGCCGAAGCGGAAATGACTTGCTCGTTGAAATCGATAGCTTCGAAGGGCTTCGATCAGTTACCGGATCAGGCAGAGTGATGCTGAGCTCCGACAATCGCACCGTTCTGGGATTCGATGTAAGCGGCAGTGGTCGTGAGGGCCGATTCAATGTGAGTTGGCGCAGAGAGCGAGAAGATAACGGCGGAGGACCAAGCCGCCCGGATACAAATCCGAGTTCGATGAGCTTCACTGCGTATGGTGAAGGTGATGCGCGGTTGCAAACGACTCTGCTGAAGGCCGATACCATCGACCTGGCACTCAATCGAGACCGCAAGTTCGTGCTGATCGTCACCGACCTAAAAACCGGTGAGCGCATCCGGTACGAAGGCGGGTGGGAATACACCAACGGCACCGAAATTGCGTTGGATGTCAAGACTGCGAATGGTCGCCGAACCAAAGCGAGCGGCAAAGTCCAATTGACTTCAGAAAAGCGGCTGTACACCATCTCGCTCGTCGGAAGCGTTGAAGGCAATTCGAGCAACAAGACCACGATCCTGAATTTCAAGAATACGGGTCGAAAACCAGTCAACTAAATTCAATAAACTGGTATCCATCGGGCCAAATCCCCATTCAGGATTTGGCCCGATTTCGTTGCGAAAGGTACACTCTAGGGCATGGATTTTGCCCTGACGCAAGAACACGAATTGATTCGAGAATCGGCCTATAAGTTTGGCCAACAAGAGGTTTTGCCCGGCCTCGCCGAACGTGACCGCGAACACAAATCGGACAAAGGCATGCTGGAGAAACTCGGCAGCGCCGGGTTCTTAGGAGTCTGCGTCCCAGAAAAGTTTGGCGGCATGGGCGCCGATTACATCAGCTTGGGGATCGCTTGCGAAGAACTTGAGCGCGCGGATTCCACGGCTCGCGTCGCGATGAGCGTCCATGTTGGCTTGCACAGCATGACCTTGATGCAATGGGGCACACCGGAGCAGCAACAACGATGGCTTCCAGACCTTGCAGCCGGAAAGCGATTTGCTGGATTCGGCCTCACCGAACCCAATGCAGGCTCCGACGCAAGCAACCTCAAGACAACTGCCACCAAGGACGGAGACCACTACGTTTTGAATGGCAGCAAGATCTGGATCAGCTTGGCCGACTACGCCGACCAGTTCCTAGTAATTTCTCGCCTCGCAAACACCGATGCCAAGGCACCTTACGCCGCGTTTATCGTGGATCGCACGACGCCTGGATTCGGCAGTGCAGCCATCAAAGGCAAGCTCGGCGTGCGCGCGGGCAACACAGGCGAAATCACTTTCTCGGACATGCGCGTCCACAAGGATTGCATGCTGGGTGAAGAAGGCGACGGATTCAAAGTAGCGATGTCTGCGCTCGATCATGGCCGGTACACCGTGGCCAGCGGCGCCGTCGGAATCATCACCGCCTGTCTTGATGCTTGCAATGCGTATTCAAATCAGCGCATGGCAGGCGGCGAACCTATTGGTAAGAAGCAGCTCGTCCAGCAAATGATCGCGAGCATGGCGAAGGGCCGAGACATCGGGCGACTTCTCTACTACCAAGTGGGCTGGATGAAGAACAAGGGATTACGACACACACGAGAATGCAGCATGGCAAAGTGGGTGAACTGTGAAGCCGCGTTTGATGCCGCCAACAAGGCGATTGAAATCCACGGCGCTAACGGATTCTGCGATGAATTCCCAGTGGAACGGTACTTCCGAAACAGCCGAGGAGCGATGATCTACGAAGGAACTCACGAGATTCACACGATCATGCAAGCGGAATACGAGCTCGGATATCGCGCTGATCGACCACTCGCCAAAACTTTGCCAACACATCCTTTCGCCTGACACGAGCGAAAACAAATAGCCCCCCTGTTGCTTCGACAGGGGGGCTTTTTTAATCAATTAGGACTTCTTCGCTCTTCCCTTTAGCCAGAAGATTCCCAGAATCGGCAGCCAGATCGGACTGAAGATGAGTAAGTTGATCAATGTCGCGCCCAGGAATCGGGACGCTCGCATGAAGTTCTCGCTCGCGTTCTTCCAGGTTTGATCGGTCCAATTCTCGCTTTCCTTTTCCGTGAACTTGGATTCTCGGAGCGATAGTGCGATCCTCGAAACGGCGACTTGGCTATTCATGGATTGCAATGTTTGCTTCTGCGAGGTCAACAATCCGTTGATGTAATCAAGATCGTATTGCAATTGAGCCTTTTTGCTTCCGCGGGCACCAATCATCTGCTTCTTGATTTCACGGGCCTTCTTCTCCAAGCGATCGACTTCTGCACGCGAAGCGACGGTGCTCTTCGTGATGTCGTCTGCCGTCGAACTCTCTGAGATTACATCGCCAAACTTGCGAATCCGGTCTAGAGCGGTGGCGTATTTGCTTGCAGGTACGACGACCATCGCGAACGCGGTTGGAGCTGTTCCCTGCTGACGCATGAAATTCTTGTTCTCCAAGAATCCGCCCAAACCACGAGCGACGAGTTCAACTTCATTGATCGTTTCGTATACATCCTTGACCCCCACCTCCATCGAAGAGGACTGAATGACGTCACGATCTGCGCGAAGGGTCTCTGGCTGCCCATTCGATGGCGAAATAGCCATTCCAGATGAGCCCCCGTTGTAAGGCGCATCTGAAACAGCGCTCTTTTCTGACTGGGCGCGTGTTTCAGCATCTTCATGAAGTTGAGCTGACGCTTCCCCACTCTGTTGAGGGGCAAATTCCATAGCCGAGTCGCTGATATTCGGTGCACTTGCCGGAGCTAGACCCGCATCACCGGAGCCTCCTGACGAGAGCATCGGGCTCATCCAAGTGAACGCCATAACGATGAGCACAAACGCGCCAGTCGCGGCAGCCAACCGGTTTTGAACAAACCACGGTTGAGGCTTCGGGGTGGCAGCAATTTTCGATATCAATTCTTCCTTTCCGGTCACGGGCACCGATTGGTGCGCAGCAAATGATTGACTAATTTTTTTGAACATGGCAACCTCGCGTTGCAGTTCGGGGGAATCCTGAATTGCCCGTTCGACCTCAGCCGCCCGACTAGCGGGGAGTTCGCCGTCTAGGTATGCCTTTAAGTCTTCACGAATATTCACAAATTCACCTCCAAGTCTGGTTCAACGCTCTTACGAAGTTGCACGAACGCATAATGTAGCCTCGATTTGACAGTGCCGACCGGCACATTCGTGAGGTGAGCAATCTCCTCGTAGGTCAGACCCTCGAGTTCATGCAGCACCACCACTTCTCTCTGCTCGATCGGGAGGTTTAAAAGAACTTCTTCTAAGAACACCCGATTCAAGATGTCGTCGTTCGGTGCTGTACTACCTTCGAGCAGCACCGCATCGCTAAGGATTTCCCGCCCCAATTTTCGGCTTGTCACCCGGCAATGATTGAGTGCAATACCCAACAGCCAAGTCTTGACCGATGATTCGCCGCGAAATCCCTTCAACGCTTTTTGAGCAGTGATAAATGTCTCTTGTGTCAAATCTGGAGCCAGGTCCTGACCGCATCTTCGGGCACAAAATCGCCAGACCGAATCGTAATGTTCGGCAACCATCGATTCTAGCGATGGCGGGTTCATTTTATGCTTCCAATTTAAGGTCAGCACCTTCAATCTGTGCAACTCCGAAAAGTGAGTGACGCGACGACGCCAAACTGTTCAATAGCCAAGACGAGTTTTTGAAAAAACTATTTTCAAAAATAAAATTGCCCACCGAAGTTCATTCGGCGGGCAATTCATCAGAGGATTGGTCTCGACTTAGCTTATGCCTTTCGTCGCTTTCGCGCGAGAGCTACCACGCCAAGAGCGAGTGCAGTCATCGAAGCTGGCTCTGGAACCACTTCAACTCGGTAGTTATCGAGGTAACCCGAGTCGGTTGCACCAGTTGCGGTCGATACCTGGAAGTCAGCATCAGCGATGTTTGTTGCGGTGAGGTCAGCAAACGGGATCGTTGCAGCACCGGTAACGCTTACGCCATTGACCTTGAGGTCAAGTCGCTTGGTGGTGTAGTTCAAGACTGCTTCGAAGTCAACAAACGTGTTTGCAGCGACCGCTGGGCCAACCAAAACGTTGACTGCACTAGCAGCTGCGTCGAACTGTTGAGTCGTCGTGTTGAATCGTGCGGTGACGTAAGGTCGAATCGCACCGCCCGACATCGTCAAACCAAATCGAGTGGTTCGAAGAGTTGCGGTGTTGTAGACGTCGATCGAATAGCCAAAGCTAGTACCTGCGGATCGAGCGATTGATGCATTGATCTTCACCAATTCGCCCGACGAAGGGGTGTAGGTGATGTCAGGGAATGCCCACGAGGTGCCTGCACCACCAGCAACGCCAACTGCCTTGGTTCCGACAGCAACAGTGCTTTGGACCTGGTAGTTTGCAGTACCGTCGATGAACCAGCCATTCTGGCCGCTGAGCGCACCGTTGGTATAGGTTTCAAATCCGCCTGAGTCAAATAACACCACTGCATTCGCAGAAATTGCGCCACCAATAACTAGGGCGCTCAAAATAAGTTTCTTCATAATTCTCCTTATTCAAAAAACAGCACCAACCTGAATTGATGCAACGAATTGAGTGTATCACGCCAAATTTGAACCTACACCCGTTCAAATACTAGATTGTCGATACAAGAAACGTAGTTACCGCTTTGTTGGCACGCAATTTGAGAAGTCGACTCATTTCGCTCGAAACAATAGTCCCCTAGAGGGCGTCCGGTACAATAAGCATATGCCCAAAGTCGTTTGGCTCAATGGAGTTGTCTCCCCTCTCGAAACTGCTACCGTTCCGGCTGCAGACCACGCACACCTTTACGGAGATGGCCTTTTCGAAGGCATTCGCATGTACTCCAAAAAGGTTTTCAAGTTGGATGAGCACCTCGAGCGGCTTTACCGAGGAGCGCATTATCTCGGGTTTGAAATGGACATCCCCGTTCATCAAATGAAGGAGATCGTGCTCGACATGTGCCGCCAATCCGAATTTGAAGACTGCTACATTCGGCTCAATGTTACTCGTGGCACAGGGCTGGGCCTAGACCCAAAGAATATCGATCGTAAGCCCAACGTGATGGTTATGATCAACAGCCTCGCGCTGTATCCGCCAGAGGCGTATTCAACAGGCCTGGAAGTCATCACCTGCTCTTACCGAGTCATTCCGGCCGACAGCCTTGATCCGCGAATCAAGTGTATCGGCCGCTATGCCAGCAACATCATGGCGAAAGCTGAAGCCAATCGCCGGGGTGCTGGTGAAGGATTGATGCTGAACCACCAAGGCTATGTCGCCGAGTGCACTGGCGATAACGTGTTCATCGTCCGCGGCAAAAAGATTTTGACGCCACATCCAAGCTGTGGAATCTTGCAAGGCATCACCCGGGACACCGTGATCGCACTTGCCAGGGGCGCCGGATACACCGTTGAAGAGACCTTCTTGACTCCATACGACATGCTGGATTGCGACGAAGCATTCTTGACCGGAACCGCCGCCGAGGTCATCGGAATGGTTCGCCTGGACGAAAAAGAAATCTCTGGCGGCAAACCAGGGCCTGTCACCCTAGAAATCACCGGACTTTTCCGAGAGCACACAAAATTGGGTACGCCGATTCATCAAGCAGCTACCGTCTAACTTTATGAACCGGTTTCGCGTTACAACGCCCGAGCAAAAAACTGGTTCATTGAGTTTGTTTGAAGTAGAAGAACAAGTCGGAATTCCAGGAATCTCGGGATTTATTGACCATTTGGTGGGTGCACCGAGCGCAGAAAATTCTCGGTGCCCAGCCTGCAATTTCTCCGTCTTAGAGTTCGTGGCGACCGGTTTGTTAGGTTGCCCGGTCTGCTATGTCGCTTTCGATCGAACTCTCAGGCAACAAGTCGGATCAAAAGATTTGGTATCTTAGCGTGAACGTAATGAATAAAACGTTGTTTGCAGTCGTAGCATTGGGAGCCATGATTGGCCTCCAGGGATGTGGAGGATCAGGCAATTCCAATACCCTGCCAGATCCAGAAGTGATGTTCATTAACGGCATCCCAGACACCACGAACATTGATTTCACCCTGAACGATGTTGCGGAAGCTTCGAACATTCCGTTCATGGGCACTGGCGGAGCGTTCAAGTCGGTCGAGTACATTCTCCCTGATGATGGCGGCTACGACATCGGAATTCGGCGAAACGGAACAACGACCTACCTCGACCTTTTTGGGACCGGATTCAACCGAGATACCGATAACTTGTTGGTTGCGGTGGGCTTGCAAAACCCTGGCAGCGAACCTCTTAAGCGCCCACTCATTTTGAGTTTCACTGTCGACCGAAAGGCTCCAACTGGAACCCGAAGCAGAATCGTTTTCCTCAACGGCTTGATCCGAGCAACTGGATTCGATACTCCGAACGTCACGTTCCAATCTGTGATTCCAGGCGATCCGTCGTCGATCGACAACCCACAGTTCGTCACACGAGACGTACCTTATTCAGAAACCAGAGTCTTGACAGTTGACGCCGGTGCTCGACGGTTCATCGTCCGCCGAGCTGATACCGACGCGCTGGTTCAGTACGCCAGCACTGATTTCACATTCGTCGCAGGCAAGATTTACCTTGCTTTGATCTCCGGCCAAGAGTCCAATCCAACACTGGCTCTGCAACCGACGATGCAATTCATCGAAATCGAAACTCAGGAATAGCTTTCCCAGTCCGTGATCTGCGATTCTTCAACGAGTTGTGGAGCGCGAAAATCCGAAGGCGGTGGCACGAAGAATGCCATCGCCTTCTTTGTTTCTGGATGCTCAAATCCAAGGTAAGCTGCATGCAGCATCAACGGCCCCTGCGCCCAATCACCAGTCGCATAAATCGAATCTCCCAAAATCGGATGCCCGCTCGAAACGCAATGAACCCGAATCTGGTGGGTCCGACCGGTCTCCAATCGTGCGGCGAACAGTGTGTCCCCTTCCACGACCTTCAGAACTTTGAAATGGGTCAGTGCGTGCTTGCCATCGGGATGTACCGCCATTTTTCGACGATCCTTTGAATCTCTGGAAATCGGTGCCTCAATACGCAACCTCGGGTTCGGAAATTGGCCTTTGCACCATCCGACATAGCGCCTTTCTGCAGACTTCTCAGCAATCTGAGTCGCGAGCTGGACGTGGGCTTGGTCAGTCTTTGCGATCACCATGAGCCCGGTGGTTTCTTTATCAAGGCGGTGCACAATTCCCGGGCGAAACGCTTCACTTCCCTGGCTCAGGCTCTGATTCCTCGCGAGTAGTGCATTGACGAGTGTTGCTTCGCGCAAGCCGGGCGCCGGATGAGTCGCTACTCCTCGGGCCTTGTTGAGGACGAGCAAAAAGTCGTCTTCATACACCACGTCCAAGTCCATCTCGATCGGTGTCAAGTCGTGAATCGGTGTTGGCATCACCTCCCCGAGAGACACGGACATCCCTTCGGCGAGCTTGAAACTTGGCTTGCGCTCTACGCCGTTCACCCAGACGCCTTCACTTTGAATCCATGACGAGAGCTTTGAACGTGAAATGTCCGGGATCATCCTGGCCAAAAACTGATCTAAACGTTCTTCTCGATCTGCCGTGAATTCCATGCTCCCCAACGTACCCCAAAGGCGGATAAACTATAGGTTCATGTTTGACCGGTACGAACCCAAAGAATTTGAAGCCAAATGGCGCGACGCGTGGCAGGAGGCAGATCTCTTCGTCACGCGAGAAGACCCCGAAAGGCCAAAGTTCTTTGGGCTCGATTTCTTCCCATATCCTAGTGGAGCTGGTCTTAGCGTTGGGCACTGTCGCAATTACATCCCTACCGACGTGATTTGCCGCATGCGGTACATGCAGGGCTACAACGTGCTGCACCCGATGGGATTTGACTCATTTGGCCTGCCTGCCGAGAACGAAGCGATCAAACGTCAACGGCACCCTTGGCCGATGATTCAGGAATACGGTGCGACCTACCGCCGCCAAATGGACTTGGTTGGCGTGAGCTACGATTGGTCACGCTCTTTCTTTAGCTCCGAGCCGAGCTACTACCATTGGACACAATGGATTTTCAAGAAGCTGTATGAGCGTGGACTGGCCTATCGTCGAAATGCGGCGGTGAACTGGGATCCGATTGATAAAACCGTACTTGCGGACGAAGAAATTATTGGTGGCCGGGCTGAGCGTTCTGGAGCATTGGTCGAAAAGAAGCTCATTCCTCAGTGGTATTTCAAGATCACCGAATATGCTCAAAGGCTGTTGGATGACCTGGATGATCTGAATTGGCCCGAAGGGATCAAGAACCAGCAACGCAATTGGATTGGGCGCAGCGAGGGCGTGCAATTCCGAATGAAGGTTGATGGCATTTCGACCGGAGAGTCTCTTGGCGCAACAATTCCTGGCTCTGAAATTGAAGTGACGAACCTGGACCACGACGTCAGCTTTGAAGTCTTCACAACCCGCGTTGACACGATTTTTGGAATGACGTTTTGCGTGCTCGCGCCAGAACACGCAATCGTTGATACCCTGCTCCAACACGCCTCGGAAGAGACGGTAGCCGCCGTTCGTGACTACCAAGCCAAGGCTAAGGAACTCAGTGACATTGACCGGCAAGCAGAGAGCCGGGAGAAAACTGGCGTCTTCACCGGATCGTATGCGATCAATCCAGCAAACGGCGCGAAAGTGCCGATCTACTTGGCGGATTACGTTCTGATGGGATACGGAACCGGCGCGATCATGGCAGTCCCCGCGCATGACCAGCGCGATTTTGAATTTGCAATCAAGTTTGGAATTTCCGTTGTGCCGGTCATCCAGCCGGATGAACCGTTTCTCAAGAAGTACTCGGCTTCAGAGAGTTTCAACTTCAACCAAGAACTCGCGAACTACTCTGCCGACCCAGCCGCTTACTCAAAGTCCGTTTATGAGGCCAAAGATGGTGTCCTGATGAACTCCGGCGAGTACTCCGGACTTTCCGTCAGTGAGGCCCAGACCAAGCTCGGAGAGTGGATGGAAGCTCTAGAGATCGGACAGCGCAAAGTCAATTTTCGCCTGCGAGACTGGCTGATCAGTCGACAGCGGTACTGGGGTTGCCCGATTCCAGTCGTACACGACCGCGATGGCACTATGTCACTCGTGCCGGATGATTGTTTGCCAGTCGAACTCCCAGACGTCGAGAATTATCAACCCAGTGATGACGGCCAAAGCCCTCTAGCACGAATTCCTGAATTTCTCAACACGACGACCCCGGATGGAACGCTTGGTCTTAGAGAAACCGATACGATGGGCGGATTCGCTTGCTCGTCTTGGTACTTCTTGAGGTTCTGCGATCCGAACAATTTCGAGCAACCTTGGGATGTCGAGAAGGCAAACTACTGGATGCCGGTGGATTGCTACGTGGGCGGCGCGGAGCACGCGGTTATGCACTTGCTCTACGCACGATTTTGGACCAAAGTGCTTTACGATCTGGGGCTTGTCAAGTCGAAAGAACCGTTCGCTCGGCTTCAAAATCAGGGTCAAGTTCTTGCTATGACGCCATATCGCAAACCGAGAGAAGGTGAGCGACTGGATATCGGTGAGGACGGGATTCTCATCAGCTTTGAAGAAGCGAAACAAACCCCTGAAGACCAGTTGATCTGGAAGTGGGCGCGAATGTCCAAGTCCAAAGGCAACGTGGTGACCCCGGATGAAGCCGTCGAGCAGTACGGCGCGGATGCCCTGCGAGTGTACGAGCTATTTGTTGCTCCATTCGATGCGGACGTGCAGTGGAGCAATGAGGGGATGCAAGGTGCGGTCCGGTTCTTGAGCCGAATCTTCAAGTTGGTTTCTGATCTTCAGCCGCACTACGACTTGGAGTGGAGCGCGGGGATCATGCCAGACACCCCAGATGCGCGCAAGATTCGTCGGTGGACTCACCAAACGATTCAAAAGGTGAGCGACGATATCGAAAAGTTCTCGTTCAACACGGCCGTCTCCACGTTGATGATTTTTGTCAATAATCTTTCAGACTTCGTCAAGTCCGCCGATCTGTCCGGCCTGAGACTGCCCGTGAGTGAAGCCATCGACTCGCTGGTTCTTCTGCTTGCGCCAATCGCGCCGCACACCGCTGATGAAATCTGGGAGTCATTGGGGCACAAAGGATTCACATACCACGCGGATTGGCCCACATTTGAGCCTGAACTCACGGTCGAAGATTCGGTGACCGTCGCTGTACAAGTGAACGGCAAACTCCGCGATACGCTGGAGATGTCAGCAAGCGCTTCTCAGGACGAGATGGAATCTGCGGCAAAATCCAGCGAGAAGATCAAGGTCCACCTGGATGGAAAAGAGATCGTCAAGGTGATTGTTATCCCCAAAAAGTTGGTCAACATCGTTGTTAAGTAAGTCGCTCCCCTTGGTCTTTGTCCTCGCCCTCGCTGGTTGTCAAAAATCAGATCAGATCGTTGTGCGAACCGCCCAGGAATACGACGCCAACATGCACAAGGTCGAGCAACTCACTCGGCCGATCTTTGCAAAAGTGGATGCGGGCCAACCCCTCAGCGCTGAAGAAACCAAATCCCTCGAAAAGGCGGAAGCGATGTTCGTGGCGATGCGAGATTTCTTGCCGGACGTTCCAAACAACCACTTCGCCCTGGGGAGAATTTGCCAAGCGCTTGGCAGGCCGTCAGCAGCGCTTGGGCACTATGAACAGTCCTTAGCGATCCTAGAGCCGCTTCCAGATCGCAATACGGACGAGAACACGCTGTACGCGGAATCCAGTGCGAACATCGCCGAAATCCTTATCTTGGCGAATCGGGTCGAAGAAGCCGACCAAGCTGCCTACACGGCCCTGCGGGCGTTCCCGAATGACGAGAAATATCTGACGCTGGCGGCACGAGTGCGGGTTCAGCAGAAAAAGTACGCCGAAGCCAAATCTCTTTTGCAAAAGGCACTTAAATCTAATCCGGAATACTCGCCCGCAAAAACTCTCCTCAAACTGATTGAGGACTGAGGAATTGATCCGGCACCACTGCGCGAGTGTCATCAAACTTGCACGGCACAATCGTGGAGCAGCCCGGTTCTTGCATCGTGACACCAAACCAGATATCGGCAGCCTCAATGGTCACGGGATTGTGCGTGATGATCAAGAATTGAGTCGTGCCTTTGAACGTACGGAGCGCGTCCACAAACCGTTCGACATTTCGCCCGTCGAGAGGCGCGTCAACTTCATCCAGCACTACCAGCGGGCTCGGCTTGACTCGCAACAGCGAGAACAGGAAGGCCACCGCGCTCAAGGACCTTTCGCCGCCACTGAGTAGTTCTAATCGCTGAGTTTTCTTGCCTGGAATCCGAACATCCACCTCAACACCTGCAGTCAACACCGAGTCGCTTTCTGTGAGTCGAAGCGATGCTTCCCCACCTCCAAACAAGAGCGAGAACTGATTCTTGAACTCCTGATTGACCTGCTCAAACGTGGTCAGGAATTTGTCCCGGGTCATTCGATCGAGTTCCTTGACAACTGCCAGAACCTCTTCGACACTCTCGTGCACGTCGGCTCGTTGGACGCTGAGTTCTTCGAATCGCTCAGTTAAGCGGTTGTATGTCTCAATTGCGCCCACATTCACATCGCCTAAGGCGCGCAAGTCGCGGCGGAGGCGTCCTGCCACCATCATCGCATCTGGCGGAATTTCGACATTCGGTGCTTGCTGAAGCGCTTCCTCTTCGGAAATTCCATAGACCTCTGCGAGCCTCTGAGCGGCGTTGGCTCGCTTTGAATCCGCTCTAGCTCGGTCAATCTCAAACCGATGAATCACTGACGCAAAGTTATGGGAATTCTGCTCTGCCTTCTTGATCTCGTCGTTGATTTCAAAGCTGTTTTCGAGCAGCGACTTCTTCAAGTCGTTTTGCGCGTTCAATGCCTCGGTGAACTCTGCGAGCTTATTCCTCGCCTCTTCCTCAGCGATCTTCGCGGCCGCAATTTCGCCATCGATTTTGCTCCGCTCACCTTCAATGTTCTGAATTCGATTCGCGCGCGATTTGGCGCGCTCTTCGACGCTCATCAACGCCTCTTCGGCCCTTCGTCGACGGTCTACCGCATGCTCGAACCGTCTTCGCGCATCCATCAGCTTTTCTTTCGCAGCATCAGAATCAGCCGAGAGTTTGGCGATGGATTCGATCACTTGATTTCGAGAAAGCGCAAGTTGATTCTCGTCCGCTTCTGGCTGCAGTTCAACATTCAGCTGCTGAGCCAGATGGTCACATTCCTTTGCCAACCGGTCTCGCTCGCGCATGGTCGCCGCAAGCTCTTGCTCCAGCCGCCGAATCCAGGTCTGAGATTCATCGAATTCTTGCTTGGCATGTTGCACCGACTCTTCGGATTCCGCCAGGCTTGCCTGCGCAGCCTTGAGCTTTTCGTCATGCGCGGCCAGACCAGAATTTGCAGCCCTGATGCGGCTCTCAAGCGCTTCGATCTGCGATTCCAGTTGCCCGTGTTCGGCCCGGCGGTGAACGATCCCGGAAGTGTGTCGCGACGACTTTCCACCAGTGACTGCACCCGCGCTATGAATCACTTCCCCATCGAGCGTCACGATCCGCGAGTAGCCGCTGCCCTTCCCAAGCCGGAGGCCATCGTCGATCGATTCGACAACAAGAATTCTCCCGAGTAGGCTCTGGATCACCGGCAAGTACTCGGCGTCAACAGAAACCAACTCGCTGGCTATCCCGACGCTCCCTTTTTGGGAAGCTAACTTGCGCAATTCTGCCTGCTCGTAGTAGGGTCGAATCCGGTTTAGAGGCTGAAAAGTTGCGCGACCAGCGCGTCGATCTTTCAGCTTCTGGATTGCCGATTTGGCGTCCTCCTCGTGCGGGACGATCAGATCATGTACTGCGGCCCCAAGTGCGATTTCTATCGCCGTCGCCAGCTGCGGCTCGACCACGACCGCTTCGCCGACCGGCTTGTAAACGGGCTTTAGCTCGCCGGCTCGAACGAGTTCGAGAACAGCTAACGAACCTTGACTCAAGCCGTCATGAGATTCCAAAGTGGCCTCAAGTCCGCGCTTCTTCGCCTCGAGCGTCGCTAGCTGTGTCGCCAGCTCTCGAGCGGCCCGACCGATCTCCACTGATTCTGCTTGTGCGGCGTTGATTTGGTCTTGAATAGCCTGTCGTGAAGCCAGGACTTCATCCAACTTGGCGCGCTTTTGATCGGCATCCGACTTTGCACTGCCAATTTCTTTCTCGACAGGTTGTATATCGTGTTCGATCCCCTCGAGCTCGGAGCGAATTGTTGCCAACCGCGATTCGGCCTGGGCTGATTCTGCAACCATTCGGGCGTTTTTGGACGCGATCTCTCTTGCTGCGGCGATCTGGGCGTCAAGCGACTTCAGATCCGTTCGCAATTCTGCCATTCGCGATTCTTCCGTGCCAGTCGCGGATTGGAGTGAGTCCAAAACCTCCTTGGCGGCGGATTCTTCGGCGCGTGAGTCTTGAAGTTCTTGACTGGCTTTTGCGCCTGTCTCTTCGGAGTGTTGATGCTCCTGATGCAGGCTCTCTTCGAGCTCGTACAGACTCGTTTTGCGAGCTTCGCGCAGTTTTACGTCGGCTTGGGCGCGTTCGATCTCGGTCAACTGACTTTGTCGCAACTCGCGAAACGCATCAAGTTTTCGTTCCGCTTCTGCGATTTCATCACCAAGCACTGCAAGCTGAACCCTGAGTTCTTCGGCTCGGACTGTCTCGCGCTCGGCACCCGCCGCACCTTCTGCGATTTGCTTGATCAACGCATCAGCTTGAGCCACTGCCTCCGCGACTTCGTGCATTAGAAAACCGGATTCGATTTCAGTCAAAGCGCTTTTGAGTTGAAGGTACTTCTTGGCGAGTTCAGCTTCTTCGGCGAGGGGTTCGCGCTGGTACTGGATATCCGCCAAAATTTGGTCAATCCGTTGTAGATGGTCTTTCGCCGTATCCAGTCGGCGGACGGATTCTTGCCGCTTAGCTCGGAACCGTTGAACTCCAGCCGCTTCATCAATCCATGCTCGACGGTCTTCGGGCGAGGCACTCAGTGCTTGGTCGATCTCCCGCTGACCCACAATCGAGTACCCTGCACGGCCTAAACCGGAGTCAGCGAGGAGATCATAAATATCTTTAAGTCGGCAGTTCTTTCGATTGATCTGAAACTGAGAATCGCCGGAGCGCGTCAACCTGCGCGAGATCGCGACTTCTGCGGTGTCCAAAGGGAGTGAGCCGTCTTCATTATCAAAGATCAGGGTGACTTCGGCGTACCCAAGGGGCTTGCGCTTCGCCGATCCATTGAAGATGACATCCTGACTTGTGGCCGCGCGAAGTGACCGAGCGTTAGGTTCGCCAAGACCCCACATCATCGCATCCACGATGTTGGATTTGCCACAACCGTTCGGCCCAACAATCGAACAAAGATCACCGTTGATGTCGAGCTCGGTCCGGTCGGCAAAGGTTTTGAACCCAAAAATTCGGACCTTTTTTAGCCTCATGCAATCAGACTCGAACGTTCAGACGGGAAACCTATCCCGATTTTGTCAATTGTGGAAAACTCCGCTCAAACCTGTAGCAATTGCTGGGAAATCATTCAAACTATCAGGATCATGAAAAAGTTCATCGCTATCCTCGGCATCGCGCTTTTGGCATCGTTCGCTCTTGCCGGTCCAAAGCAATTGACTTCGTTTGGTGCGATCATGAACCACCTCAAGGCCGGCGGCAAGGTCAACCTAGTTCTGGACTACGGCCAAATGCAACTTAAGGTCGACAACGAAGTGGTGGAATCTCCAAAAGCGATTGGCGGGATGACCCTCGAACCTTGGGAGTTCTTTGAAAAGGGCGTGGTTCGAAACGAAAACGCCTACGTTGTCAGCAGCGAAACTCACCTCATTTCCAGTGCCCGCTACGGATTCGTTTTCAATTACGTCCGAGTTCGCATTTATGACAATGACAAGGTCGAAGTCAACGCAAAATACGTGACCACAGATTACAAGCAGACCGTGATGGACGAGACGTTTTATGGCGAAGTCTCTAAGAAGAAAGGCGACAAAAAGGGCGTCGGCGCATTTGCGCAATAATCCTTAGCTGGAATGTCTGCGCTCACCCACCGGCTCTTCATCAAGGATCTTGAGTTTTACGCTTATCACGGATTCTCGGACGAAGAGCAAGCAATCGGCCATCGATACGTCATGCAGTTGGAATTGCGAGTGGGTGGCAATTCTTCCGTCACCGATCAACTGACGGACACCGTGGACTATGGCGCGGTGGCTGATTTGGCTGTGCGAACAGCAACGGAAAGCAAGCATCGACTGATGGAGCATGTTTGCCATCGCGTCGGGACGGCACTGATCCAGGACTTCCCTCTCGTCAAAATTCTCACCGTGACCATCGCCAAGAAGTGCCCACCGATTCCTCACATCGCTGCTGAAGCAGGAATCTCGATGACATTCTCCCAAGGCGAACAGGATGCTTCCGGGAGCGTAGAATAAGCACGTGGACCAAATCGTTCTTGCTGCGCCCAGAGGTTTTTGCGCCGGTGTCGCCTACGCTATTGAGGTCGTCGAGCTTGCATTACAGATTCATGGCGCGCCACTTTACGTTCGACATGCGATTGTCCATAACGAATTCGTCGTGAAGAGCTTCGAACAGAGGGGCGTGATCTTTGTTGAAGATGTCAACGAGATTCCCGAGGGCATGCCGGTGGTTTATTCCGCGCATGGTGTTTCGCCCCAAGTTCGCGCCGATGCCAACGCTCGCGGATTGCAAGTCATCGACGCCACTTGTCCTCTCGTTACAAAGGTCCACAACGAGGCCAAGCGATACGCCGCAAAGGACTTTTTCTTTATCTACATCGGGCACGAAGGGCACGTCGAAGCCGAAGGCACGATGGGAGAAGCTCCTGGCCGAATGGTGCTAGTTGAAACTCCAGAGGACGTCGAAAAGCTCGAAATCCCGCACTACGACAAGCTTGCAGTATTAACTCAAACGACACTGAGTGTTGACGAAGTTACCCTCACCATGTCGGCTCTGAAGGCGAAGTATCCCCACCTCGAAACTCCTAGCAAAGAAGACATTTGCTACGCCACGACAAACCGTCAGGTGGCGGTCAAAGAACTCGCTTACCAGTGCGATTTGGTCCTAGTGGTTGGCAGCAAAATGAGCAGCAATTCAAATCGACTGCGAGAAGTCGCTGAAGCCAACGGCGCAGATGCCTATCTCCTAATGTCGCCTTCTGAAGTGGATCCCGCGTGGAAGTCGAAGTACAAAAAGGTCGGAATCACTAGCGGTGCGTCGACGCCGGAAAGTTTGGTTGAAGACATCATCGGCGCATTGATGGGGCCAGATTCAAAGGTGCCGATTTCCATTCTCGAAACAGTGCGCGAGGACGTGAAATTCATGCCCCCGCGCAACCTTATCGAGCTCGCAGTTAAGAACTAATCTCCTAACTGATCGTAAATGTGCTGAACAATGAGGCGCTGGACGTGCTTTCGCGTCTCATCCAGTCCGATACTGTGATCGTCCCGCGGATAATAGAACATCTCAAAGTTCTTCCCAAGGTCGATCAACTTCATACTCAGTCGCACGCTGTCTTGGAACAGCACGTTGTCGTCGAGCATTCCGTGCACGAGCAACAAATCATCTTGGAGTTTATCGGCGTAGGTGTATGGCGAAGTCTTGTCGAAGACAGCCTTATCCTTACTGGCTAGTCCAAGCCGTTGCCTTGTGTACCAGTGATTGTAGTTCTTCCACTCCGTTGGGCTAGCCACCGCGACCCCAGTCTTGAATTCGCCTGGCTGCGTCATTAGGATCATACAGGTTAAGAATCCGCCGTAGCTCCAACCCCAAACGCCTACACGCTTTTCATCGGCGAATCCTTCCTTCACGAGGTATCGCTTGACGGCGACCGCTTCCTCGCTATCGATCAAGCCCATTCGCTGGTAGTAGCCGCTGTTGAACTCACCGCCGTAACCCCAGCTGGCTCGGAAGTCTACGCACATCACAATGATGCCGAGCTTTGCCATGTAGTTGGCTTGATATCCGCCCCAGGACAGCTTGCCGCTGTTAGCGTACATGTTGTGGAGGATCACAGGATAACGCTTTCCTGGCTGGTAGTCCGGCGGCAAATACATCGATGCATGGATCGTTGATCCTTCTGGCCCAGGAATGTGCACGATCCTTGGTTTCACCCAAGTGATCTTGGAGAATTCGGGCAATTGGCTCACCGTCATCCGCTTAACTTCCGGCAAGATGCCGTAAAGCTCTGGGTTGGTTTTGTACTCGTTTGCCAGAGTAACGATCGATCGTCCATCATAACTAGCGAGCACATCGCCGGATTCCTCAAATTCGGTTGGCGTATTCCAGCCGAACTCGATTGGCATGTACTGCTTCGCGACACCCTTGTTGTCGAGGACCGTGATTTCACCCATCAATCCATCGCGGCTCTGGGTAGCCATGATGATGGAATCGCTATCCTTCGGTCGCTGCAAGCTGGCCACGTCGTAATCCTTCTTGAAGTACGGAGTCGGATTTTTCCCGCTCTTATCGATTTTCAAAATGTATCGATTGGTGAACTTGCCTTCCCAGATGTCTGTCCCGACAAGCACAGAACTTGAATCCCGCGTCCATTCAAACGGACGCCAGTTGTTGATGTAGTTCTTTGGCGCAACCTCGTGCAGGATCGGGAATTCCTTACCGGATGAACGGCTGATATAGCTCAAAGTCCATTCCTTGTGGTCTTCAGACTTCCAGCCGACCAAGAAACCTGAGCTGTCTGGTGCCCAACTCCAGCCGGCACCGCGCGATCCAAGTCCCCAGATTTGTCTTGGAATCGAATCAATGAACTTGATCAACCCGCCATCAATCGACACAAAACCGTATCGCTCGTTCATGGACTCGACATTGCCGTTCCACATTCGTGAGATCGGCCGAACGACGCTCCGCTCGCGCGTGAAGTCCATCATGATGTGGCTGCCGTAGGCGCCGAACGCGCTCCAGTTGATTGCCACCGTCTTGCTGTCTGGACTTATCGCGAAATTGCCCACAGCAGTCTCGCCGCGAGTGACAAAGGTGAGTTGTTTCAGAGCTCCGGACCGACGATCCATGCGCCAGACGTTCGAATTCGACAGGAAGCAAAGATACTTACCATCCGGCGAATATTGAATATTGCTGGCATCAAAGGAGCCGTCAAACAGAGGCTTAATCTGCTTTCCTTCTCGGTTAAAAATCCATGTCCTTCCGCGGTATCCGAGCAAGAATTCTTTGCTGTCCGGACTCCATACGGCACCACCGCCGAATCCCCCGTCGTACTTCTCTTGATCCTTCTTTTGCTCGTCCGTTCGGGCATCGTCTTGGTTCAAAAGGCGATCGATCTTGGAAGCGGCAGCGATCAAATTGATCTTGCCGGACGGGTAATCCATCAAGTACAAGTCGCGCATCCGCTCTCCAGTTTTGTTCCAGGCGAAGACAATGCGGCTACCATCTGGCGACATCGTAGCTCCGGCGGGACTGCGACCATGCAGAACCGGGTAGCTGTTGAGTCGTTCAAACGAGATACCGTCTTGATCTGGGAGAGGTTTTGCGAACGCAAATGAAGCCGACAATGCGGCAATAAAAACAAGGCTCCTCACAGTTTCAATTTACTGCAAAGAGCCTTGTCGAATGTTCCCTCAACTGAGAACTAATGTTCTTCTTCGTGATCTGTGCGAGTTTTCTCGTATGCGGTGATCAGTGCTTGAGACTCCACTGCTGGGAGCTCGTAATAATCGCTGAGCCTTGCTCGGAATCGACCGCGACCTTTGGTGATTGACCGAAGTTCCAGAGCATATCTCATCGTTGTGGCCATCGGCACCATTGCCTTCACGACGGTGCGCCCTCCGGGAAGATTGTCCATGCCTTGCATATGACCCCGCCGACCGTTGAGGTCACCGACGACTTCACCGACGCAGTCGTCAGGCACTTCAATTTCGAAGTCCATGACTGGTTCCAGAATCACCGGCTTAGCCTGTGTTGCAGCCGCTTTGAATGCAAGCGAGCCTGCAATCTTGAAGGCCATTTCGGAACTATCTACGTCGTGGTAAGAGCCGTCGTAGACCACTGCCTTGACGTCAACCACCGGATAACCAGCAAGGAACCCTTTGCCAAGGGTCTCGCGGACACCCTTTTCGATCGCCGGGATGAAGTTCTTTGGAATTGAGCCGCCAACGACTTCGCTTCCGAACTCAAATCCAGTGCCGCGTTGAACAGGCTCAAGCCTCAGCCAGCAGTCACCAAACTGGCCCTTGCCACCCGTTTGTCGCTTATGTCGACCTTGAGCCTTTGCGCTCGACTTAATCGTTTCGCGGTAAGGCACTCGGGCATCTTCAGTTGTCACCGAGACTCCAAATTTTGACTTCAACTTTTCGATGCTGACGTCAATATGAATATCTCCAAGTCCGGCCAAGATTTCCTGATGCAATTCTGCCTCTCGGCTATATCGCAGGGTTGGATCTTCATCCAAAAGTCGCTCGATTGCAGGACCCAACTTGTCTTCGTCCGCTTTGGAAACCGGTTTGATTCCAACGCGATAAGTCGGCTCTGGGAAGTCGATGTGCGGGAAGACAACCTTATCCTTGGTGGTCGAGAGCGTATCGCCGGTCTTTGTGTTTTGGAGTTTGGCGATCGCGCAGATATCACCAGCAACGACGCTGATCGCGCCTTCTTGCACCTTTCCGTGCGGATAGAACAAGTTATGGGCTTTTTCTTCCTGACCACTGGTCGTGTTCAGGAGCATCGCGTCTTGCTTGATCGTGCCGCTAAACACCCGTACGTAGTTGATTTTGCCCACATAGGAGTCAGCCGCGGTTTTGAATACAAATGCTGCCATCGGTCCGGCGGGATTCGGTTCCCAAGTAGTATCTTCGATCGTCTTTGGCACTTCGACTGGCGACGGAAGCTCGCCTACGATTCGGTCGAGCAAGGTTGCAATTCCGATTCCACTCATCGCAGATCCGACCATCACAGGCACAACTCGGCCAGTTTCTGTGCCGACTAGCAAACCGTGTTCGATCTCGTCAGCAGAAAGCTCTTGTCCTTCGAGATACTTTTCGGCGAGGGCGTCGTCACCTTCAGCGGCGGCGTCCATCATCTTTTCTCGCCGCTCCTCTGCCTCGGAAGCATATCCGGCGGGTACTTCTTCGATTTCCACGCCGCGGTCTTTGCCTTTGTAAACCTTCATGTTCAGGAGGTCGAGTACACCAGAGAATGCGGTTTGGTGACCGATTGGAATCTGCACGCCGACGATCTTTCGACCATATCGCTCGTGAAGCGTCTCCATCAGCCCTTCGTAGTCGGCGTTGTCGCGCTCAAGCTTGTTGACAAAAATGCACCGGGCGAGGCCGTGCTGTTCTGCGATTTCCCAGGCTAATTCAAATCCGACGTCCAAGTCTCGCTTTGCCTCACAGACAAAGATCACGGATTCGACGACCCTGGCGACGCCGTGAAGGTCTCCGATGAAGTCGGGATAACCTGGACAGTCGATCAGATTGATCTTATGGCCGTGCCATTCGATCGGCAAAATGCTCGCAGTGATCGAAGCGTGCCGCTTGACCTCCAACGGATCGAAGTCAGCTTGTGAGTTACCAGCATCGGTGGAACCTACGCGTTCTGTCGCGCCTGCGGTGTAAAGCATGTGCTCCACCAGCATCGTCTTTCCGGCTCCACCATGACCTACAATGGCAACGTTGCGAATTTTGTCGGGTGTGTATTGCTGCATAAAATCTCCTAGAAGAAGAGGGATGATTCCCTCCTAACCATACTATTCGACTCCCGATTCCATGGTTCCTTTACTATTGCCGAGGAAAAATGACGCGAATTCCCACTGCAATGAGGATGATTGCCAAGCAGATGTTTAGTCCCAGGCCGCCGAAAAGCCATTCCCAGCGTGAAGTGAAATGAGTGCTCGTCGGCATGATGAACGGGATCAAGCCTAAGACGATCACAATCCCGGCCATGGCAAAGCAAGCGCACCCTGAGCCGATAAAAAGGCAGCCGTTCCCCTTTCTAGGGTCTTCTTCCAACTGGCTAGCCTCCAAACGGAAGGGATTCTTCGAATCCGACCATCACGTTAAGAGCATGGATTGCACCCGCAGCACCGCACTTCCCATGCTTATCCGAAAGTACTTGCACGGTAACAATGCTATGCTGGTCTCCTTCCGTGATACGGATTCGATAGATGGCGAACGGCTTTCCCGAAACCAGAGCCGTATCCCAATCTTCTGACTGGGACTCACGCACAAAGAAACTCCGCTCGAAGCATTCTCGGTAGAGCAGTTCGATCTGGCCTTCGGCGGCCTGCGTCTCAACCTTTACCAACGCGGTCAGTGCGTACGCACTCCCAGTCTCCACTGGTTCTTGCTGATAGGCGACCCCGCCATCCCATCCGAGATCGGCGAGCAAAAGATGTAGGTTGTCCAGCTCACCGGGCACATTGCCAATCAGGACGGGTTCCTCGACGATAAGTCCGGCTCGGGCCAAAGGACCCACGGCGATCGAGCCCAAAATCCCGAGAGGATCGGGCAAGGCAAAAACTTCGGTGCAGACCATCGGATTGTTGTCGATAAGTTCGACCAATCCCCGGCAATCCGAATCGACGGAATCGATCAGGATGGTTCGGGCCCAATTGCCCTGGACAAAATGAATGTCCGGTGAATCAGAATCACCGGACATTTGAACTTGAGGATGCTCGCTAACGGCTTGGTTGAAGCCAGCCAACGAGGATCCTTTTACAACGATCTTGCTCGAGCTCATTATTGACGTTGCATCGTCATCGACATCTTCATAACTTGAGGCTTTGAAGAACTGGATTGACTTGGCACCGTAAAGTTCATGTTGATCGAGCTGTTGAGGAGGCTACCGTCCGCCATCATCAACATCATTCGACCTGCCCCAGACATCTTGCTTCCGCCCATGTCCCCGTTCATCTTCACAGTGATTTCTGCAGCTTGCTTACCAGCGACCGACTTCACGCCGGCGAGAGTGTAAGTTGCCTTGACGTTGCCGCCGCCCATCGACTTGACCGTGCCATTCCAAGATTGCCCGATCTTGACCGGTCCTTCTGGCAAAGTTGGGCCACCGGTTGCGGCCATGCTTCCAGAATCCCCGCCCACTACTCGGCCGCGAGTATCGACCTTGACCGTCGAAGTGCTCGGCTTTGGTGCGGTTTTAGATGGACCACCAGAGATGGTCACCTTCGCTTCAACGGTTGCGATTCCCTTTTGGTAATCCAACACCTTGCTGGCGATATTCATGCGCATCGGCTGTCCCATTTGGGCCATCGTCATGTTCGCGACGTACTTCATGGTCTGCCCTTTCACGTACTTGATTCGAAGCAAGTATCCACCGCCTTGTGCAGTGATTTGGGCATCCGCTGGCTTCGTGGCCATCGGTGACAAGAGGGCCAAGCCCAAAACGGCAGTAAATCCAAGTTTCTTAAACATTTTTAGTTCCTACGGAAAGTATCGGCCATAAGAGGCACTATTTCACGATTTCGAGTAGCTCGATTTCAAATTTCAACACTGAATTGGGCGGAATGTCCTGGCCTTGGCCATCTTCGCCATACGCAATGGCTGGTGGAATGATCAGTGTTCGCTTTCCACCCGGTCGCATTCCTACGACTCCCGCGTCCCAACCTTTGATCACTTCGCCCCTGCCAAGAGTGAACTCGAATGGTTGGCCGCGATCAACAGAGGAGTCAAACTTTTTGCCGTTCAAGAACATCCCCGTGTAGTGAACCTTGACCTTGTCGCCAGTTTTGGCGGCAGGTCCAGATCCGGGCTTGGTGTCCTTTGCGTCGTAATCGCCTTCGGCACCTTTCTTGACAACATAGAGCAACTCGACTTCGAACTTGAGGTCCGAGTTGCCTGGAATCGCTGGTGGGCGGCCTTCTGCACCATAAGCCATCGCTGCCGGAATCTCAAGCGTGCGCTTACCACCGACCTTGAGTCCAACCATTCCCTTGTCCCAACCTTCGATCACATTACCTGCGCCAAGGATGAACGAGAATGGAGGTTTTGAGCCGTCCATGTTTGCGTCGAACTCTGCCTTTGTTCCGCCGTGAAGCGTTCCCTTGTACAGCATCACGAGCAAATCGCCGGGTGCGGCGGCATCACCCTTGCCGGGTTTTGTGTCAGTGATCTTGAGTTCTTTGAGCGTGGCAACTCCTGAAACGGCACCTGAAGCCTGTTCCGTTTGCAATGCTGGGGTTGAGCTCGAAGTTGATGCAGAACCCGAACTTGCGGACCCATCCTGACTCGGAGCAGAATTGCAACCCACAGCGAGGAGCGCCAAGATTGGTATCCAATTGAAACTGATTTTCATGCGTAGCACTTTACCTTTTACGGACTTTTTGGTACACTTGCGCCCCCGATGGCCAAGAAATCCGCTAAAAATGAACCGGCCAAAGGTCCGGCAACCATACAAAATCGCCGAGCCACATTTGATTACCATGTGGAAGATACGCTTGAAACCGGCATTGAGCTTCGCGGAAGCGAGGTGAAGAGCTTATTTTTAGGCAGGGCGAACCTTACAGACTCCTATTGCCGGGTGAAAAACGACGAACTCTGGGTGTACCAAATGGACATCGAGCCGTACGCTTACGCACACCACTTTTTGCCTGAGCGTCGCAGGGATCGCAAGCTGCTGGCGAAACGGAAGGAGATTTCGGTTTTGGAACGCAAGTCTCTTGAGAAGGGGTTATCGCTCGTTCCACTGAAGGTGTACTTTAACGATCGTGGGCGAGCAAAATTGCTGCTCGGACTCTGTCGCGGCAAGAAAGACTACGACAAGCGGACCGCAATCGCTGAGCGCGAAACCAAGAGAGAAACGGCGCGTGTCCAACGCGGCGACTATCGCGATTAGAACAGTGGTTTCTTCTTGATCGCCGCCCAATTTCGCGGGAACGTGAGCGGTGTTCTGGCAACCTTTCGATAAATCGGGAAGACGCGCATTCGGTTATCAGGAAGAGTTCGAGTTTCGACGCGCTCCAATTGAAGCCCAATCTTTTTGAGTGCGGCATGGTCAAAGGACTCCCCTTCGACACGGAAAGGCACCACGACCCCACCCATCTTGACCGCGCGGGCACTGAGTTCCAACTGGATCGATAGCGGAGCCACTGCCCTGCCAGTCACAGAATCAAACTGCTCGACCAACCCGCATTCCTCCATCCGCTTTTCGAGAACCGTGTTGTTGGGTAGCCCACATTCGCGCAGGAAGCCGATCATCTTCCCGTTAGAATCGATCGAGGCAATATGCGAATCTGAAGCAAACAGCGCTAACAAAAACGATGGGAATCCGGGGCCGCAGCCGATATCCAGCCACTCCTTCCCTTCTAAGAACTCCATCACGAGCAATGATTCGGCATAGTGTCGAACGTCTGCTTCGATCTCTGGAATTCGGGTGAGATTTCGTTGCAAATTGACTTCGTATAGCCGTTCATGAAACTTCTGGAGTTCCGCCCACTGCGAGTCAGATGCCGAAATCCCCAGCCGTTCAAGCACAGATTGAGTGATCGGAAAAGGCAAAGCATCCATCAGCCCTGTCATTATGATGGGTGGATGAAGCGAACATCTCCAAAGGTAGGAAAGGTCGGAATCGAGCTGATGATCACCGGCGTACTTTGCGCAGTGATTGCGGCTGCTATCGCCAGATTTAGCATGGCGGGTGCTTGGGGGCTGGTATTTCTTGGCGGAACGCTGTATCTACCAGGCGGGTTCCTCACCGTAAGTCACTTTGACTTCAAGCGAGGAACCAAGATCTTTTGGGCGATGTCGATGATGCGGTTGCTGTTCGCTGCCGCCGTGATGTTAACCATCACCCAGAGCCTCACTCAGGCTTAGCAGTGACTTCCTTACGATCAGCACATTTCTGGCCGTCATAGCTCAACGTATTGATGATCTCTTCGACTTCCTTGGTCGCCCCGAGGTTGTCCGAATCCGAAGTCAGCGCGATCACGATGACCTCGCCCTTTTTGCCGATCACAACAAATTGTGAATTCACGGTCTTCCCAGATTCCTCGACCGAAAGCGAGATGAGATGTGCGGTCGCGCTTCCAAATTTGGCCGATTCGCGGCGCGTGAGTTTGACTTCGCCGCTTGCGATCGAAGCGATACCTTCCGCAGCCATTTCGGACCATTCTTCGGTCACTTCTTCGTGCTCTTTCTTGAGGTGGAATGCCAACACGGTGCCGTAGACTCCGTTTGCTGTCTCAAATCCATGTTGGGAAACGTCCTGCGCGTATTCTGCAAAATCGTCACCAAAGTCTTCAACCGAGGTCTTGTCCTCAGTCAACTTGGCATCAATGGTCAATGAGAGTTTCGTGTTTGGAACGTCGATCTTGATGGCGGTGGCCACCGAGAAGGCGATACACGCAAGAATTCCAATCAGGAATGAAGTCGTCGCTTTAGCACCCATGCGGGGCTTATGCCGCCTTTAGGCCAGTCCGCAATCCTGTAACATTCGCTGGAGTTCAAATAAATCGTAGTCGTCCAGCTTCGCGGCAGACTTCCGAACGATGTCAGCGTTAGCATGATCGCCGATCGTCTCATAAAACGCGAGCATCAATCCGTCGACGACTTTCCTTTCTGGATTGAGATCTCCCGCCAATTGCGCGGCTTTCAGGGCATCTTGGCGTCTTCCTGCGCCCCAAAATGCGACAGCAGTTCGGATGTAGAGGTAATCATCGCCGGGGCTGAGTTCCACTGCTGCTCGAAGCGCGTCCACCGCGGGTTCAAATCGCTTGAGCTGGATCAGCAAATCGGCCATCCAGGTGTGATAAAACGCATCGTCTGGTGCAAGAATCACCGCCATTTCGACATTGCGCAATGCCCGCTCTGGGAATCCGGCCGAGCGCAAAAGTTCCGCAAGCTTATACCGCAGATGAGCGTTGTCTGGATCGGCGTCGATCGCCTTTTCAAGTTCCTGAGCAGCGTCTGAATACCTGCCGTGCTTTCGAAATACTTCGGACAAGCCAACGTGAGGTTCAGGTCGGTTCTCGCCAGCCTTGATCGCCTTACGGTATTGCCGCAAAGCTTGGGGGAGCATATCGCCGTACTGGTATGCGTCAGCAAGATTGGATAGATTCTCTTGGCTCGCTCCGGATTCTTCGATGACCTTTTTGAACTGCTGAATCGCCTTTTCAAGTTGGCCCGCCATCAAGAGTTGATTGGCTTTTTCTTCGCGGGTCAGGTCAGATTCGGCCAAGGCTTCTTCGAGCTCAGGCGAATCGATTGCGGGGATGGCGAGCCCGAATAGGTTCGTAATCTCTTCGTACGACGGATGATCCGACATTACTTCGCCCCCAAAGGACGCACAACCAAAGTCGCTGGATAGCTTGAGCCTGACAGCGGCATTGTTTGAATTTTGATTTGGCGCGATTCTCCAGGTGCGAGCCGAAGCACTTTTACCTGAAGTTCCTCTTTGCTCTGCAAAACGGGTTTGGTTTGAAGTTCGCCATCGATCACGAAAAGCGCTCCCGAGTAGCCCGCACTGGCTTCGTAGGCGATTTCCACTTGGCTGGCCATGTTGGTCAGATTCCTGATCTTTGCCATAACCGTGTACATCACGCCAAAATTCCCTTCGAGGGTGGTGCGGTTGTCAACACTCGGAATCGGCGACTGACCAATCCTGATAAACGCATATTTGCCGCCAACATCGTATGCCGCCTCCAAATCACGGTAAGGCTTAACGTAAATATGTTCGCTGATCGGATGATCGGTCGGCGACCGGAAAACGGTTGTTGGCGCTGCGACGAGCCACGGCTTTACCGCATCATTCGCCTCGTTCCAGGTTGGTTCTTGATTGATCGGCCGGACAGTCTCTGTTCGGACGAGCAATTGCGACGGACCATTTGGCAGAAGCGACAGATAAGCAAGACCCGATCCCACCTGGTTTGGCGCCAGACGCAATGCCGACAGCAGCACTTTTGTTCGCGGAGGAATGGTGATCACATCTCCGGGTGAATACATGATCGCCTTGATAAACTGCTCGCCAGCACTCAGCCCAGCGCGAACGGGATCTTCGTCCGGTTTAGCGGAACTCTTAACCACCATCACCGATGCGGCCACAGGTGACGGATTGTACGCGACCACTTGCAAAACCATCGGATCTGGCGAAGTATTGATGTGATGGAAAAGCAGTCGGACAGGCTTGCCCTCTTCCAAATTTGCGCCAAAGATCGGCCCGAAAATTCTTACTGACTCTGGATAGTTGCTGTACCAAAGCTCTTTTTCTTCGAGCCGCTGTGCTCGAGGATTCTTCACCCAGACATCTACTTGGCCTTCGAAGGTTGATGTGCCCGGTGCCCTTACTCGGACCTTAACCGGAACTTGAAGCGTGACTCCCGAGCCGACAGAGGCCACTTCCATCCCGATGATCTCGAGTGTTGCGCCCTTAGCCATTTGGAGTTCATTTCGCACGGCGCTAATCACGGCGCTTCTCACCGATTCTACTGAAGCCGGATTGCCGTAAACGGTCACTTCAATCTTCTGATTGATTCGGGCTGCCGAAGGCAACACCTTGATTTTCAGCGTCAGGTTGCTGTTCTCGCTCTTCACCGTAATCGTGGTTTCGCCGCCAGAAACTGCCGTGAATTTGAATCCACCAATCACCTTTTCGGTCGTGACGATTTCAGGGTTATCGGAGCTGACTTCCGCGTCTTGCGCTTCGCTTCCGAACACTCGCTGGAACTTGGTCTCGCCCTCAGCCACCGACAAGAAACCGACCGGAATCTGTAACTCAGGAAGGTTGACCGCTTGAATCACGCGTGATTTCCATGTCGCGGCGAGTTCAGAGACTGAAACGCCTTGCGCTTTGGCCTCTGCCGCAGTGATCTTGACGACCGGCACATCGCCAGATTCGATCCACGTTCCGCGGGAAGTCGCGGTTGTCTTTAGCGGTGCGTTCAGCCCCTTTTCGCTCAAAGTCTTCGCGATGTTGGTGGCCCGTTGAACATTCGTCAGACCGTCTTGACCGGTTTTGAGCTCAAACACCGGAAATTCGTTGATGAAAACGGTCGCGCCTTCACTTCGAACGGTCATGGCGTATCCCACCGCAGAAATCACTGCGAAGAGCACCACAAACCAGAATCGAAGTTGGCTTTTCAATGTCAAACCATAGTACCTTTTGCAGGGTTTAGCTCACGGGTTCAAAACGCGCAGAAGACGTCGAAGTTTCCGTTTTGCTCATTTGCAAAATGCTGGCCTGGGCGGCGATCCGTTCGGCAATCGCTTTGAATTCGTGCGCTTGCGGAGAATCTGGTCTATGCAGAACGCTCGGTAATCCTTCGACAGAACTCAGCCCCACTTCAGGATCCAAAGGAACCGAACCGAGGTAGGGTGACTTGATTGTCTGAGAAAGCTCTTCGCCGGTGGTGCCGCCAAAGATTCGGTATTCCTTGCCGTTATCTGGGCAGACAAACACGGCCATGTTCTCGACGACGCCAAGAATGGGCGCATTCAACCTTCTAAATAGTGCCGCCGCCTTGCCTGCGATGCTCGCGGCGACTGGTTGCGGAGTGGTGACGATCACCACACCGGTAATCGGCGCCAGTTGGGCCAGGGACATCGGTGCATCGCCTGTTCCCGGAGGAAGATCCACGATGAGGTAGTCCAGTTCTCCCCATTCGACATCAGCGAGGAGTTGCTTGACCGTTCCCGCGACCATCGGGCCGCGCCAGAGTACGCTCTGCCCTTCTTCCAACAGGAATCCCAGCGACATGATCTTGATTCCGTGACGCTCGATCGGAACGATTTTCTTGCCACGCGTCAGCGGATATTCGCCATGACACCCCGCCATCATTGGGATGCTCGGACCGTAGACATCCGCATCCATCAGGCCCACTTTCGCTCCGGATTGTGCCAGCGCAACCGCCAGATTCAGCGTAACCGTGCTCTTCCCTACGCCACCCTTACCGCTCGCAACAGCGATGACCTGCTTTACATCTGGAATCAGATCCTCGTTCTCAGCAGATCGGGTGCGAACCCGGGCAGTCATCGTCACTGCGACATCCGAAACTCCTTCAAGTTTTCGCACGGCTTCGATGCATTGCGCCTCCAAAATCTCCTTCACTGGGCATGCCGGTGTTGTCAATTCGACGTTGAACGAGACTCTCGATCCGTCAATTTTGACGTCCTTGACGAACCCAAGCGTGACGATGTCGCGGTGAAGATCAGGGTCTTGGACAGCGCGAAGCGCATCCAAAACTTCGGTTTCAGAGATTGCCATGGTATGTAATACGAGAAGGTACCTTCTCGCATTGGACGACTTAGCGCCTGGAGGCCAAGATTTGCCGAACTTCGTCAGCTTGTTCGGGAGTATCCACCGCCAGCTCGGTGCCAGCAGCTTCAGACATCTTGATACGGATTCCGTGCTCCATAAACCTTAGTTGCTCAAGGCTCTCTGCAGTTTCCAGCACACCCATCTTCCAGGTTGCAAAGTCCATCAGCGCTTGCCGGCGGTAGCCATAAAGCCCAACGTGCTTTTTCACCTTCTCGATTCTTTGGTTGCGCTCAAAAGGAATCGCAAATCGGCTGAAATAGAGCGCAAATCCAGCTTCGTCAGTCACGACCTTTACCACGGCCGGATTGTCGAACTCGGATTCATCACAGTACGAATAAACGCTACTCATTTGGACGGAAGCATCGTCCATCAGTGGCTTTGCGCAGGCCGCGATGCTCGCCGATTGAATGAGCGGTTCGTCGCCCTGGACGTTGATGTAGAAGTCGGCTTCGACTAGCGAGGCGACTTCCGCAATTCGGTCAGTACCCGTTTGATGGTCGTGCGAGGTCAGTACCGCTTCGCCACCAAAGGCTCGCGTTGCTTCAACGATCTCCGCATCGGGAGTCGCGACCAAGATTTTGTCCGCGACATTGCTCTGCTGAGCGGCTTCATACACCCATTGGACCATTGGTTTGCCCAACAGATCCACCAGTGGCTTTCCAGGAAAACGGCTTGCGCCCATCCGGGCCGGAATCACAATTACACTTTTCATCTCAAATCAGACATCTAATGGTTGGACGAGGGGTTCGATTTCAAGAAATGCCCGAACAACCCGCTCATCAAACTGTTTGCCGCACTCTTCTTGAAGGATTTTCAGAGCTGCATCAGGCCCGACTGGCTCCTTGTAATACGAGCCAAAGGCGATATGGTCGAATGTCTCCGCGACACCAATGATGCGCGCACCCAGCGGGATCGCGTCTTGGCTGAGGCCGTCTGGATAACCTTTGCCGTCCCATCGTTCGTGGTGATGCCGGATCATCGGCAACGCGTTCTGCAGCCAAGGCAGGTCGCCGAGTACTTGGTCGCACATCGCGGCGTGCATCTGCAACGCACGAATATCGTCGTCGGTCAATTCTCCGAGCTTGTTGAGGAGGTCGCGGTCGATGGCGATCTTGCCGGAATCGTGCAGCAGTGCAGCGCGCCGAAGATCGACGAGATCTTCGTCCGAGAGACCAAGGCATTCGCCCGTGGCTACCGCATAGACAGCGACCCGCTCGGCATGCTCTGCCTCGCCTGGACCTGCTAGGTCAAGCGCACGCAGGATCGCTCGGATCGTGTCGTTTTGCGACGCTTGAAGTACGGATTCAATTTCAAAACCCATTCAGTTTTTCCAATTCACTCGACTAATTTTGTTATCTTAGCCCAGACTTTTGATTCTTGACCGCAACGAGCGAGTTGCATGCAATGTATCATTTGTAAATCATGTCGATGTCTGGAGAATTTGCCAAACCGAAGCCGAAGTCAAACTTGAGCATGATCCTCATTGTTTGTTCGCTGCTTTGCCTGTTATTGTGTGGCGGCGCGGGCTTCTTGGGATACCAAGGATTGCAAAAAGGGGTCAAAGCGATGGGGCCGGTACTCGGCTGCACCGTCGAATTGGCGGTGCTACATGCAAGTTTGAAGGACTACGTAAAGGAACACGGCAAGTATCCGACAGCAGATTCTTGGAAAAAGGAGCTCAAAACAGATTTTGTAAAGGGCGTTGCTGAAGCCAAAAAGGGAATGACGTTCTTTGGGTCAGACAATGGCATCACCTTTTCGGACCCGGAAGGGGTTTGGGGCTGCCGCGTTAATGCAACAAAAATCCATCCTTGGATGATGAATGAGGAAATCGCTGGGAAAGCTCCTGCAGAAATCAAGGGTGGCGACACCACCGTTAGTTTCTTTGAGGGCGAGGGCACCGAAAACGGAACCAAGCCTTATGTCAAGCGGACCGACAAGACTGAACCAATGGTGATGGGCGAACTGCGCGAATGGATGGCCGTTCAACTCGATGGAGAAATGACGACAAAAATCAAAGCGGGCGCTGGTTCTCCAGCTTCAAGATGATCTGGTGGTCATTTTGAGTGACTTAAACGTATAATCAGTACAAGAGCCCAATCATGTTGAATTTCAATCCAACTTCCCTACTCGCCTTTGGCCTAGGTGCCCAAGAACTGATGATCGTATTGGTGATCATCTTGGTTCTCTTTGGCGGCGCGAAGATTCCGCAACTGATGCGCGGTGTCGGCAAGGGCGTTGGCGAACTTCAGAAAGGTCTCGAAGAAGGCAAGAAGGCCATGAGCGACGCTCTCGAAGCTGACAAGCGCGAGGAAGCTGCTCGGCCCGCGCCTAGCAACACCGAGCCCCGATCTTAAAGATCGAATTCTGCAACCACAACGGTATGGTCCGAGGGACGCTCTAGCGCTCTCGGACCTTTGTCTATGTGAGTGTTTACACAGCGTTCTGCCAGACTTGGCGAAGCGTAAATGTGGTCGATTCGCCAGCCAAGATTCCTCGGAAAAGCGCTCTTGATGAACAGTTCCCAATAGGTGAAATGCCCCGCCCCTTGATGCTGTGCACGGTAAACATCAACCAGTCGATCCTTGACGATGTTTTCCAGACGCGAAAACTCCTCGGGGTGATGACAGACCTGTCCTAGCAGGCGGGTGTGATCATACACGTCGTCCGCGGTCGGAGCGACATTGATATCTCCTAGCCATACGAGGTTCGGATTCACCTGAAGCTCTTGGTGGATCAGCTCGGCAATCTTTTCTAGCCACCGGAGTTTGTAGTCCCACTTCTCCGAGCCAACCTTCGTTCCATTTGGGACATACGTGTTAATGATTCGCACGCCGCCGACTGTTCCCCTCAGAATTCGGCAATCTTCTGGCCAAGTCGGATCACCAAATCCATACTGAACCTGGCTGAGCGGCTCCTTTGTAAGAATCGCAACGCCATTGTATGATTTCTGACCCAAAACGGCGGCGTGATAACCCACTTCAAGGAACGCCTCGGTCGGAAATTTGTCATTTTCGCACTTGATTTCTTGAAGGGCCAAAGCGTCTGGTTCGTTCTCCGCAAGCCAGTCCAAAAGTATCTCCAGCCGGACCCGGACCGAATTCACATTGAAAGTAGCGATCTTCATGAGTTTTATTGCAGGTTACCACCCGGTAAAATTGGACGACCCAATGGACCGCTGGAACTCCGAAGCTATGCCTCGCGATCAGATCGCTTACGCTCTGACGCGGCGTGATTGGGTGCGTGTGGCCGTCAGGACCGATGCCTGCCTTATTTGCAAGGGTCCGAAAGTCAACGAAGCTGGCATCTGTTCAGTCTGCATTGCGACTCTCACGGACGTGGAAATCCAGCTTGTCGAGAAATGGATGAGCGGGGTCGGCCCATAAACGCGGCCATTTTCTTCTTTGGATTTCTGGCCGGACTGACCGCTTTCGTACTCTGGAAATCATCTCAGAAAAAGAAATCCAACATCGCCAGAAGTGAATTTTGGATTTACTTTGAAGGAGAAAAGCTGCCGCCTTCAGAGCGGGTGATGAGCTATCTTATGGCTCTCAAAGGGATGACGAGTGCAGAAGGTCTGTACTTCTCGGACGTTCGGTTGCACATTGCGCTGGTCAAACGCTCAAAAAATGTCTCCCTGTTTCGGCCCGACCTGTTCCATGCCAACGTCGAAGTCGATGGTGCCGCGCTTAGCCAGCTTTCCGAGTGCCATTCTCTTGTCCGGATTTCGTTTGTTTCAGAGGCGCCCCTGGTCAATCGCAATTATCTGAAGTTTATGCTTGGCCTCGCGCGGACCTACGCTGAACTTTTGGACGGCAAGGCGATCTACGATCACAACAGATCGATGCTGCTGACGGTCCAAGCATTGCCGAACGCTACGATCGGTATGGCCGAAAATCTGAGGATCATCAAGCAGACAGCGCCCGAAGGATTGGTCTTCTTGACATCGGGACTGGTTGGAATTCAGCTTCCAGAATTAGAAACTCTCCCAGTTCCAGAATCCGAGCGTACCAACGTGGAGGCAATTTTCAACCTGCTCGTTGAACAGATTTGGAACGAAGGATCAATTCCACAGACTGCGGAATTCGTGCATTACGACCAGCTCTTTCGAGCAGAAATCTCAGCCAAAAACAAGGTTCAAATCAGCCGAATTAAACGCTAGATGCGGTTTTGGCACGGGAATTGCTTACTAAGACCGTGAGCGTCACGGCAAAGAATCGTGGCGACGAAAGGAGAACTTAGAACATTCATTGGTCCAGGCCCCCAATTGCCTCCGGGGATTCAATCCTGGACCACTTTTTCTGAGCTTTGCAGCGCGGCAACCAGGTGCAAAATGGCTTCGCGCGGTGGTGGTTGCAGCGGAACTCGTTGTGGACCGATTTCGATATCCAGTTCCAGCATCATCAATTTCGCTATTCGGCTCGCGCCGTATTGCTTGATCGCCGCCGCGTACGCAGATGCTTTGGCGATTCGCTTTCCGCCCGAGCAAGCTTCGCGCACTTCTGAAGCTTCAAAAATAGCCACCGGCGAACAAAATGCGTTTCCACCGAACGTAAACTCGTCCGGCCTTGCAGTTTCGGATGTCGCAATTTCTGCGCAGATCTCACCAATTGGTGAAACAAACTTGATGGCACCGTGGTCCTCGAGTTCCGACCGCGTTTCCGGACCAATCATGTTGCGGTCATCCGCGATCATCACTCCCAAATCACAATAGTTCGCGATCGTCTTGAAGTGCTGTTTGAGCTCTGATTGAGTGTAGTCGCCATACATTGGCGGCGCCACAATCACCGCTCTAGCACCGTGCCGCTTGGCGTGTTGAGCCATATCCAGCGCTCCCATCGTGTTGACCGCAGTAACGTTCTGGATCACTGGAATCGCGTTAGACGACTCGCGAATGACTATCTCAAGCAGAGACTTTCGCTCCGAGTTCGCAAGCGATTGAAATTCTCCAACCGCGCCCGCAGTCAGCAAACCACCAGGGTTTGATTCAGTGAGCCGGCGCACGTGCCGCGCCAACCGCACTTCGCTCACCGTGGACATGTCGTCCGTGAACGGTGTTAGTGTCGGGATAATTAACCCACTGATATCGAATGGCTTCATTTGATCACTATGAAAGCGATTTTTTCGATCTCGCGCTCGCCAACCTGAACTCGGATTGGGAGTGGCACGAGTCCGGTGAATTCAGCTGGAACGATTAGTTCCACGCGAATCCTCGCCAGACCTCGAGATTGGTAGATACTGAAATTCTGGACGCCGCCCTTTCGAACAGCCCATCCTTCCGGCGCATCAACAATCGTCTTCCCCTTGATTCCGTTTTCCGATGCCGAGCGGAGCAAAATCTCGCCCTTGACCACCCTAGGCTCGCCTGGTTTTCCGCCATCAAGCTTCAAGTTAGGTTCAATATTTAATATATCGGTGATTCGATAGCTTGACTGAATAGAAGTTTCTGTTCCATCGACATTGGTGAGCCTTGCGTTCAGCACGGTGTAACCAAATGGTGCGCCGTTTGCAACCCGAGCGTCGTAATCCACAAACGCTCTGCCCTTTCGATCGAATTCAGGGAATGGCAGGTTCTGAATCCCGGTGAAGACGCTCGCAAAACCGGATGTACGCAAGTCGATACGCCCCACCTTGCCTTCGCCCTTGTTGACGAAATTGAGCCGAATCTTGATCGCTTGCCCTGGCGATACCGTGCGCGTGATGTACTCCGGAGCCCATTCTAGACCAGCCGGAATCCCGCTAGCGCGCTCCATGGCGAGCCGGACCGTGGAAGTTTGGCGCGGTGCGTATGGAGCAGGTTCTGCGCTTACATCACCGATCGCATCAACCCTGACGCCAATGTTCTGACCCAATTTGAACTTTGGCAGTACGGTGTCTGGAATCTGGAGTTCATAACGGAATCCGGTGCCTTCGTTAGCAGTCGCGAGTTGGACGGTATCCGCCACGAGCGGAACTTCTGCCCAGCTTGCACCAGTTGTCGCGTCGTTGATTAATCGACGCATCGAAAATTGTGGAGTCAAACGGACTTCGTAATTGTCATCTCCAGCGAGCCACCCGTCCCCGTTCAAGTCGAGCGAAATCTTAACTCCAGAAGCCGATTGGCTCGTGCCCGCGAAGTAGAGAACTCCTGGTTCCCACTGCATATAGGTCGTGCCGTCGACGCCCGTCGCTAGCGGATCCCACTCTTCTGCTTCAATGATTCCGTCTAGTTTGGGAGTCATCGCAAGCCGAATCGGATTGGACACGGAAAACTGCGAGACCGCCGGTGGAACCACTTGGGTCGGCGCAGTATCTTGCTGCGCAATCAGTAGGGCCAAGAATCCATTTAACATCTTGATTTACAAGACGTGGCAAATCGGTTTATCGCTTCAAATTCACGAACCTGGCGTAGGCTGGCTGGAATCCAACTTCGACCTTTCCTGTTGGGCCGTTTCGATGCTTGGCGATGATAATCTCTGCCGCTTCGACGTGGCTCGGCGGCAAATCCTGCGGCTGGTCGGCACCTTCTTCCTTTGCCTTGTAATAGGCATCGCGGTAAATGAACATGACAAGATCGGCTTCAGCTTCAATCGAACCTGATTCTCGAATGTCTGAGAGCATCGGCCTTTTATCCGGCCGGTTTTCTACTTGGCGGCTTAGCTGACTGAGCGCAATCACCGGCACATTCATCTCTTTCGCCAGTCCCTTGAGCGCGCGAGCGATCTCCCCGACTTCTTGAACTCGGTTCTCCGTCCGTCGGTTGCTACGCATGAGTTGCAAGTAGTCGATCACGACTAAGCTAAGACCATGTTCCGCTTTCAGCCTTCGCACTTTTGCCCGGAGTTCAAACGGAGTGATATCCGAGTTGTCGTCAATAAAGATCGGCAAGCTATAGAGCTGCTCGCAAGCATCCACCAGGCGGTCGTAGTCGTCGCCGCTCAGATTCGGCTTCTTCAGGATGCTCATGCTCATTTGGCTTCGCCCGGCGACCATACGCCTCACAAGCTGTTTGGCACCCATTTCAAGGCTGAAAACGGCAACGGCACCCTTCTTTTGCGCGGCGACGTGGGTTGCGATACTCATCGCGAAGGCGGTCTTACCCATCGCGGGGCGGGCGGCGAGGATGAGAAGATCGGTTTCGTACAAGCCACCAGTGATGGCATCTAGATCATAGAATCCGGATGGCGCACCCAAAATCGGCACGCCCGATTCATAGAGCTTGTCCACGTCCTCCATGAAGTCATGGGCGGCCGTACGCAGTTCCACGAAGCTCTTGCGGAGACGTCGCTTGCCCACTTCAAATACCGTTCGCTCTGCGCTTTCCAGCTTTTCATCGGTGGTGTCTTCCCCATCGTGGACTTGCTTAACGATTTCATATCCGGCCGATTCCAAGTTCCGGAGCATCGACTTGTCCAGTACGATCTCGGCATAATCGACCGCGTTGGCCGGAGTCGGAACAGATTCCGCGATTTGGATGAGGTACTCCACTCCGCCCGCGAACTGGAGTTGGCCTCGTTCCAACAAATCTTGCCTCACGGTGACCAAATCCACCGCTCGGCCGTTCATCGCAAGATTCGTGATGGATTGAAAAATCGTTTTGTGCCCGGGACGATAGAAGTCGTTCTCCGTAATCGCTTCCATCACCGGTTCAATCACCGCCGGACTGAGCATCATCGAGCCGAGAACACACATTTCTGCCTCCAAGCTATGGGGCGAAACAAAACTCTCGACGACGGCGTTCATAGGTGTCCATGTTACAGCTAAATCAGGGGTCTGCACTTAGGGAAATTGACAATATCAGGTTACTCCCGAGTTAGCCACATCGCTTTTCCACAAATTCTGGAAAACTATGGATTCTGGGCGATATCGCCGCGGGCGCCGTAGGTTTGAATCCGGGTTAATTCTCCGAGCACCCTACCCTTTCCTACTTCGGATTCGTACCAATCTTCGGCTCTCACGACCACCTCTCCGTACCAGGCATTGTGGGTAACCGCCGTCAGCGGTATTGCGGGAAAGAACTTCCGCAGTGTCCGGCCGCATCGCCCGCTGTGGTGGGATTTTGCGGCAAAGAGAATGCTGTTTGGAGTTCCAAGCAAATCAAGACTCAGGCTCACGTCTTCGAGCGTGTTGGTAGCATGCGGCTGCAGCGAAAGTCGGTCACGATCCACCCCACGGGAGACCAGTTGCTTAGCCATAGTTTCGGCGATCGGCTCGCCAAACTCAAACCACCTAGGGCCGATTTTCCGGTTAGAATCACCCTCTCGAACCAATCGTTTGAGATCATTTCTGCCAGATGATCCCAGTTCGCCTGAACCGTCCCAAAGATAAAGAGCACTTCTGCGGGCACCGGATTGTGGGGCAGGAAAACCGTGTTTGTGATGCTCTCGATCTCGTTCGCCAAGAGCTCCCGAGAATCGACTAATCGAGGAATTTCAAGCTGATTCTCGTAATCTTGGAAATTGTTCAACTGATTCGATGCTCCAATTTGAATTCAACTCAAGGCAATAATGGCGAGTTCCAACTTAGGCACCATCGACTCGTATAAAATAGTGAAATGAGTTCAACGGTTCCGACATCTGGCACAAAGGGGTGCAGTTTTGTTAGCGTGACCCCAACGAATGCGTTTGTACCTGAAGATTTCAAGGGCGATGACGCCTTGATGATCCAAACGGCCGAGGATTTTTCGCGAAAAGAAATCCTGCCAATTCAAGAACGGATCGACACTCAAGAAGAAGGCCTGATGCCCGAACTCGTTCGCAAAGCCGGTGAACTCGGATTTTGCGGTACCGATACTGCCGAAGCCTACGGCGGACTCGGACTTAGAAAGAACCTGTCTGCAAGGATGCTCGAATTCCTCAGTCTGAACGCGTCCTTTAGCGTCACGATCGGCATCACAAGCGGAATCAGCCAAGTCGGCCTCAACCTCTTTGGCACCGAAGAACAACGTCAGAAATACCTTCCGAAACTCACCAGTGGCGAGCAGATTGGAGCGTACGCGCTTAGCGAACCAAATAGCGGTAGCGATGCTCTTAGCATGACTACCCGAGCCGATTTACAAGGCGATCACTACGTGCTAAACGGCACCAAAATGTGGATCAGCAATGCGAAATGGGCTGATCAATTTGTTGTCATGGCCAAGATCGGCGGCGAGAAAGTGTCCGCCTTCATCGTCGAGCGCGATTTCCCAGGAGTCTCGATCGCTCGCGAAGAGCACAAAATGGGGCTCAAGGGCAGCAGCACTGCTCGACTAGTATTGGAGAATGCCAGAGTGCCTGCGGAAAACCTTCTTCACGAAGAAGGCAAGGGCCACCAAGTTGCGTTCAATGCACTGAACATCGGACGATTTAAGCTTGCTTCCATGAGTATGGGCCCAGCCCGAGAAGCGCTCTTCAATGCCGCTCAATACGCACAGGATCGAAAGCAATTTGGCAAGAGCCTTTCGCAGTTCGGACTGATCCAAAAGAAGCTCATCGATATGGCGACCCTGTTCTACGGCGCGGAGTCGATGATCTACCGCTGTGGCGCCGATATTGATCGAGCCTTCGAAACTCTTGGCGGCAATAATGAGGGCAACCGCAAGGCTGCCGAGGAATTTGCAGTGGAGTGCTCTGCCTGCAAGGTCTTCTCAACCGAGGTGGAGGCATTCATCGCCGATGAAGCGGTGCAGATTTATGGCGGCTATGGATTCACGGAAGAGTTCCCTGTCGCCAGGATTTATCGCGATTGCCGAATCAGCCGAATCTATGAAGGCACCAACGAGATCAATCGAATTTTCTTGGCGGATCGCTTGGTTCGAAAGGTCAATTCTGGCGAGGCCACCATCGCTCAAGAATCCGGTTCGTTTGTCGCTGAACTTGTGAACAAAGCGTACTCTGCCTTCATCGAAACCTACGGCACCGAGAACTTCGGAAAGCAGGTTCACCAGGTTCAACTGGGAGCCTTGAGCGACCTCACAATGCTGCTTTACGCCGAGCAAAGCGCACGACTTCGTGCCGCCAAGACAGGTGGTCTGAACCATGCACTCTATGCCAACTTTGTGAATCTGGTCAACTTGAAGGCCGCCAATGCCTATCAGTTGGCGATGGACGAAACGGTGACCCTTCCGAGACCGGCGAAAGTCGATTCCGATGCGATTTTGGCCGCGGTACTAGAAGGCAAAGCCCCGCTACGGCACTAAGACTGCGCAATGATTTCGGTGCCCGATGTGATGGTGGAAAGCACCCAATATCGGGATTGGAGACCTGCGGCTTTGAACGCATCGACCATGGCGTTGCCAATTTGGTCGTGATTCTGGGTTGCAAACGCGATGATTCCTGGCCCGGCACCGCTGAGGCAAGCTGCTTCTGCCCCGGCTGCCAGCGATGCAGTACGGACTTGCTCCGCTCCGGGGATCAACGGCATGCGATAGGGTTCATGGATGCGGTCGCTAAGCGCGCGCCTCAAAGTTGACAAATCCCCCCTTCGCAGTGCGACCAGAGCGAGCATAGCGTGCCCAATATTGAAAACCGTCTGAGATCTGGAATATTCAGCTGGAATCGCTGACCGGGCGGCACTCGTCAAAAAGTGAAAATCAGGAACGCAAACGACGACTTTTTGAGCAGCGAACTCTACTTGCTGAACAATGACGTCCTCGTCCTTGACCACGAGCACTAAGCCGCCCAGCAATGCAGGCGCAACGTTGTCGCCATGCCCTTCGATCTGGATCGCCCGCCGCAAGACACGGTCCAGGTTCTGTTGCGACCGAACGACAGTCAGTGTTTCTTCAGCATTGGAACGATGCACCGCATGCGCTGAGAGTGCGCTGGCAAAGATCAATCCTGCGAGCGTGGCGGTAGAACTTGAACCTAATCCGCTTCCGACCGGGATACCGTTCACGCATTTGATTTTGATCCCAGAATCGGTGGGGAGCATTCCCGGCCAGGTCTCGTCCATCATCGTCTTCGCCACAAGATTTTGGGAGTCAGAACTGAGTTTGCTCGCTCCTTCGCCGGACGTCTCGACGATAATCTCGCCTGGCTGGCCCGCAAGTTCAAGCGTGAATTCGTTCCAGAGTCCAAGCGCAAGGCCGATGCAGTCAAACCCCGGGCCAAGATTGGCGGTCGTCGCGGGGATTCGTACCGTCAACATCCGATCGCTCCTCGAAGTTCATCCTGTACGGCTGCGATCTTCTGCGGTGCTGAACTGGTTGATAATGCGGAATCGGGGTCTTTCAGCCCGTGGCCTGTCAGCACGCAGACCACAGTTTCACCCGGCTGAACTGGATTCTTCCGAAGGCCCGCGATCCCAGCCGCACTGCTTGGCTCGCAAAAAATTCCTTCCAATTGAGCGACCTTTTGATACGCTTCTATAATCTCGGCGTCAGTCACCGCCAGCATTCGGCCGTTTGATTCCTTGATAGCCTGGTTTGCCTGATCCCACCTTGCCGGGTTGCCGATCCGGATAGCGGTTGCCAGGGTCTCAGGTTGTTCAAATACGCGATCATAGACAATCGGCGCGGCACCTTCCGCCTGTGCGCCGAGAACTATGGGTAGAGTGCGCGATTCGCCTTCACTCACCATTTGGTTAAATCCCATCCAGTAAGCGGAGATGTTTCCTGCATTGCCAACTGGGAGGCAGAGCCAATCTGGAACTGCTGAAAGTTGCTCAACGACTTCAAACGCCGCAGTCTTTTGGCCTTCGAGTCTGGCCGGATTGAGTGAGTTTACGAGCACAACGTCTGTGTCATTGGTCAGATCGCGTACCATTTTGAGCGCGAAGTCAAACGAACCTTCGATCTGGAGCACCTGCGCGCCGTAGGCCATGGCTCCGGCCAGTTTTCCAAGTGCGACCTTGCCATCTGGAATGAGAACCACACAGTGGATGCCAGCCCGAGCGGCGTAGGCGGCGGCACTTGCGGCCGTGTTTCCGGTACTCGCGCAGATGACGGTTCGCGCGCCATGATGGGCTGCCTCAGTGATCGCGGTCGTCATTCCGCGGTCCTTAAAGGATCCTGTCGGATTTAACCCTTCATATTTGATGTACAGATTTGCGCCGGGACACGCCCATTCGGCAAGACGCGGGCATGGAATGAGTGGTGTGTTCCCTTCGCAGAGAGAAACCGCCTCGCCATGAATGTTCATGCGAGATCGATATCTGTGGATCAATCCTTGCCAAGCTGCCATTTGCAATCCTTATTTTTGGCGCAAATCGCCGCTGAGACAACCTTGGATTTACTTGAAGAACTCGAAATTCTCTAGTTTCTTCTTCACTGATTGCAGGAACTTGCCAGCAAGCGCGCCATCGATGATTCGGTGGTCGTAAGTCAAAACCAAGTTCATGATCGATCGAATTGCGATCATCCCGTCAATGATTGTCGGGACTTGCTTAATCGTATACGTTCCCATGATCGCGGCTTGTGGAGCGTTGATCATTGGCGTCCCAAGGACAGCGCCGTACGAGCCAGGATTGGTGAGCGTAAAGGTTCCGCCTTGAACATCTGAGACGCCCAATTGGTTGCCGCGAGCCTTTGCCGCAATCGCTTCCAAGTCCTTCGCAATATCGATCAGCGACTTGGTGTTACAGTCACGAATGACTGGAACGATCAGCCCTTCATCGCCATTCTTTCCGAGCGAGACCGCGACGCCCATATGCACGTTCTTGGTCATCACGATGTTGTTGTCTGGCATCAGGGCCGCGTTGACAAGCGGGAATTCAATCAGAGCTTCGGTGATCGCCTTGATAAAGAACGGAGTGTAAGTTAGCTTGACGCCGAATTGTTCGGCAAAAGTCTCTTTGTTCTTGGCGCGGAAGTTCACCATGTTGGTGACATCGACTTCGCTCAAGGTGCTCACGGTCGGTACAGCGTGACTTCGCACCATGGCTTCGGCAATCATCTTGCGCATACCGACCAGTGGCACGAGTTGCTGGTCTGCGCCAGCAACGGTTGGAGCCGGAGGCTTGGTCGGTTCTTGGAGTTTTGGCGCGGCGGCGGCAGGTGCGGCACCTTTGGCACCACCGGCAATCAGTGATTCCACGTCCCGCTTAGTGACGCGGCCACCGGCGCCCGATCCTGCCAGCGAATTCAGTTGTGCATCGCTGAGGTTATGGGCTTTTTGCATGGCACGGACGACCGGACTAAACCAGGTTCGCTTGCCAGCTTGCAATGGGTTCGGTTCGTCTTTCGCTACCGACGAGAACATCGAGTCGGCAATTTCGATTGTTGGAACATCGTCGCTCGAAGCCTTTGCCGCAGGAGCTGGGTCAGCAGAAGGTGCGGCGGCAGGAACTTCGCCAGCCTCACCAATTAGTCCCATGGCCTTGAAAACTTCGACTGGATCGCCTTCGGGAATGAGAATCTGTAGTAGGACGCCCGAAGCAGGTGCGCCCAATTCTGTATTGACCTTGTCCGTCATGATTTCGACGACCGGTTCGTCTTCTTTGACGGTATCGCCAACTTTTTTGAGCCAGCGGCTGACGGTTCCTTCGTGAACGCCTTCACCAAGTTCCGGCATTAAGATCTCTACAGGCATAGTTTTAAGTTTAGCCCAACAGGGCTTCCTTCATCAGGGACGAACGTCCAACTGATTTAGTCTTTCTTCCAAATTTTGTTTGACAATAGGCCATTCGGAGTCGATGATGCTGAACATCACCGTATCGCGTATGTACCCATCGGTCTGTATTCCGTGTCTTCGCAAAGTGCCTTCATATTGGGCACCGAGCTTCTTGATTGCCGATTGGCTGTGAGTGTTTCTGCCGTCCGTCTTGAGCTGCACCCGAATTGCGCCAAGTTTCTCGAACGCGTGTTGGAGCATCAAGTACTTTACCAGCGGATTCACCCATCCGCCGCGTACCTCGGGCCGGTACCACGTCAGCCCAATCTCGAGCCCTTTGGCTTCATCGCGAATGTCCATGTAGGCTGTTTCACCGACGACTTCTCCGTCTGCAACCACGGTGAACGAAACCGTCCTTGGGGAATCGATCCGGGCTTTTACGTACTCTTCCCACGCTTCGACCGTTGGCTCACTTGGCCGCAAAGTGACAAAGTAACCAAAAGTTTCGATTGGACAAATGGCACACAAAGCCGCTGCATCGTCAACAGACAGCGGTCTTAGTTCGAGCCGAGGCGATTTCAGCGTTATGGGTTGAACCCAAGAAGTGGCGCTCACTTCATTGCATCGAGGAAACTCGCGATATCTTCCTCGTTGACCCCGGGTTCGCCACCGGCCACATTGTTCAGCTTCCCTTCTTTCATCCAAGTTTCCAGTTCATCGACGAGCGAAAACAGATGATCAAATGAATCGACAACGAAGAGGAGTGGCTGATACTTATCGATCTCGAAATATTGGTTGATCACCCATTCGAGCTGAATTGGATACCGCTGGACATCAGGGGATTCGATGCAATATTCGATCTCACCGTAGCTGCTGAGCAAACCGCTGCCATAGACTTTTAGGTCGTAACCGTTTCCACGCATCAATCCGAATTCGATCGAGAACCAGAAGAACCTGGCCATGGCTTTGATCGTGTTTGCCAGCCGGTGGGCTCTGACTTCGTGATCCTTCGTCTCGTGCGCGATTTGTGCGGCTGTCAAAGCGCATTCGCCAAAGCGAACCAAGGTGTCCGCAAACGCCTTGTCGGTGTGCATCGGGACATGCCCAGCGATGTCGTGAAAAATATCCGGCTCTGGCAAGTAATCCAACTTGTCTGATCGCCGAATGGTGATCGTGGTTGGAAACTCTCGATTGCGAATGCTCTCGAAGAAGTTGAATGCCGGAACGTACCCACTGACGGCCTTGGCTTTGAATCCTGTGAGGGGATCTAGAAACTTGTTGACATCTTCCAGGCGTGGAACCCGGTTTGGATCGAGTGCTAAGTTAGAAATCCCGCGCATGAAGTGCTCATTGGCATACTTTTCCCACTTGGGCAGCATCCGAGCATAGAGCTTTCGCCACGATTCGTGATTCTCTTCAGAATACAGATCGTACGGTTGTTCGATGTACATTTCGCCATTAGCAATGGCGTTTTCGATAAAGGGTGCTTCGGTTGTGGTCAGGCCTGAGCCGGGTCCAAACGACGTTGGTTGAACTTGTGCCAATGAGGTCTACTCCTAGGTATTCGGCTTCCGCCGGAACTTAGGAATAGTTTAGTCCAATTCTCGTCTTTGCGATTCTCTTCGGTCCAGGAAAATACCGACCACGATGACGAGCGCGAGCATCACCATCGACACAAACGGCGAGATCTTGTAGATCACTTCGCGGTTGCCGGCCATGATTCCGGTCGCTCGGTGAAAATCATCTAGGGAGAAGGTGAAATATTCCCAAGAGAAGAAGACCGCGGCCAACATCGGGAGTCCGCCAAAGACGAACTTGGACCATCGCTTCCCTTTCTTCAACTGGCTCAGATAGCCGAGCACAAAAAAGATCCCGCCGACCGCATAAAACAAAATGAGTCGCATGAGCAGGCCGGTGCCGTCCAGCTGTCCTGCTTGAGCAAATGAAGAATTCAGTACGGAAATCATTTTTGTTAGCTATAGACAAGCAAATCTTGTGCCAATCGGTATCTTACTCGCTCGGAGTGCAGCTTGGGCAAGAAGCAGGCTCCCCAGTACAAATATCAGGACTATTTGTCGTCGATGACCCCGCGTCGGTCACATAGAATCCAGGGCCATTGAAGATCACGAGCGGCTTTTGAATCAACCGCTTTAAAGAATTTTCTGCACCACAATCGCAATCGGTGAGAGCATCTTCCGTGATTCGCTGGTCAACTTCGAAATTCTTGCCGCAGGTCCGGCACTCGTAAGCATACGTCGGCATTTGATGCTAATTGTGGCAGAATGAGAGTTCGACTTCATCCCCATGTTTGGAAATCAAGTTTTTACAATTGGTGATCTCGGCACCATCGGGCTGCTGGTTGGCCTAGAAATCCTGCTCTCAGCGGACAACGCGATCATCCTTGCGCTGTTGGTCCGGCATCTTGGCCCCACCGAACAAAAACGGGCTCTTACAATCGGACTGGCCCTTTCCTTTATCTTCCGGGCGATTGCAATTCTGTTCGCCAGCATCCTCAGCGGTCTTTGGTGGGCGCAATTACTGGGCGGGTTGTACTTGGTCTTTCTCGCTGTCAAGCATTTCTTGCCTGGCCATACCGAAAAAGACATCAAGGTTTCCGGGGCATCGTTTCAAAAGACGGTTTTTATCGTCGGACTTGCGGACGTAGCGTTCGCCATTGACTCGGTTCTGGTGGCGGTCGCAACAGAACCACATAAAGAGAAGATTTGGGTGGTTTACGCTGGCGCGCTATCCGGGGTCATTGCTCTGCGCTGGGCGGCAACCGTTTTCCTCAAACTTCTTGAACGGTATCCCTCAATTGAGTCGATGGCCTACCTGCTGGTGGGTTGGGCTGGGCTTAAGCTATCCTACCTCTCGCTCCACACCTTTGAGCACTACTGGGAGCATGATCTTCACAAATCATGGCCGCTTGGGTTCCATTTTCAAGAAGCTCCGACGTGGCTTTTCTGGGGTGGAGTCGCTGCGATTGTGTTGTGGGGATTCTGGAAAGCAAAGCAAGACAAACCGGATTCGCCTGAGGCCGACGTGATAGAAGAAGCCGAAGAAGTTTGGGAAGATTCGACGAAGACCGAGTAGGACTTTTGAACCCATTTCAACCTAAAAACAGTTGAATTTTGGCACTCTCGCCGGTATACTGCTAATAAGGATTCTGGCTCATTCGTAGAGCCTAATGATCCATTACATCCAATAGGACAATCTATGAAACTACAGCCATTACATGATCGAATCATCGTGAAGCGCGCTGACAAGGAACAGGTCACGGCCTCCGGCATCTTCCTTCCAGACAGCGCCCAAGAAAAGCCACAACGAGGCGAAGTGTTGGCAGTGGGTCCAGGCAAACAACTGGACAGCGGTCAAATTGCGCCGATGGATATCAAGGTCGGCGACTTTGTGCTTTACGGCAAGTACGGCGGCACGGAAGTCACCGTGGGTGGCGAAGAATTTATCATCCTCCGCGCAGACGACGTTCTCGCGATTGTTGACGGAGTTCCAGCAGGAGCAGCGAAGTAACGATGAGCGCTAAAGAACTCAAGTTCAGCGATGACGCACGCAAGATGCTCGAAGCTGGCGTCGACAAGCTGGCGAATGCAGTCAAGGTCACTCTCGGCCCTCGCGGACGCAATGTAGTTTTGGAGCGAAAGTTTGGTTCGCCAACCGTGATCAACGACGGTGTGACCATCGCTAAGGAGATCGAAGTCGAAAATCGATTCGAGAACATGGGCGCGCAACTCATCCGTGAAGTGAGCAGCAAGACCAATGACCTCGCAGGTGACGGCACCACGACGGCAACCGTTCTTGCCCAAGCAATTTTCAAGGAAGGTACGCGAAACGTCGCTGCCGGTAGCAACGCGACTCAAATCAAGGTTGGCATCGACAAGTCTGTCGGCTTGATCGTCGCCGAGCTAGCCAAGATGTCGATCCCAGTGACTAGCACCAAAGACGTGGCGACCATTTCAGCCAACGACGCTGAACTGGGCGAACTCGTTGCAGGCGTGATAGACAAGGTCGGCAAAGATGGCGTCGTCACCGTCGAAGAAGCCAAGTCGATGGAGACCACTGTCGAGCACGTCGACGGTTTGCAATTCGACAAGGGTTACCTCTCTCCATACTTCATCACCGATCCTAATCGAATGGAAGTCGTGTACGAAGATCCTCTTCTTTTGTTCTATGAGAAGAAGATTGCTAGCGTCCAAGACTTCTTGCCACTTCTTGAGAAGGTCGTGCGAATGGGCAAGCCGTTCATTATCGTTGCAGAAGATGTCGAGAATGAGTGCCTTGCTACATTGGTGCTGAACCGGTTGCGAGGCAATCTCCAACTGGCGGCCGTCAAGGCTCCAGGCTTCGGTGATCGACGAAAGGCGATGCTCGAAGACATGGCAATCCTAACCGGCGGTCAATTCATCACCGAAGACTTGGGTCTCAAGCTCGATAGCGTCACTCCAGAAATGCTTGGCACTTGCCGCAAGATCGTGATCACTAAGGACTCAACGACCGTGGTTGACGGCAAGGGCGATGCGGCTCAGATCGAAGGTCGAAAGAAGCAGATTCAACAACAGATCGAAACCACCGACAGCAACTACGACAAGGAAAAGCTCCAAGAGCGATTGGCAAAGTTGAGCGGCGGCGTCGCCGTCATCAAGGTCGGAGCTGCGACTGAAACCGCACTGAAGGAGCGAAAGGCTCGCATCGAAGATGCGCTTGCTGCAACTCGCGCGGCGTTGGACGAAGGCATCGTTCCTGGTGGCGGAACAGCTCTGATCACCGCTGGAAAGGTGCTGGACAACACCAGCCTGGAAGGCGATCAGCAAATCGGCCTCAACATCATCAAGAAGGCAATCGAAGCTCCGCTTCGCACGATCGCTGAGAACGCTGGTGCCGAGGGCTCTGTTATCGTCGATAAGGTCAAGACCAACGGAATCGGATTCAACGCTTCCACGCTTGCCTTCGAAGATTTGATGAAAACCGGTGTTGTCGACCCAACCAAGGTTGTTCGAACAACGTTGCAAAACGCGGCCTCCATTAGCGGCCTGCTGCTGACTACTGAAGCTGCAGTCGCCGATCTTCCGGTCAAGGAAGACGAAGGTCACGACCACTAAGCTAAGTTCAAATCCTAAGCTGTCCCCCTTGTTCTCTAGCTTAGAACAAGGGGGATTTTTGTTTTTTCTCTCAGTTCCGGTGATGCTAGCAACCTGCGATTGCTACTTTCGCAAGAATTCTTGCTCAATTTGGCGCAACCTTAACCTACTTCCTTCATTGGCACAATTTGAATATGGAATTCGAATTTTGGGAGAACGCGGTTCAATCGATTCGATACCTACCTTGCCATGTACAGGTTTGCGAATACCAAAGCGAAGATAACCACATTGGATCGATCAAAGATCAGTGGATGGGTTTCCATTGACTCGACCGCTCACCTGTGCATCGAAGACTATGGCGATCGCAAGTTCATCGTCGGGCAGGTACTGAAAGTTGCCCTATCAAACGCGGCGTTCAGAACAGAATTCGGCTCCCAAGTCCTTTCTGTCGAGAACGATCGAGCGATTCTGTCGGCACCTTCACATTTCCCTTACGTCGCACCAGACCCAGAATTCGAAATCCGAGGATTGCACCTCAAGATGAGTGTCTCGCAAGGGTCGGTCATCTCCGTTGGCTCAGTTGTCCAGACCGGGCTGATGAAGATGACGATTCAACTGCCGTTTCTTCTGGAGCAAGACAAACCTATCGATATCAAAGTTTCGAGCTTTCCAATCGCGGACAAAACCTACGACTTTAGAGGGCTTGTCATTGGGATGAAGGAGATTCGCGGCGGCGAAGACTCACTCTATGAATTCCAAGTCGCGGTCGAGTGTCAAAGCCGAATTGAACTTGTTTACTGGCAAAACCAGCTAGCCATGCTTCACGACCCTCATCATTCGAAGCTGGCGGGCCACAACGGTTCGAGATCGAGAGTCGGATAGCTTTCAGGAAGTTCGCCAGATTTTCGGAACAAGGCGGCAAATGCACCGGCACCGATCCCTTGGTGAGGGTAGAGCCGGTAACAAGGATGCTCCGAAAATCGACTCTTAAAATCAACATGCCGTGGAGATTCGATCCCTTGGATGCCTTCTAGCTCGCGGTGCATCCAGTTCACAACCTTCTCGTTTTCTTCGCGGTTGAACGTACACGTCATATACAGCAGATAGCCGCCCGGTGCCACGCAATCCCAGCTGTAGCCCAAAATTCTGCGCTGGCGGTTGACACAGAGCCCAATGTTGCGATTGTCAAACGCATCTCCGGGGTCGGTACCCTTGCTGAGCAAAGATTGCCCGCTGCAAGGTGCGTCCACAAGTACGAGATCAAATGCGGCCTTCGCCCGGCTTGAAAGTGCCGACGGGTCCATCGAAATCACTTCTGTCCGATCTAGCTTGCATCGCTCGATGTTGCTGATGAGCAAGTTGGCCCGCTTCCGCAAAACTTCGTTGCAGACCAACATCCCGTCCTTTTTGCCGCGCAAGAACGCGGTCCATGCACAGATTCCTTTGCCACCTGGCGCGGAGCACACATCAAGTATGCGCTTAGGTTCCGGTTCGCAGTTCAGCATCAAACTCGCCGCAAAAGCACTCGAGAGATCAAATGTGTAGATATGCCCTTTCTCATACGCGGGAGTTTTGGATGGCTTGAATCCATCCACCGTCCTTACGATGAATTCGGGTTGCCAAGGCAGTGGGCGCAGCTTTGGGAAGGTTTGGACTTCCGGTTTGCCATGCACAGAAATTATTGCCTGCTCCTTGGACTCGCCGTCAATTAACGATTCAATGAACCGAATCTGCTCCGACTCTTCTGTGAAAAGTTGGACTGAGAGCCGGCGCATTCCAGCGGTCACTCGAAGTCGTGGCTTAGGAATGGAGCACCTTTCTTGCAGCTTCCGCGAGCCGGTTCAGATCATCCGATCCGGTGAGGATATCTGGGCCAAACCGAACCAATCCTTGGCGTCCGTCCACCACAATCTTCTCGTCTCGGAATCGCTTGATGACTTTTTTGAACTCAGGCGTAGCAAATAACGCGTATCCAGCCCATTCATCTGGATTCTCAGGGACAAACCCACCGTATTGCGCCAAGATTTCGCGAATCTTGCCGAGCGTTTGCAGGTTATAGTCCCTCGAATTCTGCACTCCGACTTCGAGCAAGAAACGGAGTCCGGGCAGTGCCTGAGCTAGCGGAATGACCGAGAAAGTGGACTCATACCATCCCCACCCGCCTTCCGATCTCAGTGGCTCATTCTCTCGTTTGAACTCGAATGGATCCTTCTTGGCGAACCATCCGGTGTCCAGAGTTTTCATGCTGTAACATGCCGGATTCACGGCCAAGAAGCAGGCTCCTGGTCCTCCACGTAGATACTTGTAACTCCCACCGACGATGAAATCCGCTTCCGGATAGTTGAAGTCGATGACGCCAGCCGCATGGTAGCTATCGAGCACTACTTTCGCGCCAACCGAGTGTGCCTTGGTGATGATCTCCTGCACCCCAGGCATCACTTGCCCCGTGGTAAAGAAAACGAGACTCAGCACGACGAGGTCCGTGCCTGGAGCGATGCGGCTCAGCACATCCTCCGCCGTGAACTTCGGAATCCCTTGCTCGTTGGACGAGGGGTGCACCCAGTCGATTGTTGCGGCGCCATGCTCGGCGTACGCCTTGAGCACGAAGTCAATCGAATCAAATTCTAAGGTGGTGCTGACGACCTTTACGGGTCGATTCGGGTACGCATTTAATACTGCACGCAGTCCTTGACCAGCGCTTGACTTCGGGATGATCCCGTCACTGACCGGCCAATGCAAGAGTTGCGCAATGCCAGAAGTCCATTCGTTGAGCACTTTCATCCAGTGACTCCACGCTTCGTCCATGAGGTCCGGCCATGCGTCAAGTGCCTGAATCACGTCCTCTTGATACACATCAAGAGGTCGCCCAAGGGAGTGGTTTGCCAGATAAACCTCGTCCCTAGCCAGCACTCGCGAGAATCTAGGCCGGATGGTTTGTGCGATGATTTGCTCGTTCAGGGCACTCACTTGATTTCAGTCCTGACATCCCACAACTCAGGGAATAATCGAATATCGAGCGCCTTCTTGAGGAAGTTGACGCCTGAAGAGCCGCCGGTTCCAGTTTTGAAGCCAATCAACCTCTCCACCGTTTTCATGTGTCGGAAGCGCCAAAGAACAAACTGCTCTTCCACATCGACCAGCTTTTCGCACATCTCGTAAGCATCCCAATTGTTTTCGGGGTGCATGTAGATCTGTTTGAACACTTCGATTAGCTCTGGCGTAGCGGTGTAGGGCTTAGACCAGTCCCGATTCAGCGACGTCGCTGGAAGATCAAATCCTCGCCGGCTGAGATGCTTCAAGAATTCGTCGTAGAGACTCGGCGCATTGAGAGTGGCTTCAAGCTCTGCTTTGACTTCTGGCTTGTGTTCAAAGACATTGACTGCCTGGGGATCCTTGTTGCCCAACATGTATTCGATCAGCCGGTAATGGTAGCTTTGGAATCCACTTGCCCGACCAAGGAATGACCGGAATTGGGCGTATTCGGTTGGGGTCAAGGTTTCGAGGACGGCCCACTGCTCAAAAAGCATCCGCTGGATGTGCTTTACCCTAGCCAAGATTTTGAAACACGGCTCCAGATGATCGTTTTGCACGTGAACTAGAGCCGCTCGAAGCTCGTGGACAATCAACTTCATCCATAGCTCGCTCGTTTGATGCTGAATGATGAACAGCATCTCGTCGTGATGGACTGGCGCGCTTTGTGGGATCTGAGCGGCGAAAATCTCATCTAGCCGAAGATATCCGCCATAGTCCAAATCCTTCTTGAAATCGGTGTGAATCGAAGCTTCATATTCACGTGTGTTCATGGCTTCATTATCTCACGCGGCGAAACACTCGAGCGAAATTTTGCGATTGTAATACCGATATTGCACGCTTTTCGGAAAAATGATTTAGAATGCGGTATGCCGAAGAACAAAGGCTTTACTTTGATTGAGCTGCTCGTCGTGATCGCGATCATTGCGATCCTTGCTGCGATTCTATTTCCGGTTTTCGCGCAGGCGCGCGAGGCGGCAAAGAAGACTCAATGTCTGAACAACACCAAGCAGATTGCGCTCGCTGTCGTGATGTACAACACCGATAACGATGAGCGTTACCCGGCCTGGGCTGCGCTTTCCGCGCCTGTGAATGGTGGAAACACGAGCTTTGTCTCGCCAGATATTCAGATTTTGCCGTATATCAAGTCGGTCAACATTTTCACTTGCCCAGATGACGCAACGCCGCGAATGCCAGCGACGTCGGTTCCTTTCAACGACGGGAACTATCGCAAAATGGCTCTTCGAAGGTCGTATCAATATGTTGGCAATATCCACACTCGGGAAGCAAACGGATTTGACGCGAACACCGGCGTGACAACCTACATCGGCCCGACCACTTGGCTCTATTCAGGCCGAACCGATTCGGACATCGATGAGAGCGCGAATACGGTTTCGTGGCTAGAAGTTTGGCCAGTCGACCAGAACGACCCATACGTGGGCGGTATTTGGGGTAGCGGATTCATTGACTGCGATACTTACAAACTCGCTGGACGAAAGGTTGGAACCGGACCAGCACCTCCTGGATGCACCAACTGGTTGAATCGAAAGCCGACCCCTGGTCACAATGGCACCCTCACAAACACGGCGTTTTGCGATGGTCACTCCAAGGGCCTGACCTGGGGCAAACTTCGCGAGAACGACTTCGCAATGTTCAAAGCGAAGAAGTCAGCGACTGTATTCGTCCCATAAAAGCAAAATCCCGGCATGGCTCAAAGAGCTGCCGGGATTTTTTGTGCCTGATTGGCGTGCTTACTTGTCTTCTTTGAACTCAGCGTCGATCACGTCGCCGTCGCTCTTTGCGCCGCCAGCGGCCGCACCCACAGGCTCTTCCTCTTCAGAAGCTTGAGTCTGCTGGCTGCCTGACTTATACAGCTCTTCTGCGATGCGATGGCTCACCGATTCAAGTGCTTCGTGAGCGGCCTTGATCTGTGCGAGATCATCGGTCCCAATCGCCTGGCGAAGTTCTCGAACTTTGTCTTCGGCTTCGGTCTTGTCAGCATCGCTGAAGATGCTTGGATTGTCGCGCAGTTGCTTTTCGACCTGGTAGCAGAGCCGATCCGCTTCGTTCTTGACTTCAGCCGCTTCTTGCGCTTGCCTGTCCTTCTCAGCGTTGGCTTCGGCTTCCTTCATCATGCGATCTATTTCTTCGCGGTTCAAGTTGCCCGATCCGGTGATTGTGATTCGCTGCTCGTTGTTGGTTGCCTTGTCCTTCGCGGTCACTTGCAAGATGCCGTTCGCGTCGATGTCGAAGGTCACTTCAATCTGCGGAATCCGAGCTGGTGCTGGTGGCAATCCGGTGAGATTGAACTTACCGATGGACTTGTTATCCCGTGCGAGAGGTCGCTCACCCTGAAGAATGTGGATTTCCACTTCAGGTTGGTTGTCCACAGCCGTGGTGTAGACCCGGCTCTTCTTGGTAGGGATCGTCGTGTTTCGCTCGATGATCTTGTCGCAGATGCCGCCCTGGGTTTCAACACCCAAGCTCAGCGGAGTGACGTCCAGCAGCAAGATGTCTTTGACTTCGCCGCCCAGGATTCCAGCTTGAATGGCTGCGCCGATTGCGACCGCTTCATCCGGATTGACGCTCTTGTTTGGTGCCTTGCTGGTCATGCTCTGAACCAGCTCTTGCACCATCGGGATTCGTGTCGAACCACCGACCAGAATCACTTCGTCGATGCTCGAAGTACTTGCCTTCGCGTCATCGAGAGCCTGCTCGATTGGCTTTCGAATTCGATCCAACAAGTCAGCGCAAAGCTCTTCAAACTTTGCTCGGGTGAGCGTCATATCGAGGTGCTTTGGTTGGTTATCAACCGCGGTGATAAACGGCAAGTTGATATTCGTCGAGACTTGAGTACTCAGTTCGATCTTTGCCTTTTCGCCGGCTTCTCGCAGTCGTTGCAACGCATCGCGCTGCTGCAATAGGTCAATTCCCTGCTCTTTCTTGAACTCCGTAGCGATCCAATCCACGATCTTTTGGTCGAAGTCATCGCCGCCCAAGTGGCTGTCGCCAGCACTCGATCGAACTTCGAAAACGCCATCGCCAACATCGAGGACCGATACGTCGAACGTTCCACCACCAAGGTCAAAAACCATGATCGTCTCGTTCGCTTTCTTATCCAAACCGTAGGCGAGCGATGCTGCAGTCGGCTCATTGATGATTCGCAAGACCTTGAGCCCAGCGATTTCGCCAGCATTCTTGGTCGCCGTTCGTTGGCTATCGTTGAAGTATGCCGGAACGGTGATCACCGCTTGATCCACAGAAGTGCCGAGATACGATTCAGCGTCACCCTTCAGCTTTTGAAGGATCATCGCACTGATTTCTTCTGGAGTGAAATCCTTGCCAACCGCAGGAACTTCAACCACACAGTTACCCTTTGAATCTTGCTTCACGCGGTATGGCATTCTTGACGCTTCTTGGCTCACTTCACTAAACTTGTGACCCATGAATCGCTTAATGCTCTGGATGGTGTTTTCTGGGTTTACAACTGCTTGACGTTTTGCAGTCACACCCACCAATCGCTCGCCGTTGTTCTTGAATCCTACGACGCTTGGGAGCGTACGGGTGCCTTCTGCTGTCGCGATAACAATTGGCTCACCGCCTTCCATCACAGCAACAACCGAATTCGTCGTTCCAAGGTCAATTCCTACTGTTCTACCCATTCTGATTCTATCTCCTCAGTGAGACACTATCAAGATACTTGAGTGCTCTACACTAAGATTAACGCCTATTGTACCTTTCCCGTTCCAAATCCAGGACCCTTAGTCCCAAAAATTCCCACGAGATTTGCGGGTAAACCTCGTTTCATGCGTTTTGACTTGCGGATTCTAGGCGGCACGGTGGTGTCGAGTGCGGGCCAATCGATCATGGATGTCGGAGTGCGAAACGGCTCGATCATCGCTCTCGGCGATCTCTCTTTGGACACTAGCGACCAGACCATCGACGCGGCCGGCAACCTCATATTGCCGGGTGGAATCGACACGCAGGTTCACTTCCGCGAACCTGGTCCAACGCACAAAGAAGATATCGAATCTGGGTCGCGCGGCGCGATATTAGGCGGCATCACGACATTCTTAGAGATGCCGAATACGGACCCAACGACGACCACCGCGGAAGCTCTTCAAGCGAAAGTGGATTCCGCGCTGGCGACGTCTTGGGCAGATTTTGGGTTCTTTGTCGGTGCCTCAACGAGCAATATCGACGAGCTCGCCCAACTCGAAATGTTGCCCGGAACTCCCGGCGTGAAGATTTTCATGGGTTCATCGACGGGCACCTTACTCGTTGACGATCCGGACGATCTCAGGAGAGTTTTTGAGAACACTAAACGCCGAACGCCACTTCATTCAGAGGACGAGGCGCGGCTTCGTGCACGCAAGTCGCTAATCAGTAACGCACCGCACCCGCGCGAGCATCCCTTCTTGCGCGATGCTGAAGCCGCTGTGATCAGCACAAAACTCGCGATTGATCTGAGCGAGAAAACGGGTCATCCAATCCACATTTTGCATGTTTCGACAGGGGACGAGATTCGGTTGATTGCCGACGCCAAAGCACGCGCGCTCGGCACAACCTGCGAAGTGACCCCGCAACACCTGTTCTTCTGTGCAGAAGATTACGAGCGGCTCGGCACCCGGCTCCAAATGAATCCCCCGATACGATCCGCAGAACATCGAGATAGGCTTTGGGAGGCTCTAAATGCGGGGATATTCGATGTGTTTGGAAGCGATCATGCCCCCCACACGCTGGAAGAAAAGGCAAAGCCGTATCCCGAATCGCCGAGCGGAATACCGGGCGTCCAGACAATCTTGCTGATCCTATTAGAATTTGTGTCACAAGGCAGATTGACCCTTGAGAAGCTCGTCAAAATGCTCTGCGAAAACCCTTGCGCCCTCTACGGAATCGAAAGGAAGGGGTATATCCGAGAACGCAGTGATGCCGATTTGGTCATTGTCGATCCGAAGTCGGAATGGACCATCACCGATAACTGGATTCAGTCGAAGTGCGGCTGGACCCCCTATGATGGCGTTCACGCCCACAACAAGATCGAACACGTCTTCCTTCGTGGGCAGCACGTGGTGAGCGACGGAAAGCTGATGGATCGCCCGGCAGCCAAAGCCGTGACTTACAGTTGGAAAGGTACCCTTTAGGGAATGACCCGACAGGAACTTGTCCAGCTCTTCAACTACGATCTATGGGCAAACCGGCTCTGGCTCGCCGCGATCCCAAACCTTCCCTTCTCTGCGGAGGCGATTGAAATCATGGATCACGTTTTTCGAGCGCAAAGAATCTGGTTGGAGCGTTGCCTGAACGAACAAGAGATCGCTGTTGATGCCTCGAAGCACGATGCCCTGGCAGAAGACTTGAACGCGAAATGGATCGATTTAGTGACCATCGGCGATCCAGAAGCATTTGTTAGCTATGAGCGGTCGGGCGAAGTGCATTTTCAAACCCTCGAGCAGATTGCGCAGCATGTGATCAATCATGGGACTTATCACCGAGGACATCTGCGAGGACTTTGCCAGGCCGCAAACACGGCCGATTTCCCAGAAACGGACTACATTCTCTTCTGCCGCGAATCCGCTTGATTTAGGTAAATTGAAGCCATGCCAACTCTCGTTCTCGTCCGTCACGGTCAATCCTTGTGGAATCTGCAAAACCGCTTTACGGGTTGGGTGGATGTGCCGCTGACCTCTCAAGGCGAATCAGAAGCGAGGGCCGCCGGACAGAAGCTTAAGGGCATGCCGTTTGACGTCGCTTACACGAGTGCGCTTACACGGGCACAGCGCACCTTGGCTCTGATTCTGGAAGAGATGGGCAACCCAATCCCCATCATCCGCGACGAAGCGCTGAATGAGCGACACTACGGCGACTTGCAAGGGATGAACAAGGATGACATGCGGGAGATGTACGGCGAAGATCAAGTCCACATTTGGCGCCGAAGTTATGACATTCCGCCACCAAACGGCGAGGCACTCAAGAACACGGCAGAGCGAACTATCCCGTTCTACAATCGGTGCATCTTTGGCGACTTAAAGCAAGGTCGAAATGTCCTCGTGGTCGCTCACGGGAATAGCAACCGGTCCATCGTCATGGCGCTTGAAAAGCTGGATGGCGATTCGATTATGAAAGTCGAGCTCGCGACCGGAATCCCATTGGTATACGATGTCAGCTTGACCGGCGAAGTCATCAACAAAAAGATCCTGGACTAAACGGCGGCCTTGGCCGCCAATTCGGCAGCGAATTTTCCGCTGAGGGTGACCATAGGCATTCCAGCTCCAGGCTGGACTGATCCTCCTGCGTAAAAAAGGTTCTTGACCTTTTCATCGCGGCATCGTTGCGGCATAAACCCCCAGAGCCTCTGAGCCTCATCTGGGCCATAAAGCGATCCACGATAGTTCCCATCCCGCTCTTCAAAGGTTATCGGGGTTTGGACCCTGGTGACTTCAATTTCGGTTGGATCAACGATGATTCCGTACTTCGCTAGTTCAGTGATCAGATGCTCCACCGCAGTGGACTCCGTTGCCTTCCAATCCAAATGCGGCTCAATTGCGGGAACGGTGAACACCGCAAAGAGGTTTGAGCAGCCTTCTGGTGCCGTAGATGGGTCGTGGTTGCTGGTTTCGTTGATGTAAACAATGGGTGGATTGGGAATCTGCTTCTGGGAATAGAGCTGTTCAAATCCTTGTTCAAATCCATTCGGGATGAAAAGGTTGTGGATCTTAAGATCGGGATATTTGCGCCTAACTCCCAGGTGCACGGTGAAATAGCTATAGCTGGGTTTCGGACTGAGTTGATCGCCTAGCATCCGGCGCGTGATAGTTCGGTCCATATTGCTGATGACTACACCGGCTTCATGCGATCCGTTCTCGGTTTGAATTCGAGAAATCCGCTTATCGAATTGCATGATTGAAGTGACCTTTTGGCCGAATTCAAACTCCACTCCTAAGTCCGATGCTAGGTTGAATAGAGCTGTTGGGATCGCCGATATCCCACCACGGGGCCAGAAAACGCCTTCACGGACCATGAAGTAAGGAATCATGAACGCGCCAGGCGACGGGCTGTGATAGCTCTGCCCAGAGTAGCTAGGAAAGCCGTAAAAGAACGCTCGCAACAGCGGTGATTGAAACAGCCGATCGATTTCGGACTTTGCAGATTTTCGGACGCTGACGACTTTGGCGAACTTCATCAAGCCGGGATGAATCATGTCCCAGGGTTGGTTTATCGGTCTGCCAAAGATTGCATCCTCGACGCCAGGAACGACCGACTCTAGCCCTTGCATCAGCCGCCAGAAGTTCTCGTAGTCTTCTGGCGCGATCTCTTTGAGCGTGGCAAAGAGTTGAGACTCGTCAGCGCTTAGGTCGATCGGTTGCGCTTTGCCTTCTTGGTAGATCGTAGTAAAAGGATCGAGGCGGTCGAATTGGAGATAGTCCTCCATTCGCTTACCAGCACTCTTGAAGACTTCTTCGTAAATCCTCGTCAGGATGACGATGCTTGGGCCAGGATCGAACTTGTAGCCGCCAACAAGAATCTGGGCAGCTTTGCCTCCTGCCTTTGAACGCTGTTCAATGACTTTGACATCGAACCCGCGCAATCTGAGATGAATTGCGGCAGAAAGACCTCCAATGCCTGCGCCGAGAACCAAAGCATCTCGTGGCATCTTGGGAGTTAGTTGAGAATGGGCTGCAGATTCTCTTCGAGCGCGTCAAGTCGCTCGGTAATCGAGTCTTCTAAAGACTCCAAGCTGATCTGGTTATCGTCAACCAGACGCTTTATTGCCAGCGCGCCTACAGCTCCTGCGAGAACGCCTACCAGGAATATTCCTAATCGGTCCATGTGAATTCGTTTTACCTCATCTGAGACGCTTCAATATACGCACATCGGCCCTGGCAGGTTGCCAGGGCCGATGTGATTTTTATCCGTAAGTTCAGGTTACGGATGCGTTGTAATGGTCAGCAACGCCGTGTAGCTTTGAGCTCTTGCCGGCAAGGTTGCTGTCATCGTCACCGAGATGTTTCGAGTGACTTGCAACGTGTTGATTGTGAACGTTCCTTCGGTCTGACCAGCAGGAATCACGATGGACGAAACGTGTGTGACGAACAACGGATTGTTATTCGTGATGTTCACGAGCGTTCCACCGGCAGGTGCTGGTTGGTTCAGGACGATTCGGCCTGTCGATGAGGTGCCCCATGGCACAACATTCGGCGTTAACGTGAAGCTCGAGACTCCAGGAGGCAGCAACCGGATGGTAGCTGTTCGCGAAGAGCTGAAGAGCGACGCGGTGAGCGTGACATCATCAATCGCCGCAACCACTTGTGAAGTGATTGGGAAGGTGATCGATGTTTGACCAGCAGGAACTGTAATCGATGCAGGCATCGACAAGTTCGAGCTAGTGTCCGACAGGTTGAACGTGAGATCAATCGGCGCGGCCGCTGCCAACGCGATGGTCCCAGTTGCGTTTTGTCCGCCCGTCATGATGGTTGGCGACACGCTGAACGTGAAGCTCACCACTAGCGGGTTGATTGTCAGGTTGGCCGAAGCAACGGCGTAGCCTGGCTTGTTTGTAGTAACCGTGAGGATCTGTGGCGAAGCGACTGGCTTCGTTTGGATCTGGAAGTTACCTGCGGTTGCTCCCGGAGGCACCACGACCACGTCTGTGGCGAGTGGGTCATTAGGATCACCGTTGATGATGTCGCCTGCACCAGGATTGCTATTGGTCAGCGGGATTCGCAGACCGGTCAATCCGGCAGGTCGAGTCAGGTTCACCTGACCATTGACGATTCCACCAGCTGTGATTGTTGTTGGGTTAAGAACAACGTTCACGATTTGTGTATTGTCAACGAACAGGGTATCGGTCGCTGTCGATCCGTTCAGCAGAGCGGTGATGACAACCGACGAGTTTGTAGACACAAAGTTCGTTTGGATCGAGAACTCGACCTCATCATCACCTTGTGGGATTTGTACCGTCGCCGGGATCGTCACCGAAGTGGTGCCAGTCTGGCTGAGCGATACGATTGTGTTTGGACCAGCGAGACCTTGGATTCGGATGAATCCGGTGGTCACTTCTCCGCCGCTCACGCGGTCTGGAGCGATCGTCAACGATTCGACAATCGGTGGCAACAGCTGCAATGGCTGAGTGACACCGACACCACCGATGGTGGCTGTGATGTTGACGTCGGTCACCACATCGACTCCTGCGGTTGGAATACCGAAGGTGATCGAAGTTTGACCTGCTGGGATAGTGAGGTTTGTTGGCAAGGTCACCAAGGTGCTGTCAGCGTCCATGGTCACCGGAATTCCGCCTGCAGGTGCTGCCTGCGAAATGGTGATTGTGGCGTTGACGATTTCTCCACCAGGGATAGCGTTGGTACCCAACGTGAACGATTCCATCCAAGGACGAACGTTCAACCTTGCAGTCTTCGCGTCACCGTCGAGTTCGGCTCGGATATCGACGCTGGTTGGAGCAGCGACCAACTTGGTGGCTACTGTAACCGGAGTCGTGAACGAAACCGATCCTTGTGGGATGGTGATTCGAAGGTTAGTAGGACCGTTCTCGGTGTTAAACCGTGCAACGGTTGGGTTGCTCAATCGGAGGGTGACTGTTGCACCACCGTTTGGAGCTGGCGATCGCAACGTGACTTGCACGAGTGCGGTCGATCCAAGACCACCGGCCACATCTTGTGGAGTGACGGTGATCGTGTCAAGAATCGGCTGAATCAGCTTGAACTTGACGAGATATCCATCGTAACCGTCAGCCGAGAACTTGAATGCAAGTGGGCTTAGGAACGCGTTTGGAAGTCCCCATGGAGCAGTTGGGAGGCGGGTCAGTAATTCTCCGCCACCGACCCACGCTGCACCAGCACGGTCGCAAACGACCGTATTGACCCATTCCGCCGAATCTTCAGATCCCATCAACGTGCTGAACAGAAGTCCAGTTGCGGTTGGGTTGAGAACGGTCAAGAATGCATCTTGAGTGCCAGCTCCGAGAGTTGTATCCAGTGCTGCGATCTGCCCAGTGATGAACGGTGCAGCTGGAGTCAAGGTCATTGGGATCGTCGTTTCGGTTTGACCGCGGACGCATGATCCACCAACGTAGATGTTTTGGCGTTGATCCACCGCGATAGCGTACGGATCAAGGTAGTTGTCAAAACGAGTTGGTGCTGGCGGTGCGCCGACCACTTCGTTAACCGTTGGCTGATAGACAACGCGGGCCTTCAAACCAGTGCTGAACACGATTTGCGTACCGGAAGAGTTGATCTTCGTGACGACAACCTTGTTCTGTGGAGTTTGGTCGAACGCGCTGAGAGTACGAGGATAGTTGAACGAACGAGTTCGAGCAACCATGTAGATATTGCCGAGGCTATCGAGCGCAATCTGATCCGCACGATCTTCGTTACTTCCACCAATCACACCAGAGAACATGGTTGTTCCATCTGGGTTCAATTTGCGCAAGAACGCGTCACGCGATCGAAGCAAGTTGCTGTTCGCCCATCCACCAGTAGTGGTGGCAAACACGGTGCTCGTTGGGCCAAGCGTAGCGTTTCCAAAACCGGTTGGGGTTTGAACTTCCACTTCGCCGGTGAGAATGATCGATCCATCTGAATCCATCAGTCCGTGGTGAACCTGGGTAAAGGCGCTACCACCAACATAGCCGGACTTCGCTTGGTTGATTTGGATACCGCTGCCGCTCGTGTAGGTCAAGGTCATGTAATAACCTCGACTTGCATTTGCTGGCGGGGCTGCCGTAATGTCGCCCATCGTTTGCGCGTTACCGCACAGCAAGATTTCGACCGGACCCGACGAGGTTGTGGTCGGGCGGACCGAGAATCCGGAAATGCTGCGATCGTAGAACGCGTTGTACTCAGCTGGCAATGTCGCAACACCGCTGAACGTTCGGAAATTGGCCGGAACCAAACCGAAAGCATCCTTGGTGAAGCGAATAACGACCGCTGCATCGGCAGCACCTGCACTAGCAGCGAGTTGATAGTTACTCGTTGTCAACAAGGTGTTGTCGACGGTCATTGGGGCACGGACTTCCGGTGCGGCGGCTGCCGTGATGAAGTCAACTTGGAATCGGCCCGTAGGCAATGTCGTCGGAGTTACTGGGTTAGCAACAACGCTTGATCGTGGTGGCGACAAGAATCCAGGCAGTCCGCGAAGGGCGTTCTGAATGTTTGTTGCCGTCGCGTTGAAAACGATGTTTCCAGTTGTTCCCACGCCTTGCACAGTCAGCTTGAACGTACCGCCAGTTGGAGTGAAGCCCCAGTTAGTCGTGTCAGCATCAATGAACTGAGTCGACGCGTTGGTAGTAGGCAAAACTCGGTAAGGAGCGGCTTGATTCTGAACTGTCAGAGCAGTTGCGTTAGGATCGAATGCTCGGATTCGGATGTTCGTGCCAGGCAGAGGACCACCGGTGACAACAAAGCCGCCCGAAGGAATAGTAGTTAGTGCGTTCAGAGCGGTTTGCACATCATTCGCAGTTGCGTTGAATGGCAAAGTCACAACTTGGCTGGCATAGGTCAGCCGGAACGAACCGCTCGTTGGAGCAGGGTTGCCAGCTTGCAGCCGAAGAACTTGATCGATACCGCCGTTGAACGCAGGATTCTGCGTGGCAACTGCGAGCCAGACGTTACCGTACTGGTCGACTTGAACGAACCGACCCTTATCATTGGTTGCGCCACCGACGAAGGCGACGTAAATTACGTCGTAGTCGTCACCTTCAAACGCAGCAACAAAGGCTTCTGTTTGAACTGGTGTGACACCATATGGGCCAGCAGTGATTGGGAAATCGATGTTGGTTGTGAAACCGGTGAAATAAGCACGAGTCGCATTGTCCGACGCAACATGCCAAACCTCATCGAGAGATGGGACGTTGTCTGGATCGCTGGAAGTGCTTCCACCGAAGTGAGTTCCGTAAACCACAGGATCGATGACCAGCGGACGAGTGCGGTCGAAATCTGCAACAACCAAATTGAGGCGATAGCCACCCTTGGTTTCTGTGACTTCAAACTTCGAAGCCACTTGAGTTCGATTCGCGCCTTCGCCTTGATAGGCCAAGAGCTCGTTTTGGTGGAGCCAACCGGAATTGGTGAGAATTCCAACGTGGCCATCCTCGAACACTTGAACATCGTTTGCACCAACGATATCGAACGCGATCTGTGTCGCCTTCGAACCAGGATTAACGATCAAGTCGTAGCGTGGCTTTCCGTCCTGCTTGTAGTATCGGGCATCGACGCCTGGAAGAATGTTGGAAACCAGTGTCTCGTCGTACGAGTGGATTCCGGTGTGGGTCGGTCGACCGATTCCCACAAAATCAATCTTCGTATCGATCGGATTTGAGCCAGAAGCTTCGACCTTGCCTTTTGCGCCAACGAGATCAAATCGGACGACTTGACCTTCGCGGAACATTTGGCGCGGACGCGCACCGCTCTCTTCCTTCAGAAACGAAGCTTGTTCCTTTCCGTCGGTGATCTTGAAACTATCAAGAACAAAGCCAGTTCGGGTGACCCAAAAGTCGAGTCCGCCGGACTGGGTGACAAAGAGGGCCTGATTATTCCATTGACCCTTGTTCTCCAGGTAGTTGCCGCGAACCTGCGCCATAGCATCCTTGGTCGGATTTGTTGACGGTCCAGTCAACTTATCGACAAAGGAACTAGCGCTAGCCGGCGACACCAAGCCGAGAGCCCAAAGGAAGGCCCCTAAAAATAGCATCAATCGTGATAGACGATTCACTCGTTCAACCTCTCTTATTTACGCAGTATAGCGATTGGCACTACGTGCCGATGCACGATACCCATTTTTAGACGGGATTGCTGGCTCAATTGATCATACTTTTTTGATTCAGCGAGTCTTTGCCCCCAATTCTTGCTAGTTTCGGCATATCTTCAATTCAGAGCGCTGGATTTTTGGGATGCTGTGCCGATAATGAAAATCGGATTCGAATAAAGTCCTTCACCTATGAAACCGTTCATTAGCACGCGAGCAAGGTTAGTCCGAAAGTCATCGGGAGACCAATTCTATGGTTGGGTCACCGACGGCCCAGAGTCGCGGCTCGTGCTGAAACTGGATCATTACGACGAATTCATGGCCGGAGAGCCATTCGAGATTTTTCTGTCGAGCGTTAAGGCTTCAAGTTCAATCGAGTCAACCTATGTCGGGCTTGTCGACGGTCATTGCTATTTCACGGTGCCATCGCTGGTCCGAATGGACCCGCCACTTCCTCAAGCACGCCGCCGCTCGATGCTCCCGATGGGCACAATCATTACAGACTCGGGCGAATCGCACGAAGTCGAAATCGTCGATATCGCGCCACAAGGCATCGGAATCGAATCACCAATTTCATTCGAAACTGGAGACAAGGTTCGGTTTGCAGTCAAAACCGAAATGGGTCCGATTGAGATCAAAACCGAAGTCGTCTACAGCCGGTTTGGGCAGGGCGAGGACAGCGAAAAGTGCCGTGTGGGCCTCCAATTCGCTGCTCTCGGTCGCATTGATCAAGCGCGCTGGTCTCAGCTCCTCGCGAGTTAGCGCTTTACCCAGGGCTCGTACCGCGTGACCGTCTGGTCAGTTCGACCGTAAATCAACGGAATTTGAAGCTGTTCGCTGAGGTTATACAGGCTCGACCAGGGATAGTTGATCGGATCATTTTTTCGACCTGGTGGCACCGCGATGTACTCGTGGCTAGAAATCTGTTTGATTTGCCCCCGATATTTGGTGCGGCACAGATAACCAACAAGGTTTCTAACGGCTTTGACTTGATCGGCAGGATAATCGTGCTTGCCGTCGCCAACGTTCACGATTTCAATTCCGATCGAAAAGTTGTTGACATTCTCTCGCCCTAAGGAATCCTTGCTCGCACCTGCGTGCCACGCTCGGTAGAACGTGTTAACCATTTGGATAATAGAGCCATCTGGTCCAACGACGTAGTGGGAACTGACCTTGCTCTCTGGGTTCAAAAACCAATCAACGCAGCTGGCAGTCGTCGGTCCGGCGGTGTGGTGCAAGATCACCGTGTCGACAAGCGCATCAATCGGCCTCGGATTAAAGTGCATCGACTCGATGAACTCAACTTTGTTAAACCCAAAGGAATACTTCGGTTTGTCTTGTGCGCCTGAAAAGGCGATCATACTGGCGAAAACGACGCCGAATGCGATGCGTTGCATGCCTACACTTTATCCCAAAATCTTTCGGACTGCGAGTTCGACTTCGGCTTCGTCGATAGCCGCAACCAAAGAATCATCGCCCGGAGTCAGAACGGTGATGCCGTCGCGCGGAGGACACCAGAGCCGGTGAATCCCGTGGCGGAATAATCCAACAATCGGAGTATCTGTCCCTGCCGCAAGGTGCATGATTCCGTTATCAATCGAGAGCACCATTCGGGCTTGCCCGAGCGCTCCGACAACCTGCGGCAACGTGAACGCGCCCCTGAAATCCTGAACGATCCCAGCATTCACAAGATCATCTTCCGTGTCGGCTATGTTCCAGAACTCAGCTTGTTTCGCCTTCGGCGCGCCAATTAACCCGATGGTTAAACCGCTCGCCTTTAGCTTCGATAGGAGTGAAATCCATTTCTCGTGCGCCCAGAGCTTCTCTGGCAGACTCGCAGCGGTGGCAATCAAAACGTCTGGCACCGAAACTTTAGGGTCTGCTACTGGAAGACGGTAATTGGGCACGTCGCCGTCTAGATAGGCTAGTCGGCAGAATATCTCGCCGATAAATCCCGACTTCAAAAACGGATACCGGCTAGTGACTTCCTCTGAGAGCCACTCTTGATCCGCCCAGAGTGCACCGCGATCGTCTGACGGCCAGGCTAAGTCTCCGCGACCACCATTTCCGATACACGGACCACAGACGGCGGTTCCGAGCCCACAGAGCATTCCTGTGACTGATTTTGCAAATCCGGTCCATTCCACATTGACGACCAAGTCGTAGTCCCGATCTTCAGTTTGCTCGGCGATAACCTTTGCAGTTTGGTTGGGTTGAGCTCCGTGCGCCGGATGAGCAAAATCAATGAGGTCCGAGGCTTCCACCAATTCCCAGGTCCGCGTGCCACCGTAGTAATCCAGCGTGCAGGGCGAGAACTTTTCCCGGAGCATTTGCATCAAGGGGGTGCCCACCACGAAGTTTCCGATCGCATCGTTCGCCACCACGGCAATGCGGGGACGGTCAGGTAAAGATTCGCCTTGATATCGTTTCATGGGAAAACAAGCCAAAGTGGCACCACGAGTTTAGCACCGCTCGGTATATGATAGAGGCGATGTCGGACCGCAAACCCCTGCCGACCCAAGTCCGTCTGATGGGATGGATAAGCTTCTGGGCGGACGTTTGCAGCGAGATGGTCTACGTCGTGACGCCGATTTTCATGACGCAAGTTCTGAAGATTCCCCCCTCTATCGTTGGCAACATTGAGGGGATTGCAGAAGCGATCGTCAAATTCACAACTGGCGCGGGTGGAATCTGGAGTGATCGCATCCAGAAGCGCGTGCCCTTCGTACGTTCAGGCTATTTTTTGAGTGCTTTTGGCAAGCCCATCATGGCTTTTGCGACTGGTTGGCCGGTCATGCTTTTGGCACGTGGTTTGGACCGAACAGGAAAGGGTCTTAGAACAGCGGCAAGAGATGCGCTCATCACTGAATCTGTTGACCCGGAACATCGCGGGCATGCTTTTGGGTGGCACCGTAGCCTAGATACATGGGGCGCGGTTGCCGGGATCGCGGTATCGTTCGTCTTCATTCGGCTGCTGCCTGGCGAATACCGAACCCTGTTTTTGGTCGCGGCTTTGCCTGGCCTCATCGCGGTCGCGCTGTCGTTTCGGTTGAAAGACCAACCTGTAGAGACTCAAACCAAGACCAAATTGCAGTTCGATTTCAAGTCAGTCGGACGGAAATTTTGGTGGGGACTGGGGCTACTGGGACTGTTTGCCCTGGCGAACTCATCAGATGCGTTTTTGCTCGTTCATGCGAAGAGTCTTGGTTACTCAGACGACCAGTTGATCGGGTTGTATGCTCTGCACAATATCGTCTTTGCGTTGAGCTCTGCCCCGGCGGGCAAGCTCAGCGACAAAATCGGTCGGTGGGGCGTTCTGGCTGCGAGTTGGACTCTGTTTGCCATAGCTTATGCTGGGATGGCTTCCCTTCCGGCGGCTTGGATTGTGCTTGCATTTGCCGTGTACGGACTTCACGTCGGGATTTTTCGAGGGGTCAGTACGGCCCTCATTGCTGACCTTGCTCCTGCAAACGCGAGAGGCTCTGCGCTTGGGATTTTTGCCCTCGCCCAAGGGGTTCTGACGATTTTTGCCAACTTGATTACCGGCGTTCTGTACGACACCCGTGGAGCCTCCACCGCATTTCTCACCTGTGCTGGTATCGTCATGTTTGCCGTGATTTTGATTCCGCTTGAAGCAAGGATTACAAAAGGGAGCGCCGTTTGATCGTTGTCGGGCTGGATTGCGGTGGTTCGAGCACCAGAGCCGAAGCCATTCTGCTGGACGGAACAGTGGCCTTTGAAGGCACCGGCGGTTCGTCTAACTGGGCTTCGACGCCCCGAGATCAGCTGAAAGAGAGCCTTGCATCGGCCCTTGCAGGGGTTCCAAATTTTGAATCTGGCGTCTGCGCGATGGCGGGCATTTTGACCGAATCGGATGCGTACGCTGCGAAGGCGATTTTCACGGAACTTGGGTACGAGAACTTTGAAGTGGTTCCAGATTTCCATGCTTCACTACGCGCTTGCAATTCGGAAGATGCTGTCTGCGTGATCTCAGGGACAGGTTCGATCATCAGCAGTTTTTATGAAGGATCGGTTGTCAAATCCGGTGGGGGTGGCCCGCTGCTCGGAGATTGTGGAAGCGGCTTCTATTGCGGACGGCTCGCAATTCAGAAACTGCTTGAACCTGGATGTCCCGTGCAGTTTGTCGAGGTGATTCAGCCGATTCTGGATGAAGAGTTCGGAACCTCGGCCGTCAACGACGTTTTGGCGGAGATTTATCGGTCAAGGCAAGCGCCGGCCCCAAAGATCGCACGGGTTGGGAGCAAGATTGCCGCGTTAGCAACCGACAATGAAATGTGTCACGAAATCGTGATTGCGAACGTGGAATTACTCGTAACCCAAGTGAAGAACCATATTCTTTGTTATCCCCCGATTAACCAATTGGTTAAAGTTTTTCGCGCGGGTGGGTTCTGGGCATCAAGTCCGGTCGTACGCGAACATTTCGAGGTTCAATTAGGACTGGAAACAGCAGAAATACCGTTATCTCCCGTCCGCGGAGCATCGTTGTTGGCCATTAACCGAATTGAAAAGCAAGTATGAGCACTGAAAACAGAAATCCTCGATCCTATGGATTGGACCGGATGACTCCTCGAGAAATGGTCAGGTTGATGAACGAGGAAGAACTCGTCGTCATCAAATCGCTTCAAGGAGCCGAAGAAGCCATCGCCATCGCTGCAGAGCGAGCCGCCCACGCCTACAATTCCGGCGGGCGAGTGATCTATGTCGGTGCCGGTACTTCAGGGCGTATCGCCAAGATGGACGCAGCAGAAATGCCACCCACTTTCGGTATCGACGCATCCTGTTTTGTGGCACTTCACGCAGGCGGCGAAGCGGCTGTCGGTCAAGCCGTTGAAGACGCAGAAGACGACGCCCACGCACCAATCGATGATCTCAACAATTTGGCTCTAACTCGAAACGACGTCGTCTTTGGAATCGCGGCTTCTGGCCGGACGCCGTACGTCATTGGTGCGATCCGGCATGCACGGCAAAAAGGTCTTTGGACTTGCGCGATCGTCAATAACCGAAACGCTCCGCTGATTGAAGAAGCAGAGCATTCGATCGTTTTGGAAACTGGCCCAGAAGTTCTGACCGGAAGCACCCGATTGAAGGCGGGAACAGCGCAAAAGCTTGTTCTTAATCGTATCAGCACGATCGCAATGGTGCTGAGTGGCAAGGTCATCGAGAACCTGATGGTCGATGTCAAAGCGAAGAACGTGAAGCTTAAGGAACGTTGCGTCCGGATTGTGCGCGAGCTTTCTAACCTCACAGAAGACGAGGCAAGAGAGAGTTTGGAGCGGAACAATTGGAGCGTCCGCGCAGTGTTATCCGAAGCTAGTGCGATTAGTGGCTGAGTATGTGGCGAAGGCTATCGATTCTTGCTTGCAGCTCGGTGCTGATTTGCGGTTGTAACAAGTCATCCGCCCCAACGAGCGAGTCGACCGATTCCCGATCTGCCGCCGCCGATCCATGGGTGCTGAGCGAGACCAACCCAAAGGATCCGACTCCAGCCGTACTTTGGAACGGACAGGTTGGAATTAGGCTCAGTCGATCTGCCGCGCCTTTCGATTCCGAAGGCAATTCGCTTGAAGCGTTTTCCATCACGAACTACGAGTCTGGTGGCGAGGAACGTATTTTGCCGCTCAAGAACTGGTATTCGACGCGTACTACCCAGCCGCCATTTGATCCTGAGAAGATCGAGAACTATCAACAAACTCTCGACATGCGCACGGGAATCCTAGAAACTCGGTGGGCGATCGCGGATAAAGATCGTCACATGCTAGTGATCCGGGAGTCGATCATCGATCCAGCCGGGCCGCCTATCTGGGCAGAGCGTTGGACGACCAAGGTTGCCACCACCGCAGACTTGAACCGAACTGATGACGCTTTGACCAAAGACCAGTTCGAGACTTCCCAATACATTCCGGCGAACTTTGACAACGGTAATCCGCCGGCGGACGATTTTAAGGACCTCGCCAAACGCGCCAAGACTTATTGGGACGGTTTCTGGGAAACCGATATCGAGATTGACGGCCCAGTGGAAGACCAACAAGCGATTCGCTCGTTCCTGTTTTACTTGCGCTCATCGATTCACCCGGACAACGAAATGGCGATTTCGCCAATGGGGCTGAGCAGCACTTACTATTTTGGGCACGTCTTTTGGGACGCAGATGTTTGGGTCTTCCCTGCTCTCATGCTGTTGGATCCGGATCGCGCGGCAACGATTCCGCTCTATCGGATCAACAAAAAGGAAGCGGCGCGGCGAAACTATTTGAACTGGGTTGCCGCAGGTCGACCGGTGGGCAACGGCAAGAAGCTCGGCAATTCTCCAGCAGATCCGAAAGCGATCATGTACCCGTGGGAATCGAGCGTGACTGGGCTCGAAACTGTCCCGGGGCCAAGCCGATTCCAACATCACATTTCCGCAACTGTCGTCCACGGATTGCAACTGGCAAGCGCGCTCGGTTTGGTGGATATCAAGGATTCGAACGAGATCGGCCGCGCGGTGGCCCATTTTTACGCTGATCGAGTCACAGGCACATCGCTGAATCACACGATGTCACCGGATGAGAACTTCACCGGCGACAATGACCTCTACACCAATTGTGTGGTCAATCAGGTTTTCAAGCGGTATTTGCCGTCTCAACCGATGCTCAAGATGCCGCGTGACGAGAAAGGCAACCTGATCAATTACGAAGGTGACCGCGGCAAGGGATATAAGCAAGCTGCGGGAGTCCTGGCGATCTACCCGCTTCAAGATGAGGTTGCCACTCAATCTGCCAGCGACATGATGTCGAGGTTTGCTAACAAGACCATTCCAAATGGGCCTGCGATGACAGACAGCGTCAACGCGACGATCTACTCCCGCCTTCAACAACCTGACCTTGCCTATGCGGAGTGGAAGAAGTCCTGGAAGGATTTTACAAAGCAGCCGCTATTGCTGTTTAGCGAGAAGCGAAAGCGATCTCTGACGTACTTTACGACTGGCGCGGGGGGATGCTTACAGACTGTGCTCTACGGCTTCGCAGGCATTCGGATCGACGAAGAACCGGTTTCCGGCGCAAACTGGACCAAAGAGCTGAAAAACGGCTATTGGCTATCGTGCAAGCCGAATCTACCGAAGGCCTGGAAAAGCATGAACATCAAGGGCATCGTCGTGCTCGGCAAGAAATACGACCTCAAGATTTCGAACACGGACGTCTTTGTTTCGGAAGTCAATTAGCCCCGCGCGGTACAATAGCCCGTCCCCAAAAGGTTCGTTTAAAGGCTATGTTACGCGCAGGAATCGTCGGTTTGCCCAATGTTGGAAAGTCCACTCTGTTTAATGCAGTGGTGGCAAATTCGAAGGCTCAGGCCGCTAACTTCCCTTTCTGCACGATCGAGCCGAATGTCGGCATGGTCAGCGTCCCTGATTCTCGGCTAGAAGTTCTCGCCAAGATTTCCGGTTCGGAGACCATTCTTCCGGCACGGCTGGAGTTGGTGGACATTGCCGGATTGGTGAAGGGTGCCAGCAAAGGCGAAGGACTTGGCAATCAGTTTCTGGCCAACATTCGAGAAGTGGATGCCATCATCCATGTCGTTCGCTGCTTTGACAACGACGATATCATTCACGTCAACGGCTCGGTTGATCCTCTTCGCGATATCGAAGTGATCAATCTCGAACTGATTTATTCGGACATCGCCCAAATCGAACGGCGAATTGAACGCGCCCGCAAAGACGCTCGGATGAAGAAGGAAGCCCAAGTCGAAGTTGATGCGCTGGAGAAGATCATCCCGGTCCTGGACGAAGGCAAACCAGCGCGATCAGTCACCCTCACAGAAGACGAAGCGGCGGCCATCGCGCCTCTCGGATTGCTCAGCGGAAAGCCGATCATCTACGCCACCAACGTGAGCGAGGATGACCTTGCGAAAGGCAATGCTTGGGTTGACTCCGTCAAAGCCCTCGCCAGCAAGGAAGGCGCCGAAGTTGTCGTCATCTCCGCTCAGGTTGAATCCGAACTGATCGAGCTACCTGAAGAAGATCGCTCTGAATTTTTGAAATGTCTAGGAGTCGAAGATGGCGGCCTTCAGGAACTGGTCAAGGCGACCTATCACTTGCTCGGCCTCCAGACCTATCTGACAACAGGCCCTAAAGAAACCCGAGCATGGACAATCAAGCAAGGTATGACCGCGCCTCAAGCCGCTGGCGTGATTCACTCCGATTTTGAGCGTGGATTTATTCGAGCCGAAACAGTCTCCTTTAACGACCTTGTGGCCAGTGGCAATATGCAAGCTGCCAAGGAGAAGGGGCTCGTACGAAGTGAAGGCAAAGAGTACATCGTCCAAGAGGGCGATGTGATGCTCTTCAGATTTAACGTCTAACATACAAGAATCCCCGCCGAAATCGGCGGGGATTCTTGTGTCTGATTACTCCTCTGGGAGTTCTCCGCTTTCGACAATGCGCTTGTATTCGAGCGGATGTTCGCGTTGCATATCCTTCTCTCCTACTTCACCTGTGATGAAAACAGGATTCATCGGGAAGTGATGAGGGTTGAAGTGTGTGTTGTAGAAGTGCCACGTCGCGATGGTTAGGAACGCCAGAACCGCTTCGTCGCTATGGGCAATGAAGGCGATCGGGAGCCCGATACTTGGTAGGAACTGGCTGTAGAAAACTGGGTACCACAGAATCAATCCCGAGAACACCATGATCGGCATACCCCAGTAGACGGCGAAGTAGTCGAACTTCTCACGGAACTGGAATCGGTCGAATTCAGGTTCTTCTGGTGCCATTCCAAGGTGGTACTTCACTGTTCCGACCACGTCTGAGAAGTCCTTCTTTCGGGGCCACATCGTCCACGAATCCATCGAGAATCCAGCTTTCTTCCATCGGACGAGGAGTTCAATTGTGTGATAGATCCAAGCGATGATCAGAATGACCGCTGATACTCGGTGGACGAGGCGCATCACATCCATTCCACCCAGAGCCAGATATGCCCCTCGCATCACATCGTTGTTTGGATAGCGGATTGGCATTCCGGTAAGCACCAGCAGGATGAAAGTGATCATCAAGGTCAGGTGCTGGAGCCGTTGCGAAACGGTAAACCGCTGGAATCTTCGTTCGACTGGAAGGTCAATGTCGCGCTTGGGCTTTGAGGCGACATGGAACGCGCCAGATGCTGCACCCATGATGACTGCAGCGGCCGTGGTGTACAAGCCGTATGGCTGCTTCAGCACTGCTAGGATGATCGAGAGAACGAGGAAGAAGAACGCGGCAGCCACCGTAAACGCCACCGGACGAGTAACCGCGATCGGCTTCTTGCTGAACAGCGCGGCCTTCATGTCGAACGCAACGCCCATCAAGAGGAATCCAATCACACCAAACGTGAGAATCTTGAAGAACCACTCGATGGCTGAAAGAAGTGGATTGTCTTTGATCGTGATGTGTAGATGGCTAAATCCTGATTGGGCAAAGCTTGCAGTTGCCCCTGGGTGACAACCCGCTTGTCCGCAGGTCTTGGCCACGTTGGCGTCGTTGGTGGACGACTTGGGATTCGTTGCGGCCATCACCGAGTGGTTGGTGTGACAGTCGGTACAGATCGCCGTCTTAGAGTTCTCAAACTTCAAAAATGCTTTACCGTGGAAGCTGGCTTCATAACTGCTCACTGCTTCGGGATCAACGCCGTGGCGGGTCATGATCGCCTTATCGTTGTGGCATAGCGAGCACTTTTCGACTCTTGCCTTCTTTGTTAGCGTATTGCTCGGCTGAATCGCATGCGGATCGGTACCGGCAGTGTGGCAGGAGATGCAAGTTGGAACTTCGGTATCTGTCGCCGCTTTTTGGCCGTGGGCCGAGCTATTGAATGCCTCAACGACATCGGGATGACAGTTTTCGCAGGCGACCTTCGACTTCTTCATCTCGGTCGTATGCGGTGCATCCGCGGTGAATTCGGCGTGACAGTCCGTACAATCGTTTGACGCGTGGGGCGAGCCTTGAAGAGCCGCCATGTGGACACCAGGGGCACCTTCATTTGCCGGGTCGTGGCAACCGAGACATGTTTGATTCGCTTCGGAAACTGGAACGGCCTCCTCTGCCGGAGGCTCTTGCGCTTGGGCAAAAGCGAAGAAAAATGGTGTGATCGCGATCAGGAGTGGAAGGATGCCGAGGAGGAGCTTTCTCGTAGGTCTGATTTTGATCATAAAAGGTGAAATTTGGGATAGATTCTGGGGCTTTGACGGTTTGGGTTCCAGAGTCACAGTGCCCAGAAGCGTAGCTGTGACTCTGGAATATGTATTCGGTTAGTCTTTCTTGCCAGGCATTTTATCGGCCTTGATCTCGTCGATGTTCTTGCGACCATCGCCATCCGAGTCCTTGCCTTCAACGCTCTTCAACATTGCACTTGTGAGCTTCTTACTGCCGTTCAATGCTGCCTTCAAGTCGGTGCCGTATGGGTTCAGCGCGCCACCAGTTGTCTTAGCGTGGCAGACGGCGCACTTGGCTTTTCCAAGATTCGAGTCAGCCTTGACATTGTAAGTGTCATTGAACACTTTGCCCATCGTGCCGAGTGCGAGAGCCATCGCGCCCAAACCGAGAAGAAGAGAGATAGATGTGATTCTTTTCATTTTTGTTGATGTTCCTTAGTGAATGGGTGCAAGTTTTTTCGTTCCCTTGCGATTCTCATCAGAGCCTTGTTCAGGCTCTAAACTGTCGTCTGAAGTAGCCTTTGGTGCGCGGCGATAGAGCGCGGACATGAATCCACCGAGCGCCATGATTGCCGTGCCCAACCAAACGAAAATCGTGAGTGGCTTGTGATAGATCTCGACCGGATAGATCGGGCTAGCCAAGTTGAACTGGAGTGTTGCCGAGTTATTGGCAGCATTCATCGAAACCAGTGAGACCTTGATTGACTTGTCCAAGTTCGCATCGTGGTGAACCGGTCCAGAAGAATCTAAGCTGAGCTCAAGTTTCGGCGTAATCGTGTAGGTCTTGGTGCCGTCGTTGACCCGTAGCTCTGCTCCGAACTTGGTGCCGCCCATCCCAGCTTCACCTTCCCTCTTCATCCCGAGGTAGGTGATCGTGAACTGATCCACTGTCTTAGAATCGCCAACTTTGAACTCGATCGGCGTGGTTCCTTCCGATTGAGGTGGGTTCAAGGTGAAGTAAAAGTCGTAGTACGGGTGGCGCTTTATATCAGGCCAGATCATCGGATTTTCAGTACCGTCTTGTCCCTTAACATAGTACAGGCCAGGTGCAATGCTGAAGAGTGGTTTTTCACCTTTATGTGCATCAAAGATATCAAAGATGACCTTGTTGTTGCGGTCATATTTATTGGATGTCATTCCACGGTACTTAATGGCATAAGTGAAGGCTTGACCTGGATGTCCATCCATCACCATCGCTGTTAAGTGTCGTTCAAAACCTCTCGAAATGATCAGACCAACCATCAATACCGCAAGTCCTATATGAGAGACGAACGGCCCCCAAGCAAGTTTCTTTGCTTTTCGCACCTCGAATAGTCGCCAGGTGTTGCCAACAATGACCAACAAGCACATGGCGGTCAGGAAGAGAACCCAGCCCAATCCCTTCACGCTTAAACCGGCAGGAAAACTTACAACTCTTTGCAGCTCAGCGACCTTCGAAAATGGGCTGACAACCATTACAAGCATTGCAGTTCCTGTAATGCCGATCGTGATACACATTATCGTGTAGAACTTCTTGAAAATCTCTGTCATTGGCACCGACTTCCAAGAGACGAAAGGTGTGATTGCCAGCAGGTACATGATCGGCACAAAGAGCCAGGGCACAACCATGTGATATTGGTGCTCTTCGACCACCTTTGTCTTTTGTCCGGAGAGAGCCATGAAAAGTGGCACGCTCATTCCGATCCCTGTCGCAAGGCCAAGGCCAAGGAGAAAAATGATGCCGTAGCGGTAGAAATTCTCACGACTGGTACCACTTACCTTTGGAGTTTCGGCTGGCTTTTTATCACGATCCTTAATGAAGCGCGCGATCAAAAGTCCAAAGAACCCAAGGCAGGTTACGCCGAGGATGCTCATCATAATCTTGAGAGCCGATCGGTCCATTTCAGCGAAGCTATGGACGCTGGTCTCGCTAAGGATTCCTGAGCGAGTGAGATAGGTTCCGTAAACAAACGCAAGGAACGGCAAACCACCGAGCAGGATATTAGTGAATTGCCACTTCTTGCGTGCCGACTGAACGAGCACTCCGTGAACGAAAGCCGCCATGAAACACCAAGGCACAAAGCTGACGTTTTCAACCGGATCCCACATCCAGAATCCACCCCAACCCAGGGTTTCGTATGCCCAGAATCCGCCCATGCAGAGCCCAAGTCCGACCAAGGTCAACGAGATAATCGCCCACGGTCGCACGATCGGAATCCAGTTTGTATAGCTGCGCCGGATTAGTGCCGCAACGGCTAATGCAAATACGGCGGTAAGCGAGCCAAATCCAAGGAAGATCACCGGCGGATGGATGGTGACCCAGTAGTTTTGTAGAGATGGTGCAAGCCCAACGCCATCGGCAGGATTGGCGATTGTCTTCCCGTCGATGAGGTTCAAATTGAACGGAGATTCGTAAGCGAGGATGCCGGTGAGCGCAGCGAGAAACAGTCCATAGACCTGCAGAAACGGCTTCTTAAACTCGCCAGCATTCCTCGCGACGAGAACTCCAAAAAGTCCGGCGCAAAGCGCCCACAGAAGGAATGATCCTTCTTGTCCGGACCAGATTCCAGCGACTTGATATGGCCAGGAATTGGACTTATCGGCGTGAGACCAGACGTACTCGAACTCAAACTGATTGTTGACGAAGAGCGTGCCTAAGATCGCGAAAATTGAGCAGAGTCCGGCGACGCCTGCATTGAAAAACGATGCGCCAATTTTTGACGCCAATGTCGATGTCTTTAGAAACGTTAGAGATGCAAAGGAAACGATGAAGAGCAAACACGTTATGACCACCAAGAACTTGCCAAATTCCCCGAGCTGTAATGCCCAGGCTGGCGCGGGAGTTGGAAGTAAAGTCATGGAATTGTTCATTCAGGAATCCTCTTACTCATTAGTTCTACATTGGGCCGGCGGTTTCCTTCTAAAAAGTACTCCCGCCGACCAGGCTGATTCATGCGATGTTAGAGAAGTTTATTTCTCTAATTCAGCCTTTCTTGCTCTCGCAAGATCTTGTTCAATGACCTTCAGCTTTTCATTGAACGATGTCGTCAATGATCGAGAGGCAGAGATTGCTGGAGCGTCAATCGCTTCCATGTTAATGTTTGCGATTGTCAGCAAGTGCCGTGCATAAGGCGCGTTGTGTACGCCATAGCCGCGATCTCGAATGATGAAGTAGTAGTTGTGTCGTGCTCGCTTCAGTTGGATTGGCACTGTGGACTGGTTAGGACCGGTACCTGTTCCGTATTCAGCGGTGATAATGGAAGTGTAGTCCCAGAAGTCGCGGTTGCCATAGTGGGCAAGAGCGTATTCTTCCATGCGGGTTCGCAGTGCAAACAGCTTGTCAACGATGTCGCTCTTTGTTGTGTTAACGCGAGCAGCTGCGTCGGCAGCGGTATGGCAAGGCGAGCAACTCTTGTCGTAGCTTACGGTGAAGCTATGAGTTGAGCTTGGCATGTGGCACTTCGAGCATTGTCCAGGAATCGAGGCGTGTGCCGTATTCGATGGAGTTACTGGACCACCGGCTTCGACGCCGCCCAATCCCATCAACATGTTGTACTGGTTACTATCGTGCATGTTAGGGCGCGATGTTCCAGAGTTCAATGCGCTATCAGCTGGGTTTGCACCACGGCCGTTGTGGCATTGAGCACAGATGTGATCGAATGTGGTTGTCGAAGAGGCAGGTTGACCAGGGCCGATTGGCGTGGTCACGTCATTGAACGTCTTGTGGCGAAGTTGAACTTCATCACCAGTGTCGGTCAAGTTGCCTGTGTTCTTGTGAGGATTGTGGCAAGTTACGCAGTTGGCGGTATGGGGAACCGTATCCAAGGTGCGTTCGCCGATTTCAACGATTACGGAGTTGTTGACGTTGGCGATATCGACTCCGCCTTCGTTCAACTCGGTTCGGAACAATCCGCTGTGGCAGGAGCCACATCGACTATTCTTGCCGTAGGTCGTTGGGTTAACGATCAGGTCCTCTACTGGGTCCACGACGATCTTGCTGTGCTGCGAGAAGTTCCATTGGTCATAGATTGGACCGTGGCACTGGGCGCAAACGACAGGCGAAGTCAGTTTTGGACCGTTGAGGATGTTGGTGCTGGTTGGGTTGGCGGCGTGCTTGCTTCCAGGCCCGTGGCATCGCTCACAATTCACGCCTTTATCAGCGTGCTTTGTGTCTTTCCAGTGCTGGTACACGGACACATCAGCGCGTGCGCCAGATCCGCCGTGACAAGTTCCCGCAACACAACCTTCGGCACCGATGTACGAAGATCCCGCTTGGTCTGCACTCAATAGAGCTAAGAATTGCTGAGATACCGAAGGTAACCCGCCGCCTGAACCAGACGTTGGACCACCCTCGCCACCGCAACTCTGCAACGCTAATAAGCCAGCTGCAACGGGGACGATTGCGATTAATGTAATGAACCACCTAGATTTCATGGTTTTCTCCCTTAGTGAATAATCTTGCTATCTATTCCTTTTGACTAAAATTTCAGCGTGTAGCTAACGCTAACCACTGAAGCTCGGTACCGTGCTGAAGAGTCGATCTTGTCGTCGTATCGCCAAGGTGAAACCACGATTCCGAGCGTTTCAGTCGGTGAAAATGTGTGATTGAATTGACCCGTCAGCTGGGTCATGCGAATGTTGCCGCCGTATTCAAACACTGGATTGTCGTTACGGGCAAACGTATGGTTGAATCCAATGCTCCAGGCGTCCTTTTCGCCCATCGCTTGCGAATATCCCAGCGCGATGCTGGTCCAGGATGGGAAGAAGGAGTCCAGCGACAGACCCGTTTCGCTCACCAAACCTCTTGCGGCTGAAGTCTCGTTCAGCAGTTCGAAGTAAAGATCGGCGCCAGTTGAAACGTTGTAGTTCCCACCGAGCGCGATGGTGTGAGTCTTAATCTCCACGTCTCTGGCTGAGTTCTGGTCGAACCGCAGGCCGTAAGAAGCGTATCCGTTGAATCTGTCGTTTCCGCCGCGGACCGAGACGCTGAACTTGAGGCGATCATCCCAATACAATCCGCGAGAATCGTCTTCGGTTTGGAACGTGGGCTGCTTTTGCAAGTGGTTCCACGACCCTTTGACGGTGTAGCGAAGGCCATTGCCCAAGACGCCGTTTAGTGCTGCCTCCACGTTGTCCCAGGTAGGCACATCGACATAGGTCCGGTCATTGCGGAATCGTTCTGAACTCTTGCGCTGATAACCCAATGTCAGGTTGCCTACCCCCAATGTCTGAGCGAACTTCACCGAAGTGAGGAATCGCTGACGGACGGCGTTGTTTGCCACCATTGGCAAGTCCAAATCATCGCGCCGGACGGTGATGAAGATCGTACTGAGCGGATTAATAGCCCAATCACCACTCAACTTGAGCGACCGAACCTCGCCGACGGGCTTGGCAGGCTGCTCGATGCGGGTGTAGGTCGCGCTTCCTTCGAGGTTGGCAGTTTCGCCAACGGGATGCGCGTAGTTCACTCGAGTGGTGTGAAGAACTGTCTTTGGCAGAACACCCGTACGGTCGTAATGCCGACTGTCGCCGAACTGGACTCCAAGGTTTCCTCCGCTAACGATGGTGTCAACGCCAAAATTGTAGGTTTTGGTTACTGTTCGAGCATCGTCGTATGGAGCGACGTGATCCTTTTGCCTGGACTGCTGTCGATGCTGGAAGTACACGCTGGTGTCTCGGCCAAGCATATAAGTGGCATCAAGCTCGTAGTTGTTTCGGAATCCTCTTTCGGTCAGGACTGGGCTTGGATCGTGGGTCAAGTTTCGGCTCGCGCTGAACTTGATCAATCCTCTACCTTGATCTAGCCTAAGAGTGCCCTCGGCCACTGAATCCCTGTTCAGATCTCCGGCAAGCCGTAACTTGGCAAAGTCCTTTCCAGGGAAGAGCAGTTCGAGGCGACGAATTCCGAGTCCCTTCGATGGGTTTCCGTACTGCAACCACTTTTGGAAGTTGCCGCGGGATGTCCAAGCGGAGTATCCAATTTCAACCAAATGGTTAGTTGGCTTGACTTCCGCAGTCTCTTCAGGTTCTTCTGCTGGAGTTTCGGCAGGTGGTGCTTCTTGAGCCCATGCCAGGCCCATGCACACGACCAATGCGCCAAGAATCGGTAATCGGGTTCGTGTTGATAGAGTTTCCATTTTCTTTGCGCCTCCTTTTATGGTTGTAAGAATTTGTCGTCGGTCTGGCTTCCGTGTGGAGCAACGTGGCATCCAGCGGTCCAGCAAGTTCGGCCAGGATAGTGAGCGGCCAACTTTTCGGTATGGCATTGGGCACACATCCCGCGAGAGAATGAGGACAACAGGTTTGGATTGTTCGAGCCGTGAGGTCGATGGCATTCGCCGCAACCGTCACCAGTTCCCATGGAAACCGGATCGTGTTCGAATACGAATGGACCTGCTTGCTCTCGGTGGCAAGTGACGCAAGCCGACTTATCCGTTTCCACTCTTCCCTTCATCGTCTTGGATGGATGCGCGTCGTGGCAACTGCTACAAAGCATTTGCCCTTCTGGCACTGGATGGTGGCTGGTCAATCGGAACTGGGCCAATTGCGGCGCGTGGCATTGTCCACAAAGCTTCGCTTCAGAGGCCTTTAACAGCCCGTGGCTCGACTTCGTGGCGATCTTTGTTACGTCGGCCGGATTACTCGCGGCGCTAGTGCGAACGTCGCCCTTTTCAGGTGTTGGCGAGGAATCTGGGTGAATTTGGTGGCAGGAAACGCAAGAAAGGCCAGCTTTGGCGTGGCCTGATTGTTTCCAGTGAGCGTCACTCAGCGTTGCGTCGTGACATCTGAGACAGGCGGCGGAAGAGTCCTTTGCGTTCCACTTTTTAAAGGCAACGACGTCAGGATTGTCTTCCGACTGGTGAATCCCGCCTGCGCCATGACATCCTTCGCAACCCTGCTGATTCAGAGGGAGCTTCGAATTCTTCATCGGAGCGGCGTGGAGCGAACTAGGAAAAGCAGTGCTCTTATCTGGATGGCAATCGGCACAGGCCGCATCACCCAAGAAATCATCGGCGGTTGCCCGAGCAAAAAGCTGCTCGGCCCTTGACGTCGGAGTTCTGTTTGGGTCAGCCGCGAATGCACCGAAAACAAGAGATCCGATCCCTAGTGCTAAAAGAAGTAGATGGTATTTCATCCTGATCTCCAACTTGCAACTGTCCACTGTTCAAAACAAGGCAGTTTCGAATTAGTGCATTTCTAATTATGCGTGGCATTTTTGATGTTGTCAGGAGAAATTGAGTCTAGAGATGAGTTTTCAAAAAAATCAATAAATTCGATTTTGTAAAGCTTTACTATTTGATAATCCTCAGGTTCAAATTCATGAAACAAACTGCACTTTTTAGAAAAGTTACGACTTTGTAACTATTCAAAATTGTACGGTTTTAGGGCGAGGGCCTCGGAAGATCAGGGGCAGAACCTCACTGCGAAAAATACTTGGATTTTGCGGTTCGCCTAACAAAATCCGGCAAATTCGAGCATAATTGTGCAATTGCGCGCTGTTTGGCTGAACAAAGTTTTGCAGCGGCGCATTGAATGCAGTTCTTTTTTCAAAGAAATTGATAGGATAGGAACGAAATCATATGCGAATCATAACCCCTGCCTTAGTCGTTGCCGCAGTCGCCCTTGGCGCTGCCGCGAATGCAACGACCCAACTGAAGTTCACTGGCATGCAGTTGGCCAACGCCAATTCAGCAACCATCAAGGTGATGCCAAAGGCACCAGTCAACGTCAAGGTTGGCGCACTGCTTTTCACCAATGGTTCAGCGACCCTCAAAACCTACTGCGCAGACGCCACAAGCTTCTTGGATCACTCTTTCCACGGCTACAGCTCATTGACCCTCAGCCAGAACGGTAACACCAACCAGGCGAAGGCTGCTCGAATCATTGCCAAGTACTTCGATACAGCCACTTCGAAGGATCAACAAGCTGGTCTGCAATTGGCAATCTGGTCGGCACTTTACAATGGCGGCACCGCATTCAGCGCTGTTGGCCCAACCTTCAAGGCTTGGAACGTCAATTCCAGCTCGCTCAACTACGCTGCTCAGTACTTTGGCGCAGCAAACCAAGGCGCAAGCTTGAACAAGGTTGTGACCTTCTACCAGACTTCTGCTCAAGGCGGACAGTCGCAGCTGACCGTCAGCACGGTTCCAGAACCAATGAGCATGGCCGCTCTCGGCCTCGGCTTGGTTGGCTTGGTCCGACGACGACGAAACGCTCGATAATCTAGATTCGATTATCATCCTTTGGAGCGCGAGCATCGGTTGCTCGCGCTCCTTTTTGATGCTTTCTATCGGCACAGCAGCGCTAGTGCCAAAATGTGCGAATGGATTCTGGCCTCCCCCGATTGTGGAAATACGCGTCTAGGCACCGGCCCAAGGTCGTGCTGGCGACGATTTACACCACACTCGGCAAGGTGATGGACGTTGCTCCCGAGATTCTGATCGGCGTCGTTATCGATGTGATCGTCCGAGGGAAAGAGTCCTTTGTCGCCACTCAGTTCGGAATCGCAGACCGGTGGCAGCAGCTCCTCATTTTGGCGGCAATCAATGCGGTCGTCTGGATCCTAGAATCGACCTTCGGCTATCTGAGCACCCTCGCCTGGCGAGACATCAGCCAGACATTGCAGCACGAGATACGCACGGAACTGTACGACCATGTTCAGCACCTTGAGGTCGCGTACTTCGAGGACGCGACGAGCGGTGGGTTGATGGCAGTCCTGAATGACGACATTAACCAGCTAGAGCGGTTTCTCGACGGAGGCGCGGCGAGCATCATCGAGCTTTTCTGGAACATCATCCTCGTCGGCGCAGTTTTCGCGGTGAACTCACTGATCCTCACTCTCTGCGCGTTCATCCCGATTCCGATCATCGTCACCGGTTCTGTCCTTTACCAAAAGAAGTTATTGCCGCTTTATTCTCGTGTCCGAGAGGCGGTCTCCGAACTGAGTGCGACTCTCAGCACAAATCTTGGCGGCATCACTACTATCAAGGCTTTTACCGCCGAAGACCGCGAAACCAGACGACTCACTCAAGTCAGCGAAGATTATCTTCAAGCGAACCGAGACGCTATCAAGTTCAGTTCGGCGTTTGTGCCCCTGATCCGAATGGTGATCCTCTCGGGATTCACCTGCACGCTGGTCATCGGAGGTTGGCTTGTGCTGAATGGTCGGCTTCAAGTTGGCTCGTATTCGGTGCTGGTGTTCATGACCCAGAGATTGCTTTGGCCGATGACGCGGCTAGGGGAAACCCTTGACCAATATCAACGCGCGATGGCTTCCACGCGCCGGATTTTTGGACTCATGGACGTGCAACCTTCGATGGTTTCGGGAACGATGGCTCTTCCCTTGCCTGTTCGTGGTGCGCTCGCCTTCCAGGATGTGTCGTTCAATTATTCGGACGGCAAGCCGATCCTGAGTGAAATCAATCTCACCGTACCAGCCGGCGAAACCCACGCCATTGTTGGACCAACCGGGGCTGGCAAGTCCACCATTCTGCGACTACTTCTGAGGTTTTACGATCCCGTCATTGGAACGGTCACTCTTGACGGAGTGGACGTGCGGCAGATATCGAACTCCAGTTTGCGGGGCGCGATGGGCTATGTCAGTCAAGATGTTTTTCTGTTTCACGGCACCGTCCACGAGAACATCGCTTACGGTCGGCCGGATGCCAGTCTGGAGCAGGTACAGGAGGCAGCAAAGCTAGCCGAAGCTCATGATTTCATCACGCAATTGCCACATGGATACGATACGGTAGTTGGAGAGCGCGGGCAAAAGCTCAGTGGAGGACAACGCCAACGGCTCTCCCTCGCCCGGGCGATTTTGCGCGATCCAGCGTTGCTGATTCTCGACGAAGCCACATCGGCTGTGGACAACGAAACCGAGGCGGCGATTCAGCGATCTTTGGCGATCGTCACCAAGGACCGAACTTCCATCGTGATCGCTCACAGATTGAGCACCATCCGCCACGCAGACCGAATCTGGGTGCTTGAGTCAGGAAAGCTAATCGAATCTGGCAAACACGACGAACTTGTCGGAAGGGGCGGGCTTTATGCGGCGCTTTGGCGAGTTCAGACTGGCGAGGCAAATGGATAAACTATCCCAGTCGAACTCATGTCAACTCAAAAACCTTTTCAACTTCGCGGCGAGTACATCACCCTGGGCCAACTTCTAAAGGCGATTGGCGCCGTAGACCGCGGCTCCGACGTCAAGGAACTTCTCTACGACTTCGAGTTCTTTGTAAACGGGGAGCCTGAAAACCGGCGTGGCAGAAAGTTGCGGGCTGGCGATGTCGTTTCCACCCCCGATGGCGAATTCAAAATTGAGTAAATTCCGAGTAAGGAAGTCAAACCAAGGGCAATTTCAGTCTTTCAGAGCGCTGTCCATTTGATCTCGAAGGATCTGGAGGCACTACCAGAATCGGCCTTTACTCAAAAGTTCGGACCGAAAACGCGCACCGTCGCAGACATCATTTTTGAGATCAATTTGGTCAATGATCACATCGGGATGATGGTCCGCGGCGAAGAACCTTTTGAATGGCCTGAAAGCGGCTGGATTTGCGCTCCGGAGGATTTCGCATCGAAGCAAGTTGTCATCGATGCCTTCATGAAGTCTTCTGGCAAGATTCTGGAAACCATCGAATCGATGTCAGAAGAGGAAATCTGCGGGACAATCACCACCGAGCGCGGGGAGACCACTCGGTATGAGCGGTTCCAGTTCATGGCGATGCACATGTGGTACCACAGCGGCCAGTTTAACTACATCCAGACTCTGCTCGGCGACGACGACTGGCATTGGTGACCGCAGGCTAGAGCCTGACCTTTTGGGTTGATACTTGGCGATAGTCGTTTGCGGGATCATTGGTGAATCTCAGTGTAGTGAAGATCGCCGTTTTTTGATCCTCTGCAAATTCGGACTTCGTGATGTAATCGTAGTATAGGAGCAACTTGAGGTTCATCGCTCTTGTATCGAGTACGTACCCACAGTCTCGCCGTAGTCGTTCGCCCTCCCGGATCATCGGTCCTGCAACGAGTAGCAGTTTGGATTCATCCTTGCTCCACGCGTCGAACCGCCATGTGCCTTCCGGGTCGAACGACTTCGCGTACTGATACGCGCCATCTTTCAGTTGAAACAAGCGGAGCACGTACGACCCTTCCATCATGTCGATATCCGGTTGTTGGTAAGTGCCGTTTAGCGGTTTGTTCTTGCGACCTAGTCCCAATACAACCCACCGACCAGACGGCGAAACTGTCGCCGAAATCGCCATATAGGGCTCCAAAACTATCGGCAAAGCAAAGGAGTTGTCACCGCGCATCACACGGCACCATGCGGGAGACTCGAACAGCGCGCTTGTTCGAACTGACAATGGCATCTCAACTGGAGCAGCTGCCAACGCAATCAAAGCTAACCCAAGCATGAAGCAAGAATACACTGCTTTTAGGTTCTAATCGGGTACAATCAGGCCTATCTCACACGGCTCGGTTCGCGTTGGGTGTTGCCTGATTGGGCGACGTACGCGGAAAACCAAACCGAGACCGGAGGAAAAACCCTAAATCAATGGCACAACTAAGCATGAAGGAGCTCTTGGAAGCAGGAGTTCATTTTGGTCACCCAACACGAAAGTGGAACCCAAAAATGCGCCGATATATCTACGGCGCACGCAACGGAATCTACATTCTCGACCTTCACCAAACGATCAAGCTGTTTGAAGATGCGCTCGAATATGTCAAGCGCAAAGTCGAAGACGGCGGCAGCGTTCTGTTTGTCGGCACAAAGAAGCAAGCTCAGGCAGCAGTGAAGGAATCCGCTCTCCGATGCGGACAGTACTTTGTTTGCGAGCGATGGCTCGGCGGCATGCTCACCAACTGGAAGACCATGACGGCACGAATCAATCGATTGAAAGAACTCGATCGAATGGTTGCTGACGGTTACATGGAGCGACTTCCAAAGAAGGAGCAACTCAAGCGCATGGAAGAGCGCGAAAAGCTCAACCGATACCTTGAAGGGATTCGAAATCTGCAAGGCTTGCCAAGCGTGATGGTTGTCGTCGACGTCAACAAGGAAAGCATTGCTGTAGCCGAAGCACGCAAGCTGGGTATCCCAGTCGTCGCCATCGTCGATACCAACAGCGATCCAGACCTCGCTGATGTCGTGATTCCAGGAAACGATGACGCGATCCGCGCCATCCGACTCGTTATCGGTAAATTCAGCGAAGTGATCCTCGAGGCTCGCCCGATCAGCGACGCAATCATCGGCGAAGGCGATGTGATCATGACCGAAGACGAAGAAGGCGCAGCCATCCCAGTCGACGAAGAATTGATGCGAGCGTTCGCAGTCGAAGACGATACGCCAATCACAGTGGCCGCTTCAGCACCTGCAGTTGAAGCAACACCGGAAGCCGTTGTAACCGAAGAAAAGCCAGCCGAAGCAGGCGAATAACACTAAATTCTCTTTGGCAGACCAGACAAAACATTCCGTTTGGTCTGCCAAGGAACGACTTACTCAAACTTAAACAAAGGAGCAATACAAAAATGTCATTTACAGCCGCAGATGTCAAGCGACTTCGCGAAGAAACCGACGCCCCAATGATGGAGTGCAATGCCGCTCTGAAAGAAGCGAACGGCGACTACGACCGCGCAAAGGAGATTTTGCGAGAGAAAGGCAAAGCCGCTGCCGCAAAGCGCAGCGATCGATCCACCGCAGCTGGCCTCGTTGCTTTGGCCACAAAGCCAGGAAAGGTTGCTGGTGTTGTGGTTGAATGCGAAACCGACTTCGTGAGCGGCAACGCTGACTTCCAAGCATCGGTTCAAGCCATGGCTGACTCCGTTCTCGCAAATCTTGGCGCAGGAGCTACCTTGGACCAAGCGCTCGCCATCACCGTCAATGGCCATAGCCTCAAGGACGAAGTCGAAGCTTTGGTGGGCAAGATTCGAGAGAACATCGTTCTCAAGAAGGTGCTCGTTCTCGAAGGTGCACAGTACGGCTACTACCTGCACCACACCAAGGATAAAGCTGCGATCGTCACGTTCGACGGTGGCAACGACGGTTCGGAACCAGTAGCGAAGGATCTCGCGATGCAGGTCGTCTCTTTGACACCAGCTGTCTTGAGCAAGGACAATCTCTCACAGGAGATGCTGGACAAGGAAATGAAGATCGAAATCGACCGCGCTCTTCAAGAAGGCAAGCCTGAAGAGATGGCCAAGAAGATCGCAGAAGGCCGCGTTAACAAGGAATTCGTGAAGTCAGTTGTTCTCATGGAACAACCGTTCTTCAAGGATGGCAGCATCAACGTCAGCCAGCACGTCGCGAACAATGGCGGCGGCATGAAGGTCCTGGCGTTTGACCGATTGTTCGTCGGACAAGAATAATTCCGGTCTTACTGGCAAACAAAAGTGGTGGCACTGTTTTCAGTGCCACCACTTTTTTGTTCACAGATGCTCAGGAAACTTTCTTGCGGCGCTTTTTCAAGATGAGTCCAGCAAGGCCGACTCCGAGTGCGAGAAACTCTGCTGGCTCGGGAGCGATCACATTCGCTGGAACATAGGCGGAAACGGCTGGGTTATATCCTGCGCTTGGCGCTGTCATCACGTGACTGTCGTTAAAGAGTGGGGATGAGAAAAGATCAAATCTTGTGATTCGAGTTTTGGTCGTATCCGTCGTGTCCTGGCCAACGAGCCAAAAGCCGCTGTGTCCACCAACAAAGGCTGGCATGCCAACTGCGGTAGAGAACGCAAGGGTGTTGTAATTGTAACTTGTAAAAGTCGTATTGATATTCTGGCCGGTACTCTGAACATCGCTATATCCACCGAGCAAACTTCCCCCTGACAAATAGGTGAACAAGACCCCAACTTTCCCGTTTACAGGATTCACTGTGATACCTGCTTTCCCTAGAGTGGTTCCCGCTCCAACAGTGAGCGAAGTGTTCGTGACCGCGCCAAAAGTTAACGTAGTTAAGTCGAACGTCTGATACTGAATTTGATTGGATGCGTTTATTCCGAATACATGTAAATAGTTACCGTAGACGCAAGTAGTCATTCCAGTGATCGTATTACTAAACAAGTATGAAGTCGCGCTACCACTCGCTAGATTTACTCTACGCAGTACCGATGAAGTTATCTGAAAAACATTTGTACTTGTGATATCAATGGACTTTGCCGATGCCGTGCCATTGTAAATTCCATAGAGTTCGCCAGTGCTGTAATAATTTGCCCTGATGCCGGAACCAGCAGCGGATCCTGAGTAGGCGATACCATTGGCAGAAGTTGCTGCGATCATCGGCACGGATGCAGTCGAATAGCTTCCGAGCGCTACTCGATTCAAAGGATCGTACCGATAAACTCTGCCTTCTTGACTGGGTAGCAACAGCATATCGAACGACGCACTGCTTGCAGCCGCCACGGCTAACGCACTAAATATCAAAAGATTTCGTAACATAAGATCCCTCTGCCAACTATTGGTCACACCGGCTTGGTCTTCGAAACAAAACTTCGAAGACCAAGCCCTAAGAATTATACAGGAGCTTTAACCATCGGGAGCCAGTATTTTTACGAGCAGTGCTTACAATGCCAAGTCGCGTGGATTGAATTCAAACACTGCCGAGCCACCTGGAATTCCGTTCCCTGTAGGCAAAGTTGAGGAATATCCTGCTTCACCATCAAGGGCTTTGCTGTTGGCTGTCGCCTTGACCGAATCGAGCACAGTTAGCGTGAACGGTCCTCCCCTGAGCGGTTTTGCAAACGCCAGCGTTGCCGTGTTTGTCGTGCTCGAATAGCTGTAAACGAATGGAATCGATTCGCCCGTTTGCTTGTCAACCACCCTAAACGACTTTGCTGTTGCCGTTACCGCGGTGTGGAAAGTCACCTTAAATTGGGATATCGACTTCACAGTCGAATTCGGCGCGGGGGTCACTTCCACAATGCTCGGCCCGCCAGCAACAAAGGTCGTACTCGCTACATTGCTCGAAAGCACCCAAGCGTCTTCGTCGAAGGTGCAAGCGGTTGCTGGTCCCGTTAGAGGGATCACAAAGTTCTGAGTTCGAGCGTTGTTGAACACGGACTTCTGTTGTTTAACTCCCCCCACCGTCGGGCGGATGTCGATTGGCATGATGGTCGGCGCTGAACTTGCCGCCTGCAAGTGGTTGATGTAAACCAGGAGATAGTTCTTGCCGTTGCTGGTTGTAGTTTGCCAAGCCCACCTGTAGTCGGGCACTTCTTTGCCATACACGGCGCGGTTGAAAAACCAGCTCAGATCTCGCCCATAAACCTGCTCGCAGATCGCGATGAAATCGTCGGTGACGGCAGATTGATAGCTGTACGCATTTCGGTAAGCGCTCAAAATTTGGAAGAATTTTGTATCGCCGACAATGTGTCGCAATTGGTGCAATGTCCAGGCACCCTTCCGATAGGTGTAAGTTGAACTGAAGATTCGGTTCGGATCGGTGATGTTGTAGCAATACACCGAATCCGCGAAAGCAGCCGGCTTTCGGCTCGCCATTGCATTCTTATAGGCGGTGAAAGTTCCGCCTGATTTTCGCTCACTCCACAGCGCTTCCGTATAAGTCGCGAATCCTTCGTTCAGCCAAATGTCGTGCCATGTTCCGCAGGTGATCATGTCTCCCCACCATTGATGTCCGAGTTCGTGGGCGTTGACCGATTCGTTAAAGGTGCCCATGCCAGTACAGGTCTGGTGCTCCATTCCGCCACCATAAGTGAACTGATAGATGCCGTACTTTTCGTTCTTGAATGGGTACTCACCGTAGATGATGCCCAGAGTGCTAAGCATCGTCACGCAGGTCTGCCACGCATTTCGGTTCGTCGTGGTGTCGTTGTCGGGCCAAATCCAGAATTGAACTGGCATCGTTCCCGTGCTGTGCGTGTAGTTTGCGGTCCAAGTGTTATAGTTCGACACCGCGATGCTTGCCAAATACGGAGACATTGGATAACTGGTTCGCCAGCGATACCGGAGTTTGTTCCCCGCCACGACATCGGTGCCCAAAAGAACGCCGTTGGAGACCGCCTTCAAGGTGTTGGCACAAGTGACATTGATATCGAATGTAGCCTTGTCGGTGTTGTCGTCCTTATTCGGCCACCAACTGTAGCTGTACCAAGGTTCGCTAAGAGTCTCGAAATAGACCCCTCCACTGGCCCGCGTTCCGTAGAAAATTGAACCGAACGGGGCAGAGACTGCATTGCCTGAATACGAGATAAAGAGGTTGAACTGCTCGTTCATGACGTACGGGCGATCAAAATTCGCTCGAACCGTGCTGGAATCGATTCTGGTGTAGCTGATTGTTCGCCCGTCGAGGGTCATCGAGCCGATCGCGAAGGTGTTGCTCAAGCGAAAAGTGAACTCGGTTAGGTTGTTCCCTTTGGAGACCGCGGTGATCGTGTTGTCACCTGAAATTGCGTTGGTTGGAGGCGCGACCGAGATGTTGAGTGTGTTCTTCAATACATCTGTATCCGCCGGAACGTCGCGTCGATGAGCTGCGACTAGGTTCGGCAGATAGCCATGGTAGAACGCGCCCTGGAGCGAACGAGCGTGACCACAGCTTTCGATTGAACCGGATTCGGTTATGGCAAACCCAATACCTGTAACGACGAGAGACAGCGCGCTGAGAAAAAATTTCATGAAAAATCCAGAGGAGTAAAATGCGCCCCAACAAGGTTGGACGGAATAAACGGACTCTAAAGTTCTGATTCGGAGTCCGTGTAAATTCTACGAGAATTGACGACAGCGGCACTGATTCACCCCTAGAGACAGCGCCCATTTTGATTCGAGTTTCGGCCAACTTTCCCTATTTACGGTTTCCTTACGGAAGATTTCTATGATTCAGACTATCACTCGCAGGTTTTGCGAGGAGGAATCTAAAATGGTTACGAAAACAGCAAAATTGTTGACAGTCGCAGCTCTCGCGATTGGAGTGTCTGAAGCTACCCTCGCTCAAAGCGTGGTATCGCTCGTCCAGGCGAGCATCGTTTCGCAGCAGAATCAGGAAAACGATCAAGGTCCAAGAATTCTTAAAGGTGTCCTAAGGAACGTGGTGTTCGGAAGTTCAGCGAACATCACGATGGAAATCAACAATCACCAAAAGACATTTGTGGTGAACGACGCTACGAAGTACTCGATTTCGGGCAGTACGCAGAATCTGACCGCTGTCGCACAGAAATGTACGAATGCAGAAATCCATGTGCTCGTGACAAAGGCACAAGTTGGCACCCTCACCAACCAAATTTGGGACAGTTCGTCGTGGACCACTTATCTGAACCGTCACCAAGGCACGATGAATGGGACCGTGAAGTACTTTGGAGCGAAATTGCTTCAACTAGGCGATTACAACTTCACTATCAACAACAACACAAAGTTTGTACTCGCAGGCAAGGAAGTGCCTCGGGCGAAGCTCAAAGGCAAGACAACGTTGTGGGTGACCGGCGATGTGAAGAACGATGAAGCAGTTGCAAAGGTAATTGCGGACACGAGCGCAGGAGCAGGAGCCCAGACTTCAGGGGGCAACACTCGACCAGAGAGCGTTGGCACCGGTCGACCAACAAGTTCAAACAACAGCCGCCCGGATAGCGCAGGAACCGTCGCAGGTGCATCGGCAGCCAGCAATGCTCAGGCGCAACGCGGCTATCTGGTCAAGATTAAGTTCAAGATTTTGAACTCGAGCGACATGCCAAAGGGTGTCGTTGGGGATGCTGTAACCAGTGCCGCAAATGCAGTGTATTACAACGATGGCAAGCTGGAATGTTATGGAGAACTTAGCTTTAACGGCATCAAATGGTGGTCCCTCAATGACACCAATGCAGAGCGACTCAAAGCAAATGAGTACCTTGTTTGCAAGCCCAAGCAAAATGCCTCGTACGCCAAAAATGGCGGGTTTGTTGTAAAGTCGCCCGTACTGAAACTAACCGGTTCGATCATGGATGAAGACAAGCTGTCAAAGCCCGACACAATCTTCACCGTTAACCAATCAATCACGCTGAGTGAGCTGGCAGGCAAATCACCGAAATTGTACGAGTCATAGGAACATCTTGCCTTCATGTACGTTGAAGTCAAAGCTCTCTGAATTCTCCGGCCGCTGTTTATCTGGAGTACAGATTGGCTACTTCGCCCAGTGAACCTTTCACTGGGCGTCTTTCTGCATCGCGCATTGCCAACGGTATCGGCTAAAATTAAGGTTCATGGAATCCAGCGCAAATCCTTCCCCGCGGTTTAAACGTGTCCTACTCAAAGTGAGCGGTGAGGCACTTGCAGGACAACTCGGGTTTGGGCTAGATGCCACAACTCTCAACTACATCGCTGCCGAAATCGCTAAGGTCCATCAGGCAGGAGTTGATGTTGCGGTGGTCGTGGGCGGAGGAAACTTCATCCGAGGAGACGCCTTTTCGACTCAAGGAGGATTTGACCGGAGTACCGCTGACCAGATGGGCATGATGGGAACCGTCATCAACGGTCTTGCATTGCAAGCGGCGATCGAAAAGCATGGCATTGCCGTTCGCGTCCAAAGCGCGATCACCGTTAGCCAGGTTGCAGAGAGTTTCATTGTGCGAAGAGCGCGGCGACACCTTGAAAAGGGCCGAGTCGTTGTATTTGCCGCAGGGACTGGTAACCCTTATTTCACCACCGATACAGCCGGAGTGCTGCGAGCCTTGGAAATCAAAGCAGATGTCCTGATCAAGGCCACAAAGGTAGACGGCGTGTACGACAAGGATCCGAAGAAGCACGACGACGCCGTCCGGTACGACAAACTCGGGTTCGGAGAGGTCCTCGCCAAGAGGCTAGCGGTAATGGATCAAACCGCATTTACGATGTGCCAGGAACATAAGCTACCGGTGATCGTGTTAGACTTAAATCAGAAGGACGCCATGGTTCAAGCGGTGTGCGGAAGTCCCGTGGGAACCCTGGTAGAAGGAGACTAAAACATGGATGCACTTATTGAAGATGCCGAAAGGCGTATGAAGAGCGCGATTGACGCGATGCTGCACGACTTTGCGACTTACCGAACTGGGCGGGCCTCACCGGCGATCCTCGACCGAGTTCACGTGGACTATTACGGCACCGAGACGCCGATTAACCAAGTCGCCAACGTTTCCATTCCCGATGCGCGCACAATCGCGATTCAACCTTGGGAACGAAACATGGTGGCCGTCATCGAAAAAGCACTGCTAAAGAGCGACCTCGGTATCAACCCGACCAACGATGGCACCGTCATTCGACTGGTGATGCCCATGATGTCCGAAGAGCGACGCCGAGATTTGGCAAAGCAAGTCAGCGCGCGAGCCGAGCAGGCGATCATCGCGATCCGAAACGTTCGGCGAGATGCGATTCATCACGAACAAGCCAAGCTTAAGGCCAAGGAAATTAACGAAGACGAACTCAAGTCTTTCGAAAACAAAATTCAGAAGTCCACCGACAAGTTCGTGGAAGAAGCTCACACTCTCCAAAAGAAGAAAGAAGCTGAGCTGATGGAAGTCTAATCGCGGACACAAGTGGCGATTCGCAGCATGAACAAAGTTCAGGAACACGCGGTCCAGTCAGGTATTGATCTGGACCGCCTCCCTGCGCACATCGCCATGATCATGGACGGCAACGGCCGCTTTGCCCAGTCGCAAGGCTTCACCAGGCTTTGGGGGCATCGAAAGGGGTACAAGACCCTCCGATCGGTCTTGATGGATTCAAGCGAACTCGGGATCAAGTTCCTCACCGTATACGCCTTCTCTGCCGAAAACTGGAAGCGACCCAAAGATGAAGTTGACGGCCTGATGGAGCTGATCGAGCGCTCCATGCGCGACGAGATTCCGACCATGTTGCGCAACAACGTTCGCATGCGCGTGACGGGCCGGCAATCCGATCTTCCGGATTCCTTACAAGATGCCATCCGGCTCGCGACCGAAACTACCGCTCAAAACACTGGAATCACTTTCGTTTTGGCGGTGAATTATGGCGGTCGCGCCGAGATCGTCGATGCTTGCAAGTCGCTGGTGAGCGAAGGGCTGTCGGCGGATCAGATCACCGAAGAAGCGATTCGTAGCCGGATGTACACTCCAGAAATTCCTGATCCAGACCTGATTGTCCGTACTGCGGGAGAGATGCGATGGAGCAACTTCTTGCTGTATCAAGGTGCTTACAGTGAGTTGTTCGTGACCGATACGACCTGGCCAGAGTTCGGCCTTGAGCAATTACTCCGAGCCGTCAAGACTTTTCAAACACGGCGAAGAAAATTTGGCGGTCTCTGAAATAATGTTAATCGTTTCGTGAAATTTTGGCGCGATTTGTTTTGCAAGCACCTTCCCCCAAGCAATAGTACGGGATTTCGGCTAATTCGACGTTAAACTCACAGTTTTGAACCTTATTTCGCCTTGTTTCAGGCCGACTTTGGGATACAGTACCTCTTGTAGTTCGACGAACTACTTTTTTGCAATTTATTACGAGAGGATATGATGAAAATCGCTTTTAGCATCGCCCTTGGATCGGTTCTCGCTGGTTCTGCTTTTGCAGGCACCATTGCGTCGTTCGCAGATCCAACTTCTTCTGCTTCGCAGTCGATGTTTGTTTTTAACACCACGACCAACGTTTTGACAGGTAGCTACACCGGCACTGGTCTCACCGTTTTGACCCCAGGTCTCATCGGCGGCGGTTCAGTTTCGAACGCTAAGTTCACGACTTCGGCCATCGGATTCACCGCAATCCCAGGATCATCGTTCTACACTGGCGGTGCAGGCCAAGTTCGATTCTACACCGACGATGTCAACAACCCGTTCATGGTGATCGACTTCACTGGTGCAACCTTGTTCAGCCCGATCGTTTTCGGTGCGAGCGAGTTCACTGGTGCATCGACCGTCAACATCTCTGGTCCAAACGTTCCTGGCGGACTTTCGGGCGAACAGTTCTCGTTCTCGCTGGCTAACCCAGTTGCAAACGGAAACATGATCTCCTACACCTCTTCGTTCACCAGCTCGGCAGTGCCTGAGCCAGCAACGATGACCGCACTTGGTCTCGGCGTTGCTGCTTTGATTCGACGACGAAAGAAGAGCTAATCTAAGCCTTAAGTCACAAACAAAGCCGGTCCGAGTTTCGGACCGGCTTTGTTGTTTGTTGCTAGAGTAGATTCAGCGCAATACGGTCTTGCTGATAACCATGCGTTGGATTTCGCTGCAGCCTTCGCCGATTTCGGTGAGCTTGGCATCTCGCCACAACTTCTCGACCAAGAACTCGAAGGTCATTCCGCGGCCGCCGTGGATCTGGATGGCGCGATTGGTGGCCCGCATAGCGGTTTCGCTTGCGTAGAGCTTAGCCATGGACGAAGCGCGCACCACGTTCATGCCCTTGTCATACATCGTCGCGCCCTTGTGAAGCAGCAATCGAGCGGCTTCAATCTCCATTTCGCTATCCGCGATCATGTTCTGTACGGACTGCATGTCGCAAAGTCGGCGATTAAACTGCTCACGGGACTTGGAGTATTCCACCGACAGCTCGTGTGCCTTTTCAGCGATTCCGACAGCCATAGCTGCGATGCCGAGGCGACCACGATAAAGTAGACCGATTGCTTGTTCAAAGGTGCATGGCGTGTGCCAGCCGACCGCATTGGTCATCTTGAAGTGAACGGTGTTGCTTGCGCGAACCCCGATTGTGTGAATTCGGTTCACCAGTTCCCAACCAGGTTGCGGTTTTTCCAGAAGGAATGCGCTCTTGCCATCAGCACTGATCGACGGATCGACGTTAGCGGCGATGATGATCAGGTCAGCCGCACCGCCGTTGGTGATGAACATCTTTTCGCCGTTCAAGTGGAACTTGCCAGGCTCGCCATCGATTGGAGTCGCGGCCGTCTTGACTCGACGAGCGTCCGATCCAGCATCTGGTTCGGTCAAACCCCAAGCGAGCTTGATATCGCCAGAGATGATCCCCGGGAGGTACTTTTCCTTTTGCTCCTTGGTGCCGAAGGTCTCGATATGTGCCGTGCAAAGAGCGTTGATCGCCGCGACGTTCATACTGAGCGCAGGATCGCCCTTTGCAAGTTCTCGACAGGCCTCAACGTAGGCTTTGCAGGAATAGCCTCGGCCGCCGACTTCCTTCGACAGCGTCATGGACAGGAGGCCTAAATCGCCGAGTTTCTTCCAAATCTCGTTGGGGAAAGCGGTGTTCTCTTCCCATTTTCGGGTGTTGGGCAGGACTTCGCTTTGGACAAAGTTGCGGACAGAATCGATAAACTTTGCTTCTTCTTGATCAAGTTCAAAAATCATAAGGGTCTCTTCGTCGGGACACTCAGTGCTTGAGTCGAACTCCTATTGTACTAGGTTCAAGCGACTCGGCGGCGAGGGATGTGATAAAACAAATCCGCCCCTAAACTCTAGGTTTGGGGGCGGACAAAAGTTCCAGAAATTCCGGCTTAGGCCGTAGCTTCCTTGATGAACGCCTTGAACGCGTCCATATCGGCAATCGCGAGTTCGCTGAGCATCTTTCGATTGACTTCGATTCCCTTCTTGTTCATCGCGTCAATCAGCTCGTTGTACTTGATGCCATTTTCTCGGCAAGCAGCGCTGATTCGAGCGATCCAAAGCTGTCGAAACTCTCGCTTCTTGGCTCGTCGGTCGCGAAACGCGTACTGACCGGACTTCATCACCTGCTCATGAGCACGCTTGAAGACGTTCTTCTTTCGACCAAAATAGCCCGATGCTGCTTTGATCGTCTTTTTATGGCGCTTGTGGCGCATTAGGCCACGTTTAATTCTTGCCATTGATTCTTACCTTTCTCCTTGTTTGTGGTCGGGGCCGCACCGGTTCCCAGCCCAAATGGGCGGTAGCGGTAGTATGTGCGGCGAATGCGATTGAGTTGTACTCAGTCGAATGATTCTTGACTAGATTACGAGCATTCGGCGCACTCGGCGCTTCTCGCCCTTAAACAGTACCGGTTCACTCTCGAGCCGTCGTCGTTGCGACTTGCTCTTGTGGAAGAACATGTGGTTATTCGCGCTCTTCCGTCGAGTGATCTTGCCCGTTCCCGTGATCTTGAATCTCTTCGCTGCCGTCTTGTTTGTTTTGATTTTCGGCATCTTTCTTCTTACCTGTTGGCTTGGCTTTGGGGATTAACACCATCACCATCTGCCTTCCGTCCAGCGAGGCCGGCTTTTCGATCGTGCTCACTTCCGCCAGTCTTTCAGAGATGATTAACATCCTCTTCAGACCGTTTTCAGGGTGAGTTACCTCTCGAGCCTTGAATTGGCACACCACTCGCACCTTGTCGCCTTCCAAGAGGAACTTGTTGGCGTTGCGAATCAGCGTGTTCAAATCGTTCTCAGCTGTGTTCGGACGTAACTTTATACCCTTTACGTCCTGTTGTTTGCGCTTGTTGTCCTTTTCTCGCTTCTCCGTCTCGTATTTATACTTGCCGTGATCAACGATCCGGCATACCGGAGGCTGGGCCTGCGCGGCCACCATCAAAAGGTCCAATCCCTCTTCTTTGGCGAGAGAAAGAGCTTGTCTGCTCCCCATCACTCCAAGTTGCGAGCCGTCAGAGCCGACTACACGAACTTCTCGGAACCGCAAAATGCGCTCATTAAGCGGTGGCCCCTCGTCCCTGGGGGCATACCTTCGGAAAGGCTTCTTTATAGCCCTTCACCTCGATTGGATGTAAGCATTTTTGTCATCGTCGTTATTATATCGGAGTCTATCGAAAGTTTCCTAAGTTCTCGGAGCGATAGATTCAATCAATAGCCCGCCAAATACAAAATGCGGTGCCCGAATGAACGGGCACCGCATTTTGATCGACTAGCTTTGACGATTATGGATAGTCGCCAGACCAGCCATAGTGACTGACCATCAAGTCAAAGTCCGCAGACCCGACTTCGAGGTCGCCATTCATATCCGATTCCATGTAACCGGACTGACCATACTGCACCACGAGCATGTCAAAGTCACTGGAATCGACTTCGTTGTCGCAATTGACGTCTCCAGGGACCAACGACGCAGGTGCCAGGGCTCCGTTCGCATTGTTGATCGTCAGGGACTTGCGCATCGTCAAGTGACCTGGCAATGTCAGATACACCGAGTACGTTCCGTTAGCCAGACCAGCGTCCAGATAGAACCGGCCTGTGCTGTCTAGAACAGTCTTGAATTCTTGGAAGAAATTGCTACCAATGACTTCCACTTTCACAACTCGGCCTTCAACAGGACCCATCCAGTGAGGCATCAAGATGGTTCCATCTGCCCCGCCGCTTGGTGCCGGGCATGGAGTCTCGACGTCTGCAATAGTCGTCTTGTCCTCTCCGTTAAAGGTGACACCGTTCAGGTCGATCAGGATTGAGTTCGGAATAGCTCCGCCCGTGAGCGGCAATCCTTGCAATCCATAAACGTATTGACCGATCATGCTGTACATGTAGTCAGACGTGAACCACGACCGATTACCGAGCGGCGATCCCGAGCAGCCTCGATCATCGAAGTCGAAGTCGACGCCGCCAGCGCAGTTGTTTCCGCCGTTGGCCGAACTACCCAAGTTGAAATAGTTCGATGTATACGGCGTTGGCTGCACTTGCCATTTCAATGTCTGTGGATCGCACTTGTACATCAGACCGCGGGATCGGTGTGGATACGTGTTAGTGAACGCAGCCTTCTTGATCAACGGATTGACGTTGGTGGCATGGTAGTTCATCTGTTCGTAAACAGAAAGTCCTCCACCTGGTGCCCACGTACTACCCATGCCGCGCTCTGCAATCAACATCTGGGCTTCCATCACGCCAACGGAATTTCGTTGCTGTTGGAAGCTGATATCGCTGATAGGAGCCGTTGCATTGGGTTGGTTGTTTGTATTCACGAGGTCAGGAGTAGCGAGTTCAAACCGCTCTGTTCCAACCGGGCCGAATCCACCCGAAGCCGTGACATCGATTGACCACACTTCGTTGGCATTGCCAGCGGCGAAGTTATCGAAGTCTTCTCGCCATCGGGAGAAATACAGCCGGCCCTTGTGATACTTCAGAGCCCAGATGTTCTCGTCCCAATCTGCAAAACCGTCGCCGGTGCTACCGACTGGTGCGCCGTCTGCGGCCCATGGATCGAACGAGCCCAATTTCTGCCCGGCCATGTTGTAGCGATAGATCTTTCCATCGTCCATACAGGTGGCAAAGATTTGGTTGTGGTCGTAATCAAATGTCACGTCCCCAACTTCTGGGAATGCTTGGCTGCTCAACTCGAGTTCTGGGCGCGAGCCTGGGAACGCGTTTGGCAAGCTATTGATCAGAGGATCAGGTGCAGAAGGCATCCCGTTCCAACCGGATGTCGTGTCCTCGTTGAAGATCGTGACCTTTCCGGTTCCATTGGCGATCTTAAAGATTCGCCCGTGGAGGCGGCGGTCAGCGATTTCATTGGGCGACGGCGAGTGATTCCGACCAGGCGTTGCTGGCTGGTTGAAATCTTGGATTCGTGGAGCATAGTCACAGTTGTAAGCTGAGGTTTGTGCCACATAGGCATTGCCCTCGTTGTCAAAAGTGATCGCAAACACGTTGCCCATGTACTTCTTGGTCCAAAAGCAGTCCAATGGCACCAGTGAGGCGAAAGGTCCATCGAGTCCGTTATGGAATCCCATCGGTGTCAGCGCCCAATTGACGCCGAGCGTCGGAGGAGCGCACTGATACTGATCTTGATTGACATAACCGAACACCAAGTCGTCGCGCATCGGAGTTGACGGGCTATCGACGGTGTAAGAAGCGAAGCAAGTGACTGCTGAAACGGTTTTGCCGTTCAGAGCCGCCCAATCCGCGCCGTTGTAACTCACAGGAGATCCGTCTACAGTTGCGTTGTACGTTGGCCGCTTTGCGTAGCAAATTGGCGCACGGTTATCGCAGTTGTTGCAGTTCGGGAATGGGAAGCAAACGTCTTTGACGCAGCACTGGAACCCACCGTTGTACAGCATGATCCGAATGCAAACGTTGGTTCCACCCAGGTTTGCCCCTGTCACGACCGTCGAAATATTGATCAAACCACCCGGAGGTGTTGCCGGCACGTTGTGCACGATTGGATTCGTCGTAGCTCCGCCCAAACCGAGGGTCCAAACCTTATTCACCGTATAGTTCGTGAGGTTTTGGAGCGTAAAGTTGAGTTGGAATGTTCCATTCGGCAAGCACTCAACATGCTCTTCGATGATTTGGAAACAATCGCATTCAGGTGTTTTGAAGCAGAATTGCTCCGCACAACATTCGACCAAGTCGGGCGAATGGAATTCGAAGATGAAGCAATACTCTTCCTGCGGTTGGACCCCAGAAAGGGTGAAACTGATCGTCCCTGAACCGTTCCCTGGAATCGGAGGATTCACTGGAATCGGGTTCGGCGTGATTGTGCCAGGACCTAGCGGGGTGACATAGACCCAGCCGATGGCCCAGGGATTCAGGTTGTTCACCGTCACCGTGACCGTTGCATTGCCGGTTGGACCGTTTGGACCAACTTCCCAAAGAATTTTCGGAACGCCGAAGGTCACACACTCTTTGTGATAACCCAAATTCAGTGTGTATTGACCATTGGCAGCCAAATTAAAGTCGCCAATTCCAATCGGATTTGTCGTCACCAAGACACGCCCGTTTGTACGCAGCGGCGGGATAACGGTGTATCGGCCAGGCATCAATCCCGAGACCAAAATCTGCCCGGTTGGACCAGATTTCACTTGGTGATAGCCTTGTGGACCAACGAGTACAAACTCGTGATCTGCCAAGCCAACATCGTCAACGTCACGTATGCCGTTATCGTTGGCATCCTCATAGATCACACCTTGGACAACACCTGTCGGTCCCCCTTGGCTGAATCCAATCGCTATGCCAAACAGCGCGAGCATGACCGTTAAGATCACTCGCCAGATTCCAAAATAACTCCTCATTCGAAGCAAACCTCGTCGAAAAATTCAGAATGCAAAATTGCTCTTAACACTCCGAGTAACCCCACTATAAGAGAAACTTCGATTCTTGAATACAGTATTTTTACCAGTGTCTTGAATTGACCCGGTGGCCATGAGTGCTCCTGAACCTCCGAACGGTATCCTTTTGGGCAGTATGAGAGCTTGTGTCATCGGTGCCGGAACGATGGGAGCAGGAATTGCCGCCCACATTGCAAACCTTGGGTACGAAGTGCTTTTGCTCGACGTCACCGCAGATGCGGCTAAGAACCTGCTTGAGCGAGCGACGAAGGCTCGGCCGCCCCATTTCTATGGCAACGAAGCGATTTCACGCGTAACGACCGGTGGAATTGATGTTGATCTCCCAAAAGTCGCCGAGTGCGATTGGATTTGCGAAGCGATCATCGAGAATCTCGATGCCAAGCGTGACCTGTATCAGAAATTACTTCCCTATCTCAAGCCAGACGCGATGATCAGCAGCAACACTTCTTCGCTCCCGCTTGGGTTGCTGGCTGAAGGGTTCCCAGATACCTTTAGAATGCGCTTTTTGGGCACCCACTTCTTTAATCCGCCCCGCTATCTGAAACTTCTCGAACTGATTCCAACAGAGGACACTCTTCCTCACGAAGTCGAAAAGCAGACTAAGTTCCTCGAAGGCCAACTCGGACGGCGCGTCGTTCTGGCGAAGGACACTCCAGGATTCATTGCGAATCGGTTTGGAATGTGGTCCATGTTCCACGCGATCCACACCGCCGAAAAGCTTGGTCTATCCTGCGAACAAGTCGACGCTGTCTGCGGACCATTCTTAGGGCGTCCGCGATCCGCCGCATTCCGATTGAATGATCTGGTTGGTGCGGATGTGATGCAGTTCATCGCCGGGATCATGCACGAGCAATGCCCGAATGATCCATACCGTGAGACACTAGAAACGCCAGAATCTCTGAAGTTCCTGCTTGAAAAAGGGTGGCTAGGAAACAAGTCTGGTCAGGGCTATTACCGCCGCGAGGGTAAGTCGTTCTTGGTGCTCGACTTAAAGACTTACGCCTACCGAAATACCCTGGATGCCGAGTTCGACTCAATCGCCGCGGTCGCCAAAAAGCCGATTGGTGAACGAATTCGAACCGTTCTCGCCAGCAAAGATGAAGCCGGCGAATTCCTCCGAGAGCACCTCGTTCCGGTTCTTCAATACGCACACTATCTAAAAGAAGAGATCAGCCACACGGTCCAGGACTTCGACCGAGTCATGATGTGGGGATTTGGCTGGGAGATTGGGCCGTTTGCCCTGATCGACGCAATCGGCGCGGAACACCTCGGAATTCAAACCGAAAAGTTCTATGCTCCCGGGGCTATTCTTGGTCACAGCGGACAGTACGAACCTGCGAAGAACGAACCGGAATACCGTGGGCTCACGGAATACGCCGTACTCGAAGAGCAGCCAGGATTCAACGTCCGAGATCTCGGAGACGGGGTCCGTGCGATCTGCACCACCACAAAGATGGGTGTGATCACCCCCGAATTGGTCCAGAGTCTATTGACCTGGCTCCCAAGTCAGACCGGTCCGATGGTCTTCACTAGTGAGGCACGCGCTTTCTCGGTGGGTTACAACCTGAACTTCTTCGCTGAACGGGCAGAAGCCAAAGACTGGAACGCCATCGATGCAGGTCTCAAGGATCTTCAAGACCTCACCGTGCTTCTGAGCGAAAAGCAGATCATTGCAGCGGTCTTCGGGCATTGCTTGGGCGCCGGGTTCGAAATTGCGACGGCGTGTTCCAATATCATTTGCCATCCGGAATCGAACATTGGCTTGCCAGAAGCTCTTGTAGGGCTGTTGCCTGGCGGAGCTGGCACATGCCGAATGAGGCTGCGGTACCAAACTTCCCTTCAAGACCTGACCAACGGGCTGAAGACAATCGCATCCGGCGAAACGAGTGGATTTGGGTACGCAGCGCTTCAAAAGGGTTTCCTCAGACCTACCGATTCGATCGCAAGCCATCCAGATCGAGTGATTTGGGACGCCAAAATCATGGCTCTTTCGGCAGAGCCCCGGTCCATGCCGACTTGGAAGCAGATGGAAGGTCCACTTTCTGGGATGATCGACAGGATGATCGACGAGGAAATGAAGGCAGAAAGATTCTCGAACCACGATGCCACCATTGCCCACAAGATGAAGCAGGTATTCACGAAACCGACTTCATTTGAAGAGGCACTGGCCGTCGAACGCCAAGAGTTTATCGAGCTCACCCAAAGTGCACTTTCTGTTGCCCGAATTCGGCACATGCTCGATTCCGGAAAACCCCTCAGAAACTAGAGAAAATAATCGTTAGTCAGCGTTTCGAAAAAAATGGCTCCGACTTTACAATCGGAGCCTACGAGTTGGCTACTTCTTACGATTCGAATGTCAAATCGACATTCTCCTCGTAGTTTCTTATGTTTTCAGCACCTCTGTGTGGGTGCCACGGCTAGTGAGACATACCAGGATAAATCCTTGTTCCTGTCAATAGGTCTAATGTCTCATTTTGGGCGTCCACTGCCTGATTATCCCGGCGGTACAATAGGGGTTCTAGGCTCAATTTATGATTATTCTTGTTCCTGTTAAGAGGGTCATTGATCCGTACGCAAAGGTGCGTCCGCTTTCTGACGGAAGTGGGATTGATACAACCGGCGTCAAGTTTGAAATCAATCCATTCGACGAAATCGCCGTCGAAGAAGCCGTTCGACTACGAGAAAAGCATCCGGGAATCGAAATCGTTGTCGTCAGCATCGGTTCGGGAGAGTGCGAAGAGCAGCTCCGAAAGGCTCTTGCGATTGGTGCAGATCGCGCCATCCTGGTTGAAACAGATCATAAATACGATAGCCTCGGCATCGCGAAAGAGCTCAAGGCAGTGGTTGAATCGGTGAAGCCGGACTTGATTCTTATGGGCAAACAAGCGACCGACGACGATTGCAATCAAGCCGGACAGATGCTAGCGGCGATGCTGGATTATCCTCAAGCTTGCTTCGCCTCCAAGGTAGAACTCTCTGATCAGTCAGTAACGGTCAGCCGCGAGACGGACCTCGGAGTGGAAGTCGTTAAGATGGCTCTGCCCTGCATCATCACCACTGATCTTCGCTTGAATGAGCCGCGGTACATCGCTCTTCCGGGCATCATCAAGGCCCGATCAAAACCGCTGGAGAAAACAGCAGCAACGGTGACTCCGGCGCCAAAAACTCGATCAGTGAGGTTCGACGTCCCGGCGCCACGCGCTGCGGGAAAGAAGGTTGGTTCAGTCGCAGAATTGGTACAGGAACTCAAGTCGCGAGGAGCGCTCTAAATCATGTCAAAGCTATTAGGTCTTGCATTCAATCCATCTGATGTCGCAGGGATTGCCTCAGTCGCTTCTGCGCTTGGTTTGCCGTTCGATGTGGTGCAACTCGTTGGGGCTCCGGTAACCGATTCGGGTGCTGGCACCGTTCATCACGCGGGCTTGAACGACGTTCCACAAGCCGACGCCGTTGTAGCCGCTGTTCGCTCGATTGCAGGAGACGGCTATTCCCACGTCGCCGCAGTGAGCTCCATGGCATCAAAAGATGTCCTAGCACGGCTCGCAGGCGCGCTTGACTATGCGATGGTGACGGATGTTGCCGCGATCGAATCTACGAGCGTTTTCATCCGCCCAATCCTTGCGGGAACGGTGCTAGAAAAGGTCGAGGTTCTGACTGGGCCGGTAGTGTTTACTTTCCGCCCGTCTGGATTTTCTGCCGCTCCAGCCGGCGGTTCTAGTGCTATTGTTAGCCTGACAATCGGGCCGTCGAAGGCAGAAATTGTTCAGCTCGCAAAGCCAAGTGGAAGCCGACCTGATTTGACTCAGGCCAAAATCGTTGTTTCTGGTGGACGACCGCTCAAAGACGCAGACACGTTTGAATCTGTGATTGGAGGGCTTGCCGACGCACTAGGAGGCGCAGCGGGTGCGACCCGCGCCGCTGTTGACAGTGGCATCGCTCCGAACGAACTTCAAGTCGGCCAAACTGGGAAAATCGTCGCTCCGGACCTCTATATCGCGGCTGGAATCAGCGGCTCTACTCAGCACATGGCCGGAATCAAGGACAGTAAGTTGATCGTTGCGATCAACAAGGACGGCGACGCTCCAATCTTTGAAGCTGCGGACCTGGGCTTAGTGGCCGATCTGTTCGTGGCGATCCCAGAACTCCGATCGGTGCTCGGAAAGTAAGTTGCCAATTGACCTTCAAGATCAGCTGTTGAGCCGATCTTGAAGGTCTGCATTTTGCTGCAGAGGATTGTTGTTCCGAACGAAGGCACGCATGTCTTCGATCACCAACGCTTGATCGTTGACCCTTTCTCTCAGCTCTCTGAGCTCGACTTTCATCGCTTCCAACTCTCTTGAGTTTTGCTGAGTGCCTTGCCCATGTAAAAGTTGCATTTCCAGCATACGGCGCTTGTGACTCGAGAAGATTGCCACAATTGGAATCCCGAAAATCAAAGTGACTGCAACAAGACCAATTAGGTTTTCCATAGTGTTAAGCGTTGTTTCGAATGCTCTTTGGCGAGCGGTGATGGTCGTTCCGGCGACAAGCCTGAGCCAATGCAATTCCCGTGCCCTTAAATGCCGATTCGATCAATAAGTGATCATTTTGACCGGCGAGGTACCGCAAGTGCAAGGACGATCCGGATGCAGAGGCAAAGCCGCGGAAGAATTCCGGAACGCTCTGGGTGGCAAGAAGTCCAACTCGGTCGGACCGAAATTCTAGATCAAACCCCAGGAACGACTTCGATTGAACTTCGATCGCCGCCATGACGAGTGACTCCCCAGAAACGCCATGTCCCACACCGGACTTTTCAATCGCGGTGGAATTCCCGAGTGACTCAACCAGAGCCAAACCAAGCGCGCAGCCGACGTCCTGTACAAGGTGGAAATCGTCGATGTGCAAATCACTCTCGGCTTTAAGCCCAAGGTCAATTCCGGCGTAAAACGCGAACTGAGACAGGAAGTGATCAAAAATTCCTAGGCCTGTCGCGATATCTCTACGCGACCCACCATCCAAATCCAACACGACTTGGATCCGCGAGTGCTTCGTCTCGTGTTCCAACTCGCTAAATCGAACTTCGGATGCTGAATTCGCCATGGCCCCAATAGTGTATTGCAGGATACGCGAAATTGGGTATTCGGTTGCGTCCAAAAATGAAGAAAGCCCCGCGGAATTATGCGGGGCCTTCTGAGGTGCCTACACTGTGCAATCCGAGGATGGTCCGCAACGACTTACAGGTGTGCGTTCACCCTACATTCGGGGTTAGCGGCCCACGAACTGCACTTTTCGTGCGATGCGCCGCCTTTAAAGATGCTGCGCCAATGGCGCATTATCAGCAGGGACTGAAGTCCCCAGCGACTCTCGCTCTGCCTACGAGGTTAGCTGCCGGGTTCGGGCCAAGAGTTACCCTAGGCATCGCTGCCATTCACCCCAAACGGTGGTTCCCCCGTTCTAAGCCGTCAGGCCTAGACTCGGCGCGGAAGAATTGCTCCTTCCAACACTTAGTATAACGATTCTTTGGCGAAATGGAGTTCCTTTTCAGGGGCAATTCACACAAATTTCAACTATCGGAGTTTGATCTGTGTGAATGGAATCGTTCCGTCGCCCACCATCGGAGTCGCGCCGCCCGCTTCTTTCCACTTTGCGATCGCCTTCCGGCGAATCTCCTGCTTCTTCAGCGCGATCGTCACATCGCCCTGTAGAGCAAGTAATGCGGAAATTTCAGCTTGCTGCTTCGCCTGGGTTTCAATTGTTTTGGCATCAATCTTCGCGCGTTCGAGTTCATTCCTAGACGTATCTAGCTGTGTTCGAACAGCGATGGATTCGCTTACTTTGGCCTGAATCTCCTTGCTCGGATAAACCTCGCCAATGTAAACATCGTCGACGGTGATCCCATATTTACTCAGCAATGGCCCGAGTACCGCTTTGACTTCTGGTCCGAATTTGGCCCGTTCCTTGGCAGTCAGGTCGAAAATCGACCGAGTTCCAGCGACCGTGTTGACCGCATAATCCGCAGCCGAGCGAATAAAAACGCGCTGAATGCCTTCCAAATCCTCAGTTCCAAAATTTTGGAATGCAAGGAGAACGTTCTCGGGATCAACGTGAAATGCCACAGTGACGTCGACCGGCAAGATCGCACCTTCGATCGTGCTGGCGCGGACACTGTTGTCTCCTTGCCGTTCCCCTTCGTTCGCGGCTCGCACATAGCTAGCGTTCTTGATGGAGGTCGGATAGATGATCAGTTGCTCATTGGGCCAAACTGTCGTCAATTCCGGTTTCAGCAGTTTCTGCGAGAACCCGGTGACGCCGTTGAACTTAACGCCAACAGAACTCGGTGGGATCTGGCGCATACATCCAGACATCGTCAGGACGGCAACGCTTGCGACAAATATTGGTGTGTATTTCATCGTTTTGCCCCCATTGCGGCAAGCGCTTCTGGAGTAATGACCACGGTTTGACCGGGCTGACTTTGTATCTTCGGCAACTGCCCGTTCCAAGCGTCTACCGCTTGTTCCTGCAGTTCGAGTTCGAGCAGTTCGAGAGACTTCTCTTTCGTTGTCGTGGCTTGAAGATTACGCGCCTTGCTCTCGGCGTCCGCGCGAATAATCGCTGTTTGACGATTGATCTCCGCGATTTGAGATTGCAGCCTGGAGATAGTGAGCTGGGTATAGCTGTTCACTCGGCTCGTAATCTTAGAATCGAGGTCGCCTTGCGGTGTCGCGCCCAACAAAAGGCAGTGTTCAACCGTGATCCCTTTTGGTGCGAGCACTCTTTGGAGTTCGATGCGGAATTTCTCGCTCACTTCCTGCCGCTTCTGGCCCATCAGATCGAAAACTTCGTATTGAGTTCCAACGGAGTTCGCAGCATCGCGCATCGCCCGCCGAATGTGTTGCCTTTGAATTTCTTCGATTGGTAATGTACCAAATGCTTGGAAGGCTCGGAAGACATTTTCTGGCAAGACCCGGTAATACACCGCGACATTGAAGATCGTGGTGGCCGTATCGCTGGAAGTAATCTGAATTCCATCTGCCGAAGCGACTTCTCCAAAATTCGGGTCCTGCGAATAGATCGCCGCCTGCAATTTTGTTGGATACAAATACAGTGTCTGGAATGGGCCAACCCACAATCTCTGTGGCTTGTAGACGCGTTGCTGCAATCCGCCCGAGGCGTTGTAGATGACGCCCACATAACCGGCAGGAATCCACTCGAGGCGGCTGTATGCCCACAACCCGGCGATCGCCACGACGCCAACGCCGATGGCAAGTCGCTTTCGAAATCTAAATTTGCTTTTGGCGATTACAGGTGGTTTATTTTCGCTCATTGTTTTGGATCATCTCCCATTTCATTGGCCAGTTCCCTTTCGGCTTGGGCCCGCATTCGTTCTTCTTCTTCCCGTTCTCTTTGCCTCATTTTCGCAAGCTCAGCTTCGACTCGGTCGCGACTGTCCATCTTGCTCTCGGCATTTCGAATCAACGGAAGTAGAAGATATCTGACAGTCGCGTAGAGGACGAAGAGTGCGACCGCGAAAATTAGAATGTTTGCCAGGATGGCCATAGCTTCTTCAACTATGATAACGGAATCGCGTTTGTCCAAGTTGCAGTCCTAGCAATACAGGACTATTTCTTGTGCTGAATTCTTTCGAGTACTAACTCAGATTCACCCTGGTATCCTGTATCAAACCCATGGCGATCTTGATCAACAAGAACAGTAAAGTGCTCGTTTCGGGCATGACCGGCCGCGAAGGCACCTTCCACACCCAACAGATGATTGACTACGGCACGAAGGTAGTCGGAGGAATCACCCCGGGCAAAGGCGGGACAGTCCATTTGGGCGTTCCAGTTTTCAATACGGCAGTCGAAGCGGTTCGCCAAACTGGCGCCGATGCTGCGATCGTTTTCGTTCCCGCTCCGTACGCGATGGACGCAGTGCTCGAATTGGAAGACGCTGGAGTTCCGTTTATCACCTTGATCACTGAAGGCCTCCCGATTTTGGATTCTCAGCGCATGGTGAACATCATCGCAAAGAACGGAAAATCGAGATTGCTTGGCGGCAACTGCGCCGGGATCATCACACCGGGCGAATGCAAAATGGGCATTATGCCGGGGCACATTTTTGCTCCCGGACCAATCGGAATGGTTTCCCGCTCTGGCACCCTTACCTACGAAATCGTTTGGGAGCTGACCCAAGCCGGCCTCGGTCAAACAACGTGCGTCGGTGTTGGCGGCGACCCACTTCCGGGTACCCGATTTAAAGAAGTCCTCCAAATGTTTGAGGCTGATCCAAAGACTGAGGCCGTCGTGATGGTCGGCGAAATCGGTGGTTCGGACGAAGAAGAGGGCGCCGAATTCATCAAGTCGATGACCAAGCCTGTGGTCAGCTTTATCTCTGGCCGAACAGCTCCTCCAGGCAAGCGCATGGGCCACGCCGGTGCGATCATCAGCGGTGGCATGGGTACCCCGCAGAGCAAGGTGGACGCCCTTCTTGCTGCGGGCGCCCTCGTTGCCGATCAGACTAGTGACGTCCCGAGCCTGGTCAAGAAAGTCATGGGCAAAGTCACGGCCTAAGGCCAACCGTTATTGAATCGCCAAAACTACTTTGACGCCGCCGCCTCCTGCCCTCTCGATTCGAGAGTTCGGGAGGCGATGTTGCCTTGGCTGGGCGAGAATTTCGGAAACGCTTCTTCCATCCATTCCTACGGTCGCGATGCCCGGCATGCGGTGGATGCATCTCGGGAACAAATCGCCACTTCTTTGGGGCTTGACGCGCCTGAACAAGTCCTTTTCACATCTGGTGCAACGGAAGGCAACAATTGGATCCTTCGGAATTTCGGCGAAGGAGCAATCTCTCCCTTTGAACACAGCTCCGTCCTAGAACCCGGTCTTGAATTGAATTTCGCGATTCTCCCAAATCGTAATTACGTAGTCGATACCCAGGGCCAGCACCGGCTTGTAAGTGTGGTGCTCGTCAGCAACGAAACCGGCGCGGTGATTTCTGCTCCCAATCTTCAGGGAGCATTGGTTCACCGCGATATCACCCAAGCGGTCGGACACATTCCACTCGATCTCGAAGATGTGGATTTCGCGACCTTTGGCGGTCACAAACTCGGCGGCCAGTTAGGCGTGGGCGTACTGATCGCAAAGGACCCTACTCATTTGCAACCCTGGGTGCTCGGCGGAGGTCATGAGTTTGGTCTTCGCGCTGGAACGCTCAACGTCGCCGGCATCGTTGGTCTTGCGAAAGCCGTTCAACTCGCGGTAGACGAACTCGATCAACGATTGCACCATTTCTCGACACTTCGACACGCGGCACTGGATGCAATGCAGGGCGTTTCAGGCTGGGTGACAGACCCGGCGCATACGAGGTCGCCGCATATTTTGCACCTGGCATTTGATGATGTTCAGGGTGAAGCGATTGTTGTCGAACTCGATAATCTAGGATTTGCAATATCAAGTGGAGCGGCATGCGGCGCCGAGTCTGGAAAACCAAGCCGAACACTGGAAGCACTTGGATATTCAGCTCAGCATCAAAAAGGGGCAATTCGCATCAGTTTTCACCCCGAAAATACGCTGGATTCGACCAGCAAACTCATGGATGCATTGGTTAAGGTCGTACAGAACCTAAGGAACTGAGCAATAATATTGCGGAACCGAAACCTTTCACAAAAGATTTGCGTCTAACCTTGTTGGCACGAATCTTGCTTCCAATTTATCCTGGATGCCCCCTGTTTTAAGAAAGTTCTTGACAGAAATCGCGTTTCGTGTTACTAGTAAATAGGAACGACGACCGTGGCGAATACGTATTTCGTTACAGGAGTTGGTGATTGAGCTGTGTCTTCAGCGCAAGATTACCAATTTCTAGCACACGAAACAAGACCGTGGCGCGTCCAATTAAGGAAATCGAATTTTGATGGCAGTAGAAAACGGAATACAACCTACCGCACGGCGAGGAAAGCCAATTACAGTGCGAACCGCGGCTCGAGCAAATTACAGCTCGGCGGCTGCACACGTTTTGGTGGATGACCCAAACGCGGAACCAGTAGATGACGAGTTGTTGGATCTCGTCGAAGCTGAAGACGAGGTTGACGAAACCGAAGCTGCCCCCACGCACGATGACGGCGAAGAGCTGGAAATGTGGATGCGACAAACTCGTCGCGCCCACCTATTGACTCCTGCTCAGGAAGAAGACCTCGCAAAGAAGGTTCAGGCTCGCGATCTTGCCGAAGCTGGGAAGCTCAAGGAACTTGCCAAGCTCCTCAACCGTGCAAACGCTGATTTTGACGAGTACGACATTCGGGACATCGTGAAGCAAGGCATTTACGCCAAGCAGCACCTGATCGAATCGAACTTGCGACTGGTGGTTTCGATCGCCAAAAAGTACAACGCTCGTGGCATCCCTCTTGCTGACTTGATTCAAGAAGGCAATCTCGGTTTGATCCGCGCTGTTGAGAAGTTTGACTGGCGAAAAGGATTCCGATTCTCGACCTACGCGACATGGTGGATTCGCCGTGCAATTGCGCGCGCGATCATCAACCAGGGACGAACGATTCGAATTCCGGTTTACGTGGCTGAACTCATCAACAAGGTGATGAAGACGGCTAACCAGTTGCAGCAAGAATTGCACCGGGAGCCAACACCTGAAGAGGTTGCGGAAAAGGTCGGAATGTCTCCAGACCGCGTTCAAGAGATGATGCGGGTTGCGGTCGAGCCACTTTCTTTGGAAACTCCAGTTGGCGAAAAGGACAACTCGAGCATCGGCGACTTCATTCCTTCCAACAATATGCCAACCCCTGGTGACGTGACCTGGTCGCTGATCCGGCGCGAGGAGATTGATGGAATTTTGGGCCGGTTGACGTTGCGTGAGCGCGATGTAGTGCGACTCCGATTCGGACTCGACGACGGCCGCAGCCGAACTTTGGAAGAAGTGGGCAGCGCACTCAACGTCACTCGAGAGCGCGTTCGACAAATCGAACTCCGCGCGATGAAGAAGTTGCGGCACATCGGACAAGAACTGAGCTCGCAAGGGTTCTCAGTTACTCCTTCGCCGAACTAAACTCTAGAACGACAAAGTTAATGGCCCGAGGCATTTCTGCCTAGGGCCATTTTTGTTCAAGAAATTTCGCATGGTTTGAACGTAAAATCAATTGCGCATGGATATAGAATCACTGTTTATCATCGTCCCGATCGTACTTTTGTCGATCGCGATCCATGAATATGCCCATGCGAAGCTCGCCGACGCGGCGGGTGACCCAACGCCAGGGTTTTATGGTCGGGTGACCATGAACCCACTCAAGCACCTCGATCCTTTCGGAACCTTGTTTATCATCATGTCGAGCTTGGCGGGAGTCGGTTTTGGCTGGGGAAAGCCGGTCCCGATGGACCCTCGCAAAATGCGAAACCCGCGCTGGGATCATTTCTGGGCGGTGATCGGTGGGCCACTCTCCAATCTTATCCAGGCGATCGTGTACGCCATATTGCTCAGGGTCGTCATGATCGCGATGCCAGGTCAAATGTCAATCTTGTTGCTGGTTTTTGCGTATGGGATTCTGATCAACATATCGCTATTCCTCTTCAATCTCTTGCCACTCGGACCACTGGATGGCATGTGGATTGCGGGCACTTTTATGAATGAGCAGAACCGCCTGAAATGGACCCGCTGGAATTTGACCTACGGGCAAGCACTCTTCATCTTCATGATCTTGCCGGTGATCGATGGTCGAAGCATGGTTTCGGTCGTCATCGGTCCTCTCAGAAATTACTTGCAGAACATCCTGCTTTAAGAACTTCATTTTATGGAATCAAGAAAACGCATTTTGAGCGGCATGAGGCCGACTTCTGACCGACTTCACATTGGTAACTACGAAGGCGCACTTCGCAAGTGGGTCGAACTGCAAAGCGAGTACGAGATGTTCTGCATGGTTGCCGACCTTCACGTGCTGACAACCGCAGCAGACGACCCTTCCCCGCAGAATATCGAGCGCGCCAGCCTTGAAGTAGCGAAGGACTTTGTTGCGGCAGGGCTTGATCCGTCGAAGTGCGCGATCTTCGTGCAGAGCCAAGTGCCAGAGCACGCCGAATTAGCGCTACTCTTCGGGATGGTCGTTGGAGTTGGCAAGCTCCAATCGGTACCTACGTTCAAAGAGAAGGCCGCCGAAGTTCAAGGAGACCGAATCGTATCATATGGTCTGCTTGGCTATCCTGTCTTGCAAGCGAGCGATATTCTGCTCTACAAGCCGTACGGTGTGCCGGTCGGCAAAGACCAAGCGCCCCACCTCGAAGTCAGCCGTGAGATCGGCAGGTCGTTCAATGCACTTTTTGGCGAGGTCTTCCCAGAATTCGTCAACATCATCGATCCAGACGAATCGCGCAGCAAGCTTCCAGGTCTCGACATGCGCAAGATGTCCAAGTCCTACGGGAACTGTATCTGGCTCAACGACACTGAGGAAGGCACCGCAGAAAAGATCAAGAGCGCATTCACCACTCCGACAAAGATGCGCAAAACCGATCCTGGCATTCCCGAAGGATGCGCCGTTTGCCAGTACCTGAAGCTCTATTCTCCAAACTGGGAACAGCAGTGGGATGAAGACCGCAAAGGCGAGCGCGGCTGCATGCAGAACAAGACAGAACTGATCGCGGTCATGAACGAGTACCTGAGGCCTATTCGTGAGCGCAGGGCACAGCTCGACGACGCCACAATCTCCAAGATATTGGCAGAAGGAAAAGAGAAGGCTCGCGAAGTTGCAAGCCAGACTCTCACCGAGGCGAAGCGCGCCATGCGGCTATTGATCTAGAAACTCGGTAACCTAGGGCGATATGGAAATCGCTCTGTGCCTTTTGATTGGGCTTGCCGCAGGTGTCGGAAGTGGATTGTTTGGAATCGGTGGCGGCATCGTCATCGTCCCGCTTCTGATCTTGGCGTTCCAAATGCAGCAGCAAAAGGCGCAAGGCACTTCCCTATTGGTGCTCCTCGCTCCGGTCGGACTGCTCGCCGTAAAGAACTACTACGACAATCAGATGATCGACTGGGCCAAGGGCGGATGGATCGCGCTCGGGTTGTTCGCGGGCGCCTACATCGGCTCTAAGATCGCTGTGGGAGTAGACCCGGCGATCATGCGCAAGATCTTCGCTGGCTTCCTGGTTTGCGTAGCCTGCTATCTCTTTCTCAAAAAATAATCACGAACACAATTCCTTCGGATTTCCGTCCCTAAACGCAACCCATCAAGTTAAACGACCATGTCTTACAACGATAATTACAACTACGGCGCGGCTAAGCGATTCCGCCTGATCCTGAGGGAAGGCTCGACCAGCCGGGATATGGGCGGCGATGAAATGTCAGTCGCCGTAGGAATTGTTGACAACATTTTTGTCCAGGCTCTTGAATCTGGAACGAGCGATATCCACCTCCAGCCAGAGCGCGAGCAGCTCAAAATTCGGTTCCGCCAAGACGGTGTTCTCGTGGATGGCGGTCAGCTCCCACCGGAAACCGCGAGTAACGTGATTGCGCGTCTAAAGCTGTGCGCTGGCATGAGAATCGACGAACAGCGCGAAACCCAAGACGGCCGTATTGACATGGAATTCAATGGTCGTCGTCTGGCGGCACGTGCTTCTTGCGTCCCCTGTCTTTCCGGCGAAAAGATGGTGATGCGACTTCTGGACCCAGGTGCGATGAAAGTCGACATGAACAAGCTGGGTATGCCTGAAGAAGTGATCAAGAACTGGAAGCGCGCGATCAGTTCGCCCTACGGGATGGTCTTGGTCACAGGTCCGACGGGTAGCGGTAAGACCTCCACGCTGTATGCTTCCCTGCTGACCCTCGACAGCAAGACTCGAAACATCGTGACCGTCGAAGATCCAATCGAATACGAATTCGACAAGAACGTCGCACAAGTCCAAGTCACCGAGAAAATGACATTCCCCCGCGTCATGCGGTCGTTCTTGCGGCAGGACCCGGACGTGATGATGGTGGGTGAAATGCGTGACCCAGAATCGCTCGCTATCGGGATTCAGGCCGCCCTAACTGGCCACTTGGTTCTGAGCACGCTTCACACCAACAATGCGCTCGAAACCGTCGGGCGAATGGTCGATATGGGCGCAGAGCCATATCTTATCGCCGGCGTTGCGGTGGCAATTCTCGCCCAGCGCCTCATCCGATTAAATTGTCCCAAGTGCATCGAGCCGTGCCGGCCCGAAAAAGAGGAGATTGAGATGCTGCGCTTGACCCCCGAGGAGCTGGAACGAGGCAAATTCATGAAGGGTCGAGGATGTCCTGAATGCCGTGGTACCGGACTCAAGGGCCGCGTCGGTATTTTCGAACTCGTCGCGGGCACCCATGACTTGAAGCAAGCGATTGCCAAAGGCGCGGACTATGACTCCTTGGCCGAGGCTTCGCGCAAGCAAGGGTTCCGAACCATGCTCGATGACGGCAAGTTCAAAGTACTCAACGGCTGGACAGTCCCAGATGAGGTGATCCGAGCGGTCTATACCCAAGCGATGGACTAAGCCAGATGGGCTTCAAAGCCCTGGGTAAGGTCCGCTTTGAGGTCGTCGACGTGTTCAAAACCGCAATATAGCCGCACGACCCATCGAGGCTCGCTCCAGTTCATCGGATGCGCGGGGATGATCACAGCTAGGCTCTCAAAGCCACCCCAACTCACACCGATTTGGAAGAGGTTCAAGGACTCCACAAAGGCCTTAACCTTTTCCATTTCTTGAACCTTTGGCGCGAAACTCAGCAACGAAGTCGCCCCGCTCATTTGCTTCTTGAAGAGGTCATTCTGTGGATGATCCGGATCGCCCGCGAAGAAAATCTCATCCACTTCAGACCGCGATTTGAGATATTCGAAAATCTCGAAGGCCGTTCTTTGTGAGTGCTCCATCCGCATTGGCAGCGTGCGCAAGCCCCGCATCAGTAGCCAAGCTGGGAATGGCGGCAATAGCGCACCCAACCACTGCCCTTCTTCGGCCATCATCGCGTCCAAATGCTCGCGCGAACCGCACAAGGCTCCCGCCACAACGTCGCTATGCCCACCGATATATTTCGTGGCGCTATGAACGATGAGGTCGATCCCAAATGTCGCTGGCTGTGAGAAGAGCGGCGAAGCATATGAGTTGTCTACCATCGTCCGAATCCCTTTGGACTTGGCGAATCTCGCCACTGCCTCCAAATCTTGGAATCTGAACAGGATGCTACTCGGCGATTCAAGATAGATCAGCTTCGTTTCAGCCGTACATGCCGCCTCAATTTCGGCGGGATCATTGCCGGTCACGAGGGTGTGCGTGACTCCAAACCTTGGCAACCACTTCAAAATGAATTCTTTGGTTGGGCCGTACATCGTGTCCACCGCAACGATATGGTCACCTGCCTTTACACTGCACAAAATTCCGGCAGTGATTGCCGCCATTCCACTTGTGAAGATCTTGCAAGTCTCGGTCTTCTCGAGCATGGCGAGTTTCTTTTCAACCACGCTGAGGTTAGGATTGCCTACTCGGCTATAGATAAATCGTTCGTTGTCCGCCGAGTGATCGAACATCGTTCCCCAGAAGCTGTCGAAGTCTGGATAGACGAAAAGCGACGTCTGTACGATGGGCGGAACGACCGGGCCCGTGCCAGATTTCTCTTCTCCTAAGTGTTGCAGTTCTGTCTCGCGGTTCATGGTGCTTCTGAATTATGAAAGGTAACCTAAATTCATGCCAACCGTTTCCGATGTCCTCAATGCGATCGAGCAAATTGCACCGTCAAGACTTGCGTTCTCGTTTGACAAAATCGGATTGCAAGTCGGATCTCCGTCGGACGAAGTCGCCGAAGGCTATGTCTGCCTCGATGTGACCCCGGAAGTTATTGATCGGTGCAGGCCCGGGTCCGTAGTCGTTGCCCACCACCCGATCATCTGGGACCCGATCAAGAATCTTTGCGACAAGCGACTCCTGAACCTCGCGAGGTCGGGCGCGAGCTTCATCGCTTGCCATACGAATTGGGATGTCGCGCAAGGTGGCGTCAACGACACTCTGGCCAACCTTCTCGGTCTAGAAAATGTTTCGCCGTTCGGTGTGACACCAGAATCCAAATTGGTGAAGCTGGTGACCTTCGTCCCGAAGCCGAGCCTCGATGTTGTCATCGATGCCATCAGTGCGGCGGGCGGCGGGTCGCTGGGCGAGTATGAACGGTGCGCATACTATGCTGAAGGGGTAGGCACCTTCGAGCCGAGTCTGTCCGCCAATCCTGCAATCGGTCAGCCCGGCGAGCGGGAGCATGTCAACGAGTTTCGAATGGAAATGCTGGTGCCAAATGCAGCGGTTCGGACCGTGGAGGCCGCACTACGAGCGGCGCATCCCTATGAAGAGCCTGCATATGAATTTATCCCTCTCACTAATCGCGCGGAGCTCGCCATAGGCCGGATCGGAGAGCTACAAAATCCAATTTCCCTCACAGAGTTTGCCGACAACATGCATCGTATTCTCGGAACCGCGCCACAAGTGATGGGTGATCCGGACCAATTGGTCCAGAAGGTCGCGGTGATCGGAGGGGCGGCTGGGGACGAATGGCAATCCGCAAAGCAGGCAGGAGCGGACGTCTATATAACCGGAGAAGCAAAGCACTCGACTCTGGTGGATGCTGGATTTGCCAAATTCCCAATGATTCTGGGAGGACATTTTGCCACCGAGGCACCTGCGATGAATATCCTTCGCGCAAGGCTAGCCGAGGAAATGTCTGAGATCGAATGGCACGTCGTGCACCCAATTCAGTTTGGTGGAAAAACTTGGTAGCCCGGACGGGACTTGAACCCGCGATCTCCGCTGTGAAAGAGCGGCGTCCTAACCGCTAGACCACCGGGCCAACCGAAGCTCTATTATGACAAAGTTATGAGCAAATTTCTTGGGGGTAGCGGCATCAATTCGCACAAAAAAGCTCTTGGCCGGAATTCCCGATCAAGAGCTTTGGAGTTTTTGAGCTGACGAATCAGTCTTGAGTGATGTCCGTTCCGACCTGAGTTGGAACGGGTTCCGGTTCTGGATCCACATCAAATGGAGGTTCTTCAACTGGAGTTTGCGAAGCAATCTTGTCCCAGTTCGTTTGATCGACGGTGCTGCTGAACTTATCGCTGATGCGACGTGCGCCAGCATAGCGTTGAGCGTAATATCCCGACAGATCGTTGACTCGGATTCTGCCTCCGCCCGAGCTAGCATGGATGAACCGATTGTTGCCGATGTACATGCCGACGTGGCTGATTCGCGAACCGCGAGTGCGGAAGAACAACAGGTCTCCTGACCGAAGTTCTGACCTAGAAATCGAACGTCCCACTCCCCACATTTGAGCAGCCGTTCGTGGAAGGTTGATGCCGTGCTGGCGATAAACCCAACCCACAAATCCTGAGCAATCAAATCCGCTTCGGCTGGTTCCGCCATAAACATAGCGAATACCAAGGCAGGTGTATGCCGTATTGATCAAAGCGTTTCCGCTTGCGGTCGGCGTGCTCTTGCTTGCGACAGCTGGCTTTGTTGCAGGCTTGGTGGCGGCTGGCGCAGGCTTGGCGAGTGCAGTAACCTGCTTGTCTGTGTTCTTGAGCATGTCTGCCCGGACCCAACCGGACTTACCACCCGAGAACACGAGCTTGTACCATTCGTTCTTTCGATCGACGACACGAGCGACAGTGCCCTTATCCACAACAACAACCTTGCCGGAGTTGGTGCTTGCTTCTGTGCGAACAATCACCGACGCCTTAGCAATCTCGGCATTAACCGTGGTTACTTCTGGATACTTGGATGTAGTTGCCTTGGTCGGCGCCGACTTCACGACTTCAACCGGTTTGGATGCCGTTCGAGTTGGAGTTGCGGCCGCAGCATGCACCTTGACCTTCGCTCCTGCTTTCAGCGGCGAAAAACTGACTGATGGGTTGAGTGCTTTTAGTGCCTCAACGGTCATGCCGTACTTTCGTGCAATGCTCCAATCCGATTCTCCTGCGACAACGGTGTGAACCGCTGTTGGTTTGGAAGCGACTGCAGAACGGCTGGACTTCGAACCTGTTTCTCGGCTGGCAGTTGATCCCGACTTTGGAACTGTCAACTTTTGGCCGATTTGGATTCGATTCCAATTTACGTTTGGATTACTCTTATGCAATTCTGCAACCGAGATCCCATATTTTCGGGCGATCGTATGATCGTTGTCTCCCTTTTGAACGACGTGCGTTCGGTTCGCGAAGGACACGCTTACTAGTAGCAAGCAGGCCCATAAGGCGATGGTCTTCAAATTTCGACTAACCTCCTTTGGTGCCTGGAATCCTAGTGCCGTGAGAAACCACGACGATCCCTGACTGGGAACTAAGATACCCGGCGGCCCCTTTCCAAGTCAAGTTGACGAGGGCGGGTACCCTGTGATTTCGACTTCAAATGCTCTCGATTTTGATCGTAAACTGGAACACAAAGGACTGCCTTAGGGCATGCCTGGCCAGCCTGCGCGCCCACCCTTCTCAGGGCGAAACCGAGGTCATTGTCGTCGACAACCATAGTACGGACGGATCGGCGGACATGGTTGCCGCAGAATTTCCCGAAGTGATTTTGATTCGCTCGAATTCGAACCTCGGCTATGCCGCTGGAAATAACTTGGCTATTGCTTCAGCAAAGGGGGACTTTCTTCTCACATTGAACCCAGACACAGAAGTTCTCCCAAACACCCTCGATGCCACGCTGGCTGAGTTTTCCAGGCCCGAAGTTGGCGTAGTGGCCTGCAAACTCGTTGGGCCAGATGGCCAAGCGCAGGCAAGTGTTCGCGGATTCCCGACCTTGGCTGGCATCCTAGGAGACGTTATCGGCGCATCGAAATGGTGGCCAAATTCTGCACTCGGCAGCTACCGGCTAAGGAACTTTGACTATGCTCGAAGCCAGATTGCGCCACAACCGATGGGAACTTACTTGCTTTTCAAGCGGTCTGCTTTGGAGCAGGTTTCTGAAATGCCGAAAGCGTTCGACGAGCAATTTCCTATCTTCTTTAATGAAGTTGATCTGCTCTATCGGCTCAAACTCGCCGGGCAAAATTGCTGGTACACCGCTGAGACGAAAGTAAGGCACCTTGGCGGAATGAGCACGAAGCAAGTGCGCAAATCGATGATTTGGGAATCGCATCAATCACTTGTGCGCTATCTTGCAAAGCACCGGATTGGAAGTTCAATATTTCGCGCGTTAGTTTGTCAATTGATTCTTATCGGCGCGTGGGTTAGGGCAAAGGGGAAATATGAAGGATTTAGAGCTTAGTATTCTCATTTGCAGCTGGAACACTCTGACGGACTTACGCGCCTGTTTACAATCGTTGCTACCAGAAGTCGAGGGCAAGTCGATTGAAGTTATCGTCGTCGACAACAACAGCGAAGATGGTAGTCAAGATATGGTCGCCAATGAGTTTCCGTGGGTCGCACTTTATCCTCAATACCGGAATCTTGGTTTCACAGGTGGAAACAACTTTGGCCTCGGCGTTCGTAAGGGGCGGCACGCTCTTCTTTTGAACTCAGATACGATCGCCCATGAAGGGAGTATTCAAGCTTTGCTCGATTTCTTGAACTCTAACCCTAAGTACGGGATTATTGGCCCAAAGCTACTCAATACCGATGGTTCTTTGCAATTTTCTTGCCGAAAGTTCCCTAACCCAATTGCGGCGCTCTTTAGGAATACGCCGCTTGGAAAGCTCTTTCCAAAGAACAAGTTTACGCAGGAATACCTCATGTCCGATTGGGACCATTCGAGTCCCCGACCCGTCGATTGGGTCAGTGGCGCCGCACTTCTGATAAGCGAGGATTGTCTCTCATTCGTTCGAGGACTCGATCCAGACTTCTTCATGTTTTGCGAAGACGTTGACGTGTGCTACCGCGCTCATCAGGCCGGTTTTGATGTAATGTACTTTCCTGGCGCGGTGATTACACATAAGATCGGCGCAAGTACAAGTAAATCGCCGAATCGTATGATTTGGCGATTCCACCGCTCGATGCACCTTTTCTTCAAGAAACATCAACTTAGCCAATATTGGTGGCCAATTCGACCATTTGTCTATTGGGCAGCGGGTGGTGCGCTCTTCTTACGCGCTTCGCTATTCTTAGTAAAGAATCAGGTCGACAGAATACGGAGGTCGCGATGATGAAGTCTGAAAAAGTACCGCAGTTCTTATACTTTTTCGCTTTGTTCTTGGCACCTATCATTGGGGGTCAATTAAACATCGGTCCAAGGCCACTTTCTGGCCCCTGGTTGACCGAGTTGATTACTCCAAACCTTCCAATTACGGCACATGCCATCGTTGGCATGATCTTCATCGTTTCACTTTGTTATGTCTTCTTTGTTCGCAAAGTTGTACAAGTTTTGCCCTTTAGCTTCTTGTGCTCGTTTGGATTTTTCTTTGCGATTCTTATACTCTCTGTTGCGTTCTCGTCCTTTAAGTCCTTGAGCCTTGCGACTTGCCTCGAATGGCTCAGTTATGGAGTCGCAATGCTTGCCAGCGTCGCGCTGTTGGGCCGAAACTTGGGTCCAAAGATTGCACTCAGCGTGATCGGAGCCTCGTGCACATTAGTCGCGATCTACGGCATTTTGGAATATGGGCAAATGCGAGCGATCGACCCAACATGGCGCATCTTCTCATTCTGGGTGCAGTCCAACGCTCTTGGGGGAATGCTCGCGCTGGGATTCTTCAGCCTTCTGGTGATCGCGCTGATCTGCTCTGATCGATTGCAAGCACTCCTAGCCTATTCCGGCGTGGTTTTGATCGGGCTGGCCCTCCTTTTGACGCAGTCCCGAGGAACCTGGCTGTCTGTGATAGTCGGGCTTGTTACGCTGGCAATCCTCCTCGCGAGTTTCAAGCAGTCGAAGAAGCTCACAGGACTCCTCGTTCCAATCGGAATTTTGGCGGTGATGTTTGTCGGACTACAAGCGAGTACAAAGCCCGCAGGCGGAGCCGCAAGCCCTGCGAAAGCCGCGCTCAGCCGAACCGGAGACGCCACGACTTCGCACAGCGAGCAGTTTCGCAAGCTATTGTGGAAGGGCACGTTCGAACTCATCAAAGAGAACCCAATCGGATACGGCCTCGGCACTTTTCGCTACGAAGGGACTCGCAGTGGGTTGACCGCACCGACTCATTTTGCGCACCAAGGCTACTTACAGATCGGTTTTGAGGCGGGCGTGGCGGGCTTGCTTGCGTTCCTGATTTTTGGCGGTTTCTGGTTCAAAAAGGTTCTTTCTGGCGCAAGATCACTCAATGACAATCGTGCGATTCTTCTGGCCGGAGTTCTTTCCGCGGTAGTTGCTTGCGGTGTCGGAAACCTCTTTGATTCCCAATGGCAGCATTTCGGGATCGGGATCGTGTTCTTTGCGTTACTCGGAATCGGGTTGCAACTAGCAGTTGATGGTGGAACTCCAGAATTCATCCCCCAATCGACGCGGACGACGTTCGTCGCGATCTACAGTGCCATCCTGCTCATCCTTAACCAGCGGGCGATAGTTTCTGAAATGGCCAAATCAGACGCAACAACTGCCATCGCGCTTCAGCAAACCGAACGCGCCATCGAATGCGCGAACAGAGCGATTTCGATCAATCCCACCGATGGCGAAGCGTATGCCCTTCGTGCGCAAGTGGATCGCAATACGATGGAATCGGACCTAGCAAAGGCTTCGGAACTCAGCCCGAGTCCACGAAACTGGCGCGCGATGGCGAGGCTCGCTGCCCTGAAGCAGAACGACGAAGGGGTGAAGTACGCCCTGAGCCAAGCCGCAATTCGAGACCCCAACAATCTTCTCGCGCTCGGCTACGGCGTGTCATATTTCGCCACAGCTCATCCAGAACTGCAGTCGCCATCGCGTGAAAGCGATGAGTCGATCGCCGCGCTGGGCTATCTCAAGCAGATGTGGGCCGTACGAGAATCCCCCTACTTCACAGTTCGGGCGGTACCGGAACTCGTGCCCACAGAAATCGCGCTCGCTGAGCTCGAATATTGTCAAATGCCGGCTGTGAGCGCGGATCAGAGAGTCTCGATTCTCACTAACACGCTAGCGACATTGCGGCAATACTCCCAGATCACCAAGCCGCGAATCGAGCAACTTGGCCCTGGTCCTGATGGATTTGCTGGCGAGACGTTGGACGATTGCGCCGAGACGATGCAAAAAGGGCTCAAGACTATTGAGCTGTTGGCCGCTAGCTACCGTGCACTTGGCGAGCCTTCTAAGGCCGCCGAAGTCGAAGGCTTTGCTTCGGAATTCGCTCCGCCCAAAGGAATTTGATTCGGCTTTGGCGGGAACAGATAGGTTTCGATGACCTTGGCGGCGATTGGAACGGCAACTTCTCCGCCATGTCCGGCATTCTCCACGACAACGGCGATCGCGATCTTGGGATCATTGAGCGGTGCATATCCGACAAAAGCTGAGTCGGTTTTGCTACCACGACGGTTTTCGGCGGAACCGGTTTTGCCCGCCCATTCTAAGCCGTTGATTCGGCCCCGCTTTCCTGTTCCTGCGGACATAACCGAAGCCATCGCGCTTTGCAAAATGTCCCAGAAACTGTCGGGCGCATCGCTGTGGTGAATCTCGATCGGCTTCACCGATTCCTGTTGCCCGTTGGCATGGATGACCGTGCGAATGAAGGTCGGCTGATACATTTTGCCCCGATTCGCCACCAGCGAAACCATGTTTGCCAGCTCAAGCGGCGTAGCCGTGATCCCGCCCTGCCCAATCGCAAAGTTCGCGGTGTCGCCTGGATACCAGCCTCGGTCGTAGGCTCGCTTCATCCATTCGTCGGTCGGCACGTTTCCGCTCCGTTCGCCACGCAGATCAATGCCGCTCTTTGTCCCTAGGCCGCACATCTCGGCAGCTTTTCGGAGCGCGTCTGGCCCAGCTCGCAAGCCCAAATCTGCGAAGTAAGCGTTGCAAGAAGATTGGAATGCACGGTGAAAAGAAACACTGGAATGAAAACCGGTGCATCGTAGCATTCGCTTACCGATTTTCAAACCGTGCGCGCAATAGACCGTCCGATTCGGATCAAACTTCCCCGCGATGAGTGCCGCAATCGTCGTCACGATCTTGAACGTGGAGCCCGGCATGTATGGAGTTGCCACTGCGCGGTTCAGCAACGGCTTTCGCTCATCATCAATTAGAGCCTGATATTCGGGTTTGGAGAGTCCTCGCAGCCATTTCGTGATGTCGTATGTTGGTGCCGACACAAAGCAAAGAATGACGCCGGTCTTGGGTTCGATCGCGACCACAGCGCCGTTTCGATCTCCGAGGGCTTCGTAAGCGGCCTTCTGGACATCGTAGTCGAGTCCAAGGACCAACTTGTCTCCAGGCATGGCCGGCGTTTCTTCGGCGACCCGGGCGGGCTTGTTCTTGCCATCCATCACGACTTCTAGCCGTCCCTTGTCACCCGATAGATCCCGATCGTGCGAATACTCGAGCCCCATCTTGCCAACTAAATCTGGGACTTCCTTTTCCATCTTTTGGAATCGCTCAACGTCCTTCTTGTCCGGAGTGCGAACATATCCGAGGATGTGGCTAAACATCTTTGGTTCGCTATAGAAGCGGCTAGGTTGGGGCAAAACGTCCACTCCCATCAAGTCTTTTGCTTCGATGAGTTTTGTTGCCTGCGCGACCGTGATGTTGTTCACCGCCGGAACCGGAATCGACGGGCGCCAATACCCCTCGGAAAGGTTTTTGTTGATCTCGTCGACGGTCGCCCCGGTCAAAAAGGCTAGCTTTTCCAGCATTTCGGGATGCTTCTTCATCACCTGTGGAATCGCCGTAACGATGTATTCCGAACGGACCCCGGCCAATGTGCGGCCTTGGCGATCCACGATCAACCCCCTAGGTGCTTCGACTTCGACCATTGTAGATTTCAGTCGCTCCACTTTGGTTTGGAGTTCTTCGGCCTGAACCACTTGGAGCATCCAAAGCCGGAACAGGAAGAAGCTGAACGCGACAACAACCACCGCCGGGAAAATCAGCTGGCGTAGGTCGATCGAATTACCGCGTTCTTGATGAATCATGTCTTAGCCAGGGCCTTCTGGGAGCCCTTCTGGGCCGTCTGGCAGGCTCGGATCAGGACCGTTTGAAGGCGGCGGATCATTGCGCGGAGGAGGATCGTTCCGCTTCGGCGGCTCGGTAGCTGGTTGCTCATTCGGATCTCGATCGACACTCGGCACTGGATTTTCTTCTGGAGCCGCTGGTGTGTCTTCCTCTGGAGTTTCGTCAGTCGGTCGAGTTGGGCGTCGTTCCTTTAATCCTGGTCCATCTTCGTCGTTAATATCGATCTTCGCGCTGAAGTCTCCATCATCGAGTGTGTCCTTGACTGTCGGCTCGCCAAACTTCGATTGGGCACGGAGCATCACCTCGCGCCAAAGGCGAATCGGAACTTTGCCACCCATGACCCAGCTGGACATCGGCGTATAGGTCCACCGCTTTCGCTCTTCGTCGTATTGCTCATTGGCGACCCAAGCGACTGCGAGATAGTTATCGGTGTAACCGACGAACCATGCATCCTTGTTCTCGTTGGTGGTGCCAGTCTTGCCACGCGCTCGGCGCACGCCACTCGCAGAACTTCCCGTCCCTGAAGTCACAACTTCTCTCAAACATCGGTCGATGTCCTCGGTCGAACCCGTGCTCATGACGTTGCGAGTGATCACGGCTTCGTACTTTCGAACGAGTTTGCCGTCTGAAGTCAAAACTCGGCTGATGCCGAACGGCTTGACGCGGTCGCCGCGATGCTGGAACACCGTATATGCTTCTGCAAGTTCAATAGGGTGTACTTCAACGCCGCCCAAAACCATGGATGGGAACGCCTGAGTCACCGTCGACAATCCAAAAACGGGCCTGGCATAGCCGCGCACAAACACGCTGGGCCGGAGCATCATCATGGCGCGGACGGCTGGTGCGTTCATCGAAAACGCGATTGCGCTGTGGACGGTGGTGACTCCACCACGCCCTTCCACTTCCCAATTTTCGCCGCCGACATTCTCGCGGAATGTGTCTGCTCGAATCGGATCATACGGCGAAAGCAGTCCTTGCTCGAAGCAAGCGGAATAGACCAAAGGCTTGAACGAGGACCCCGGTTGACGCAGGCCCTGTGTGATCACATTGAACTGGTTTCGCTGATAATCTGCACCGCCAACCATCGCCAAGATTTCGCCTTGACGATTCATGATCATCATTGCTGCGGTTCGAACGCCGGAGCCACGGTAGTTCGCGACAAGGTTCTTCGCGCGATCTTCTGCGTACTCTTGCAGACTCAAATTGATCGTAGTTTCGATCGTGTAGCCACCGTCAGTGACTTCCGGGCCAATGTCCTTCCGAACCTGATCCAGAACGTAGCTCACAAAATATGGCGCCGCTTTGATGGTAGAACGCGTTCGCTCTTCCGCTTTCTTGAGGTGGACTTCTTCTGACTTTGCCTGAGCGTATTCTGCCCCGGTGATCATGCCCTCATCCTTCATGATTTGAAGAACATCGTTTCGGTTGGCTACCGCCGCCTTCAGATCATAGAATGGATTTTCATCGCTCGGGCGACGTACGCAACGGGCCAAAAGCGCCGCCTCGGCGATGGTCAGTTCGTCGAGGTCTTTGTCGAAATAGGTTTTGGCGGCGGCGGCAATTCCGTACGCACCCGATCCATAAAAAACTTGGTTCAGATACAGTTCTAGAATCTGCTTCTTGGTCAACGATCGTTCAATCTCAATCGCAAGAGCAGCGTCTTGAATTTTTCGATTGATGGTTTGCTCCGAATTCGTATAAATCCGTTTTGCAAGCTGCATGGTCAGCGTACTTGCGCCGCCCGCCATTCTCTTCTCGCGGACGTTTGTAACCAATTGCCGTGCGACTGCCCAATAATCCACGCCGTCATGGGTGTAAAACCGCTTATCTTCAGCTGCGAGCGTTGCCTTGATGACCGTTTGTGGCACGTCATCGATCTCAATCGGGATTCGGTATTCAGCAAGGCTCTCGTACAGTACTTTGCCGTCCGCGCTCATGATCCGAGTTGGTCCGGATTTGAGCGACTCCATGATGGTCGCGAGCTTCGGGATCTTTTCGGCAGCTTTGTTGAGCTCAAACGAGAACGCGAGCCCCACCAACATCACTGCGATGGCCAGCGGCATAAATACCACCGACAGCACAATCTTTGTCTTCCGCCAGGGGCTGGACTTACGGCGGGTGATCACCTTCCGCGGAGCTGGAGACGTTCGAGTAGCCACGTGTCAACTAGTATAACTCCACCAAAGGGCAAAGCCGTTCCTATTACTAGGACCTTTAGTTCACGCGACTTAACAAATCAGCCAATTGATTCTGCGGCAGTGGCCCCACGAGGATAAATCGCAGGCCATTTGAAACGCGCACAGCGGTGTTGATCTCGCGCGAACTGAGTTGCTCCAATCGCTGAGCATTCACTTTATCTCGAAGCACAAAAAGCGTCAATCGGCTACCCGTTCGGCTCACGTAAGATTGAGCCAGAGCTTTGCCATCTCCGTTCAGATCGATCATCCGTACGTTTTCAAGTTGGTAATCGCCAGTTCGTAGCCTGACAGCTCGTAAACCGTTCTTCGATGCCAGCTTATCGAGCACTTCGTCCATGGTCACGATCTTCGCGCCCTTGCGATTGATTTCAAAATCTCCAGGTTTGAAGTTCGGATTCAGGTTGACTTCGGTGTACTCCATGCTGCCGATGACTCGGCCAGCTGGGTCGAGCAGTTCTCTTTTGAGCACCATCGCATTCTGCGGCGAAACCCAAAGTCGCCCGACAACGTTGCCGCGCGGATCGCTGAAAATCAGCAGCCGAGTAGGAATTCGGGCGATTTCTCCACCATCTGCTTCTTTCACGGCGGGTCCCTTTTCCCCTCGGCGATTGCGCACCAAGTCGGTCAATCGCAACATCGGGTCTTCCAGTCTTGCCGGTCGAACTTGAATCTCGTTGGTTTCAGGGAAGTAATGAAATCTCTTACCGTCGCGGAACAACACGACTTGCCCGCGCTGAGCACCGGTGTTGCCGAACTCGATCCGCATTTGATTGCTATCCTTCCAGACGCGCTCGGTTGAGAGGCTCGACTCGGGGCCGATGCGAACAAGAACTCGGCGAGTTCCGGTGAAGCGCAATCTCTGTTGTTCGCGCATCGCGCGAGCAAGGAGTGGCGGCAATTCGGCCATCTGCCCGCGACCATTAGGAGGCCCTTGATGCGAAGGCCCGCGCTGTGCTCCAGCACAGGCAACAAGCACGATCGTCGAAAGCGACGTCAGAAGGATCGCAGTTCGTCTTCGGTCCAATAGATCACCCCGTCATTCACGGGCTTCTGGGTTGGCTCCGCGCCATCGCCCGTCCCCGTGTCCGATGCAAAAATCATACTCTCATGCGCCGCCAGCAACAACTCCTCGTTCGCTGGCTTACTTGCAAAATTGGATGTCCCCGATACTGATTTCGGTTGCGTCACCAGCATCAAACCCGCCACCATTGCGGCTGTTGCAGGCACTGCAAAAACCAGCCAAGGGGTTCGGCGTCGCTTTACAGGCTTTGCCAAACTGTTCAGCTTTTCATTGAGCTGACTGCGCCATTGCAAACTTGGCACTTCATTTTCGATTTCCCGCACGACCGAAGAAACCGAAGTAGAGCCCAATGCCGCATCGAGCGCGGCCATTTCATCGGCGGTCAGCGCTTCGTCGTTCAACAGCTTCCTTTCAAGTTCATTCAATTCGATCACTTTCGATACTCCTCCAGTGCCTTTTGCACTGCAGCGCGGGCCAAAAACAGCCGACTCTTTACGGTTCCGATCGGAATATCCAAGACATTCGCGATCTCCTCATACTCTAATTCTTCCTTATCGTGGAGCAGAAGTACCGACCGGAGCTTTTCGCTCAACCCAGCAATCGCGTCTTCCACGACATCCATCAATTCTCGGTTCATCGCCAGCGACTCGGGGCTGTAGCGATTGTCCTGAGCGTCAATCAGTTCGCCAGATTCGTCGGTGTCTCGAACTTCGGCGATGCTTCTTCCCCGCTTCCTAGCGGCGTCGATGCATAGATTGTGTGCAATCCGAAACAGCCAGGTTCTCAGGCTAGACCGCCCATCAAACTTGGAAAGGTTCTGAAACGCACGGATGAAAACTTCTTGTGTCAAATCCTCTGCTTCGTCAGCACTGGATACCGTCCGACGGACAAATCCGTGGATTCGGGCTTGGTACGCATCCACCAATCGGCCAAACGCCTCGAGATTGTTCCGACGGCATTGCTCGATGAGCGCCTGTTCGGCATACGGCTCCAGGTTTTCGCGATTGGTCAAGCGTTGTGCTCCAACAAAGGCAGACATTCTAATCAGCTAAACGCATTTCATGCTGATTTGTTCAGTCACCTTTCTTTGTGTAGCTCGATTTAGGCAAAATTTCTAGGCCTGTTACGGCACCGGATTCTCGTTGTTCGGCATCCAACACGCCGTTGAGCGCAGCGATCGCGACTTCCACATGCTCTTCTGCTGGCTCCTTTGTCGTGATCAATTGGGTCCACATGCCAGGCTTAAAGGCAATGTTCACCCACTTTTCATCGCGCATCTTTCCAGCGAGTCGCAGTAGTTCATAGCTCACGCCCGCAATCAACGGCAACAAACAAAGCTCGATCACGATGCGAACCGGAACATCAATAAAGAAGTTTCCTTGGTGCCCAGTGATCGGATAGCGCGGCACTAATGGCATCAAAAGGAATCCGACCAGAAGCACGATGACCGCGAATGAGGTCCCACACCTCGGATGAATTCGCGTGATCTGGATGCAATTGTCGATCGACAATTCCTGGTCGCGCTCCATCGCATTGATTGCTTTGTGTTCGGCACCGTGGTATCGGAACACTTCCTTGATCTCTGGCATGAAGCTAATGCCGTAAATGTAAGCGAAGAAAATGATGACCTTGATCAGTTCGCTGACGTAGTTGATCAGAGTGCCGTTGGTGACCTTGGCCGCTCGCAACATCTCTGCAAGAGCGTTTGGCATCACGTTGAAAACCAGAATGCCGATCCCTAAGGACACGATCATCGTGCCAGCAATCACCAAATCTTGCACTGCCTTTGTTGGCAGCTTTTCTGCTTCCTTGTTCGATTCAGCTGTGCCGTGTTCGGGGTCAGTTTGAACCTGCGCGGCGAAGCGCATCGCCTTGATCCCCAGCGCCATCGAATCCAGAAGCGCAAAAGTTCCTCGCAAAAACGGCTTTTGAAGCCATTTTTGCCTTCCGATCCAAGTCTTTTCGATCGCTTCCGTGGTGCGGACGATCGTGCCATTTGGTGCACGGCACGCAATGCTAAAAAACTTTGGCGACCGCATCATCACTCCTTCGATGATTGCTTGCCCGCCGTACTGCAGATATTCGCCCTTTGGCACAAACGGCATTGTACCTAGGCCTTCGTTCCGGCTAACTTCGGTCCCATTTCAACCCGAACCTGGGACTTTGGGTCTAAATGGGAGATGTTTTTGCCAATAATTCCGTATTGTCTGAACAGCTCGAGCTTTGGCTCGTCTAATTGAATGACATTGGAGGATCAAATGTCCATTGATACTATGAGAAAGGGGTTGGAACTTACGGAAGAAGAAGCGTTTGCTTTGCTTGGCTTGTGTATTACAAGTCCAAACAAGCTCGATCCAACTTCAGAAAAAGCAATACATAAACTGGCAGAATTCTGCCGAACACGGATGGTAGCAGCGGAGGCAACTTCGCGCGCTGGCCAACCAGTTGCTCCGCTCGGTTAACGCTGGGTTCGAAGTAAACTTAGCGCGGTTTGGACTCTTCCGGTCCAGCCGCGTTTTTGTTTTGCTTCATGGAAAACTTGGCTCCCTCCGAAAAACTCATCCTTGACCATTCACAAGCTGCTGAACTAGCGGAGAGATTTGGCACTCCGCTCTACGTGATTGATGAGCAGTGCTTTCGGAATAGAATTCGGCACTATCTCGCAGCGTTTCGTGCAGCCGCCCCGTCGGTGACGCTGACTTTCGCTAGCAAAGCCAATTCCCTCATCCAAATCTTGAAGATCGCGCACGAGGAAGGGTGCCTGATCGACGTCGCAAGCGAGGGCGAACTTCGCGCTGCTCTCCACGCAGGCATCCCCGCCAGCGATTGTCATTTTCATGGAAATGCGAAGGGCCGCACAGAGCTTCAGTTCGCGATCAAATCCGGAATCGGACAGATCATGGTCGACAATTTCCAAGAGCTCAACTGGCACATCAAACATCAAACGCCTTCGGAACTGATGTTCAGGCTGGCACCTGGAGTCGATCCCAAAACTCACGAAGCGATCTCGACCGGACAGGCAGACACTAAGTTCGGTTTCAATATCGGCGACGGTTCCGCACTTAAAGCGGTGAAGATGGCGCTCGACGCGAAACTCAATGTTCACGGCTTTCACTGCCATGTCGGATCACAATTGCTCGATCCCGAAGCTCAACGCGTGGGCGCGATGCAGCTTGCGCAATTCGCGATAGACATCTACAACCAAACTCAATTCCTAACCAAGGAACTGAATTTTGGAGGTGGACTTGGCGTGGAGTATGTTCGTGGCGAGTCGCCAATTTCCATCGACGAATATTGCGAATCCGTCTGTAGACCAGTTCTCGATCTGCTAGCACCAACGCCAATCAAACCGGTCATCACGCAAGAACCGGGTCGGTCCCTGATCGGCGAGCAAGGCGTGACTCTCTATCAAGTCTTAGCAAAGAAAACCGTGCCGACCGTCAACGGCGAAAAGACCTATCTTTCGGTCGATGGCGGTCTGAGCGACAACCCCCGGGTCGTGTTGTACGGAGCCAAGTACACCGTCCTGAACGCCTCGCGAAGTTCTGACCAGATGTCCACTTTTACTGTGAGCGGCAAGCATTGCGAGACCGACACGCTTTTTGCAGACGTTCAATTGCCCGCCGATACCGAGCCTGGCGACTACATCCAAGTGCTCTGCACAGGCGCGTATAACACGATGATGTCGAGCAATTACAACAGGTTCTTGAGGCCGCCAACAGTGCTCATCACTTCAAGTGACGAACCCAAAATCATCCAGAGACGCGAATCGTTTGAAGACCTTTTCGCTCGCGAGCTCAACTAGGTTTTTGAGCTTCCAGCTTGGCTAGGACTTCTTGCATCATCGCGTCCTGCCGACGCAGGTGTTCCATGATCTGCCGAATCTCCTTCTCCGCCTTAACGTTGGTGGTGTAGTCGTTCTCGGCGACCATTCGATCTCGCTTTGCCTGCCGATTTTCGCTCATTAGAACAATCGGACCTGTGTAAGCGGCCTGAAAACTCAGAGCAAGATTGAGCAGGATGAACGGATAGGGGTCAAAAGCCTTTATCGCCGAAGGGTTGATCATCAAAAAGACATTGAAACTAATCCAAGCGAGCAGAATGCAACTCTGGATGATGATGAACGGCCAACTCCCAATAACGGCCGAGATCTTGTCAGCGACACGTTCGCCCCGAGTGAGCTTTGACGCCATCTGCTCGTTGATGTTGGTAATCGAGGGGAACGAGTGCCCTGCAGGTGAATCCATATTCTGATTGACGAGAACAGCGCACAAAATGAGCCTGCCCCCGATGCGATCCTTTGCTCCAAAAGCTCATAATCAAACATGGATTTCAAAGAAGGACTTAGCTTCGACGACGTACTCCTCATTCCCAACCGGACCGAAGTCCTTCCCAGCGAGGTTGATACTTCAACCCAATTTTTGCCCGGTATCACCCTGCGCGCTCCAATCGTCAGCGCGCCAATGGATACAGTGACCGAAAGCCGGCTGGCAATCGCCATTGCCCGAGAAGGCGGCGTCGGCGTAATCCATCGCAATATGTCCATCGACCGTCAGGCCGAAGAAGTGGATCGGGTCAAGCGGTCGGAACACGGCGTTATTACGAACCCGATCAAGCTCTCGCCCGAAAAGACGATTTCTGAAGCGATTGCACTTATGGATCGCTACCACATCAGCGGCGTGCCGATTGTCAACAACGCCAATCGATTGGTCGGCATCCTCACTAATCGCGATATCCGATTTGAAACCGATTTCAGCAAGCCGATTCGCGAGCGAATGACCAAGAAGAAGCTGATCACCACCCACGTTGGCACTTCCTTGGAGCAAGCTGAGGCGATCCTCGCCGAACACCGAATCGAAAAGCTGCCAATCGTTGATGATCACGGCCATCTGATGGGCCTGATCACGATCAAAGACATCCTCAAGGTCAAGCGGCATCCGATGGCTACAAAGGATGAAAAGGGGCGGTTGATCGTCGGTGCGGCGATCGGCGCACTTCGCGATCCGTATGAGCGCGCCAAGGCGCTGTTGGAAGCAGGGGTCGATTTCATCGTGATTGACGCCGCACACGGCCATTCAGCAGGCGTGATGAATTGCCTCAAAATGCTCAAAGACAAGCTTCCTGAGCTCAAGGTGATCGCCGGTTCGGTGGCGACGGCTCAAGGCGTCAAGGACCTAGCCAAGCTCGGCGCAGATGGACTTCGGGTTGGCATCGGCGCAGGTTCGATCTGCACGACTCGTGTCGTCGCTGGCATCGGAGTTCCCCAATTCACGGCTGTTCAGGATTGTGCGAAGGCCGCGAAGGATTTGGGAATTCCAACCATCGCAGACGGAGGTGTTCGATTCAGTGGCGATCTGGTTAAATCGTTGGCCGCCGGCGGAACGAGCGTTATGATGGGCAACATGTTTGCCGGATGCGATGAATCGCCCGGCGACATCGAAATTTATCGAAACCGCGCCTACAAAGTTTATCGTGGAATGGGTTCGATTTCGGCGATGAAAGAGGGGTCTTCAGACCGCTACTTCCAGATCAAGGATAATCCTGCCGCGCTTGTGCCAGAAGGTATCGAAGGCCGAGTTCCGTACAAGGGCCCTCTGAGCGAAACGGTGGCTCAGATGATGGGTGGCTTGCGATCGGGAATGGGGTATTGCGGTGCAAATAGCCTTAAAGAGCTTCAGGATTCCGCGACATTTATCCGAATCACCAACGCCGGCCTGCTCGAAAGCCATCCGCACGATGTGGTCATCACAAAGGAACCACCAAACTACAGCAGTCCTTGGGCAAAAGTAGGCGACTAAGAACTCAAATGGGGCCATCGCCCCACATAGAGAACTTCTTCTTCGAGGGTCACGCCGAACTTCTCGAAAACAGCGGACTTTGCCTTCTGAGCCAGTTCGTAAATTGCTGTTGACGTTGCGCCGCCTGTGTTCAACATGAAGTTTGCATGCTTCTTGCTGAACATACATCGTTCGTGCCGGTAACCCTTCATGCCGACCGCTTCGATCAGGAAACCGGACGGAATCACGCCCGCCGTTCGCATGCCCTCGGTCAAGCCTTCAATGCTTTGGGCAAGTTCAAAATTGACAACATTTTTGAAAAATGAACCTGCACTCGCGGGAGGCGGCTGCTTCCCAATTCGCTGGCGTTGATAATTCCGCGCCTCGTTGTAGATAGCGGCCTTCTCCCGCCGAGGAAGTTTCATGCGCACTTTGAGAACGACTGCCTTCAAGCTGAGGTCTTGCCGCAATTTGGAATCTCGATAAGAAAATCCCATCCAATCGGGGGATACCCATCGCTGGCCAGATTCATCGAGGATTTCTAGCTCGGTCAAGAACTCGCTGACATTGCTTCGGTACGCTCCAGCATTGCTCACCAACGCGCCCCCGACCGAGCCAGGGATGCCTACTGCGAATTCCAGTCCGCCTAGACCGCGTTGTGCAGTGGCCAAAAACAGGTCTTGAAAATCGACCCCTGTGGAACACTCAACTTCTCCACTCTCCCCAAACTTCATCGTCTGAACGCTGTTCAAGATCACGAGTCCGGGCACGCCCTCATCTGCGGGGAGCATGTTGCTCCCGCGTCCCATCACGCGCATCGGCTGGTCAGAAGCAAGCCCCTCATTGACCGCTTCGATCAGATCTGGCATCGTGTGCACGCGCACAAATCGATCGGCATTGCCACCCGTGCGGAGAGTGCAGAACGGTGCGAGACAAACGGATTCACGTACGGGACTCACGGCTTGAGACCCCCGCTCACCTTTTTGGGTCGGCTGATACTCGGGAGCAAAACGTATTCTGGTACGAGGTCAACAGCGGTCGCCCACTTGATTCGGTCGAAAACCTGGGTCAGGTTCGCCGCTTTTGGAAAGGTGCCACCATCAGGGTCGAGGCTGGTGTACCCGCAACCTTCGAGTGAGTCTGATTCCACGATGTCGCCCGATGATGTGCGGACGAGCCAACGATCTTTCTTGAACGGAACGCTAGCAACACCGTCAGCCGCCATCAGATCAAAACTCAGGATTCCGCCGATTTTTGCGCCGGTTGTCCAGGCCCAAGTTTTCGCCATCATCACTCCGACTCGGGTGCCGCTGAAAGATCCGGGCCCGATGTCCGCCACAAAAGTTTCTACACGATCCAAATCAACTTCAAGCTGTTCAAGCAACTTGATCAACTGGCCGCTAGCATTTCGTGGGGCGTATACACTTGCTTCGGACACCAAGCCCTCGCCATTGAAAACTGCGGCGCTGACCAATGGGCTCGAAGTGCTGACGCAACAGATCATTTCGGTTCGGGTTCAAACCCGGTGGCGTTGATGAAGGTCAGCAACTCCTTCTTAACCGCCTTGAATTTTGATTTGTCGCCGTAGGTTCCGGACAAAATGTAGTAGTTGGCCGCTCCATCCGCTGCGCCGTAGAACTGCATGATCGCGTTTCCACTAACCGCACCTGTTCGGAAGATCGCAATTGTTTGGATTCCAATCGCGTTCGCCTTTGGTCCGATGTTCTCGCGCATCTCCACTTGAGAAAGTTTGTCGAGGTCAGAATCCACCATCTTCATCAGCGCGACTCCGGGGATTGGGCTGTCGAGCGAGCTGAAAACTTCTAGCTTGAATTCGAATCCCATTTTTTGGTGCTTGACGGTAAACGGTCCAGTACCAGCAACATCCCAGCCCTTTGGCAGTCGAAGTACGCCGGGCCGATTGGCCGCAGAAAACGGAACCTTGACCGGGCCAAGCGCATTGGTTTTTGGTCCGGTCGGCGCCAAGCTCACGGCTTGAGTGACAACGGGTCGATCAGCTGGTTTGATCGGGGCGTTGGTAATCCCATCCTCTGGAGTGGGCAAAACGCCGTCGACGGGTCGCATCGTGGCTAGAACTCCACGCCAGGCCGCTTCTGAATCGCTGAACGCGGGTCGAGGCGATTGAAGCCGGAAATGAAACTTGTTCGCCGTGTTGCTGAAGAGAATTCCGATCAACAAGCCTTGATCGCCCAACTTCCGGTCCGAATACAGCACAGAAGTCATCAATAGCGGCACGCCCAAGATTTCTTCATCCCATTGGCGATCGACGGTCCGCTTCATATCTTCGTTGACTTGCTTTTGAAGCCCTTGCCATTCATCTCCTGTCTTTTGGAAGTTGGTTTCAAAGACGTCTACGTAAGCTCCGCTCGGCATGGTGAACCGCTGCTTCACTTTGTCCTTCGATATCTTCCAGTTCGTCGGAACTTCCATCGAGACGCCGTGCGGCTGGCTGATATAGGTCTTGGTGTCAGCGACCACCGGCGCAGGACTCATCGCCAACAAAGAAATCAAAGTGCTGATCATAGCTCTGGATTACGGACGATTGGCAACGGGCACCAGCATCACGAACTTGGCACCCTTGCCCTCGACTCCGCGTTCTACTACGGTACCTCCATGCGCCTCTGCGATGCCCTTGACGATCGAAAGGCCGAGTCCCATTCCCTTAACACGACTGCTGAAAAACGGCTGAAAAATTACATCTTTTTGCGACTCCGGCACTCCGGGGCCGGTGTCCTCAACCTCGATCACCGCGTATTGGACGTGGGGGACCATCCGGGATATTTGTATGTCGTCCTTCGTCGCGAGCCTCGTTCGCACCGTCAGATTTCCCGACGAAATGTAGCTCAATGCATTTTCCACGAGTTCGCTGACCGATCTTCGGAACTTTCGAACGTCAAGTTCGACTTCTGGAATGTCTTCGCTGAGCTCCATCTGCAGCTCCACTTCCGACCGCTTCGGAAAGACTTCCGTCACGCTTTCTTTGACCACAAAGTTCAAATCTGCTCGGACGAGTGAGACTTGCGACGCAGACACGTAGTCACGAAACTCCTGTAGCAGCTCATCGATTCGAAGAACCTGAATCTCCAGATTGCGATGAATTTCTGCAATAGAATGAAGGTCCGGCGAACTCTCTTTCAGCAGAAAGCCAAGTTCATTGACTTCTCCCTTGAGCGCAAACATCCGGTTGCCGATCATGTGGCTGCTCTTAGCGCTCATCTCACCCCAAGCCGCCATGCGCTCCACCTTGATCGTGCGGCGAATCGAACCAATCCGGTCGAGCCCTGCAGCGGTTTGGTCCGATATTGATTCCAACAAACGCAGATCATCGTCGGTGAACCGCATGTCCACCAAGGGGTTGTCATTCTTGCCGCGCAACAGACGGAGCGCGCCGATTGGAATCCCGCGCAACATGATCGGTACGGCCAGATAGCTCGCTACTTGATCGCTCGGAATCTCGGTGAACTTCCCCACCCACCGTGGATCAGACTGCGGCTTGTTGAGAAGCAAACTCTCTCCGGTTTGGCAGACCCATCCGGTTAGCCCTTCTCCAGCGCGATAGCTCGCCTCTCCGACTTTCGCGCGAAGCGACCCAGTCGCTCCCTTCAAAATGTATTCGTCTCGATCTCGGTCGAGTAGAAAAACGGTGAATGAGTGGAAGTTGAGCACTTCCTCAGCGACATCCAAAATCTGAGAAATAAGGCTCTCTTCGGTATCGGCTCGGTCCAGTGCGTTACCAATCTGCATGAGCGCCTGTTCCCTTCGCTCCCGCTCTTCCCTATCGAAGATCACCGACGCGAGATGCGCCACACCTTCTGCCATCTTTTGATGGAGCGCGGTGTAGTGATTCTTGCGATCACTCTCGACATTGAGAACAGCGACAATCCGGCCGTGTCGATCCTTGACGGGGACGGCGACTTCACTCTGCGAATTCGAGAAGAGCTCTCGGTAACGCGGGTCTTTGTCCACATCACCAAGCCGCACCGATTCGCCCAGCATCGCGACCGCGCCCACGATTCCTAAGCTGTTGGTCTCACTGGGCTGGAACCGCAGCGCGTTCAAGTTGTCGGACCAATCGCTTCCACAACCATGCCGCAGTTCGACCCAACCTTCATCTTCATCGACAACCGCTAGAAGCGCATTTCGACTATCGGTGAGCTTCATCGCCGCGTTGACAAGCAGTTCCAGGGCGATGGTTTGAGTCTTTGCCTGCGCCGCCGTCTGGGCCAAACTGGCAAATACGTCGGCAGGGATCATGGCAACAGCATACCGCTTGCCGCTAAAATGAACCTATGCAACTTGGCAACCTGATGGAATCTGAGATCTTGTCGCAACCTGATTTGCTCGCGTCGCGATCTTCCGGTTACCTTGACCAGCTTTCATCGATGGTTGGCGGACAAAAGTACGAGATGGTGCTGATTGCCGCGCGGGGTTCTAGCGACAACGCCGCACTCTATGCCCGGTACCTGATCGAGATTCACCTTCGAATTCCAGTCGTGCTTGCCGCACCATCCACACTGACGCGCTACAAGAGTGACATCAAGTATCCGAAATGTCTGGCGATCGGTATTTCTCAATCCGGGGCTGCACCAGATGTGGCCGAGGTTCTCGCCAGGATGAAGGCGCAGGGGCATTCGACTTTAGCCATCACGAACACCGCCGGATCAAGGATGCACGAAGAAGCGGAGCACTGCCTTCTCCTTGAAGCCGGAACAGAGCAAGCCGTTGCCGCGACCAAAACGTATTCTTCTTCCCTTCTGGCGATGTACCAGCTTGTACGCGCTCTGGGGGCAGACCTTCCTGCGCCGAACCTTCCCTCAAGCAGTTGGGCGAACTTGACTCGCGAGGCTGCCCAAGAAGCGCTCGGACCGGTGCTCCGATCCACGATCCTATTCTCTCTGGCCCGCGGATACAACTTCAGCACTGCGCAAGAAACCGCCCTGAAACTCATGGAGTGTGCGCTGTTGCCTTGCAAGAGTTATTCGACGGCGGACTTCCAGCACGGGCCCAAAGCTCTTGCGGGTCACGGCACTTGCGCTTTGGTCTTTGGTCCCCGGCCAGAGGACATCGAAGCACAAGGGTGCTTGGTGGTCAGCGCTCCGGAGTATTCGGATGCCGCAGATTCCCCAATTGCCGAAATCTTCTTTGGGCAATGGATCGCGTTACTCGCGGCTCGCGCTCGAGGACTAAACCCTGACGATCCAAGGTTCCTCAGTAAAGTCACGATGACCCTGTAAAAAAAGAACTCCCCTCGATTTCCGTGGGGAGTTCTTTTTTTTTCTACTGACCTTTATTAGTCAATATCCTTTCGGGCTCGATCTCGGACGCGGTCGCGTCGCTTCACGGTGCCATAGTTGCCAGCGGCAGTCTCTGCCACAGCTGCGTTCTGAATCGCTCGGATGCGTGCTTGATCTTGAACAGCGGCGCCGATGAATCCAGCGGTCTCACCCTTTCGTCGCACGGTCGATTTATCCCAGAGCCACAGAATTGGCGTCGCATTGAAGATCGACGAGTACGTTCCAGACAGAATTCCAGCAAGCATCGTGACGCAGAAGAACTTGAGATCAGGCGTCGCAGTTCCAAAAGCAACCAAGATCGCGAGAGTCGCGATCACCGTCATCGAGGTGTTCAGCGACCGTGCGAACGACCGAGTGACCGATCGGTCACAAAGGTGCTCGAACGTTTCGCCTGGTTGTGGACGGTGGAGGTTTTCACGAATTCGGTCGAAGATCACGATCGTATCGTGAACCGAGAAACCGATGACAGTGAGCATCGCCGTGATAAACAGCGCGCTGACTTCCCAGCCCCAGATCGAACCAACCGCGCCAGCCACACCGACCACAAACAGAACGTCGTGGACCAAGGCACCGATAGCGGAAAGGCCAAACTTGAGACCGTTCTTTAATCCACCAAGCGCAACACCAAATCGTGCCGCCAGGTAGAAGACGATCAGCAGCGAGCTGATCACAACACCTTTCACGGCGTTATCAATCGTCTCTTGCGCAACGGTCGGACCAACGGTAGAGAAGTTCGAAGGAACGGCATTTAGGCCGGAAGCCTTGCCAACCTCTTCGCGGATTCCCTCAGAATTCAGATCGACGCCCTTGTGCGGCGGAATGGTCGCATATGCGAGCTTATTTGTTCCGTCCGAAGCGATCTTGACAACACTTCCTGGGAATCCATTGGTCTCAAATGACTTTGTGATCGAAGCGGAAGTTGCCGTGCTGTTCGCAGGCAGGATGAACACAGCTTCAGCGCCACCGCTGAATTCCACGTTTGGCTTGATGCCGCCCATGCCCACGCAAATGAGACCTGGGATGATCGTGACCAAGGAAATCAAGAACCACTTCTTGGTCCCCTTCATGATCGGCCAAGGATTCTCGTCAGCGGTCAGCTCGTACTTTTCGCCGAACCAGGATCGCTCCAAGCCGAACAGCTTCGGATTGTTTCCGATGCCGGAACCGACCAAGAAGACGAGCAGCGACCGAGTGATCACAACGGCGGTAAACATCGAAATCGCCACACCGATGATCAGCGTGCTGGCAAAACCTTTAACAGGTCCCGTGCCGAAAATGCTGAGTGTAATCGAGGTGAGAATCGTACAAGCGTTCGAGTCCAAAATCGCCGGGAAGGCGCGTTTGAATCCGAGTTCGACCGCCGTCATGAGCGATCGGCCGTCCCGCATTTCTTCCTTCACCCGTTCAAAAACGAGGATGTTGGCGTCAACCGCCATACCAACCGAAAGGATAAAGCCAGCAATCGCGGCGAGCGAGAAGGTTGCGTTGGTCAGCTTGAGCACCGTCAGGGTGAACAGCATGTACAGCAACAACGCCACCAAGGCCACAAATCCTGGGAAGATGTAGTACACCAGCAAGAACAGGCCGATCACGGCAAAGCTCACGGCACCGGCGGTGACCATCTGTGTGAGTGCCTTGCTACCGATCGTTGGGTCCACCGTCATCGAACTTGTTTCGACGAGCTGAACTGGAAGCGCACCAGCATTCAACAGCTCAACCAAGTTACGAACGTAGGCGGGTTCGAATTGACCCTCGATGACGGCATCGCCTTCAAGCACAGCGCCATCCTTCAATGGTGCGATGCTGATCACGCGACCGTCAAGAACGAATGCGAGGCTCTCACCACGGTTCATCACCGATCGAGACCATGCCCCCATCTTGCGTGCGCCAGACTCACTAAACTTGAAAGTCGGAATCGCCTGACCGCTATTCAAGTTTTGAATAGAGGCTTGAGCAAGCTCGTCGCCATCCAGAATCTTCGTCCAGCCGGCAATCATTTGCCGGTAGGCAGGATCCGAAGGGACGACTTCCTTACTCGGGTTGTTCTTGTCGATGAAGACTTCGTAGTAGTTGCCGTCTTCGCCCTTCTTGATTCCGCCAGCAGTGTACGTTCGATAGCTCGCACTTCTAGAAACCACAGTCGTCGCGTGATAGGCTTCGAGTTTCGCGGTAGAACCCAGCACTTGCCGTGCTTCTTCGAGATTCTTAAAGCCTGGAATCTCGACGATGAATTCAGTCTCACCTTTAGCTTGAACGCTCGGCTCGGCAACGCCCAACGCGCCAGAGGATCGGTTTTGTAGAATTCGAACCAAGTTACGGCGGATCAGCGGCAGCTTATCGCGCTGCTCTTGCGCCTTCTTTGGATCGGAATCGAACTGAATTCCGTAAGAAAGGCGAATGCCTCCCTGGACGTCTAGCCCGTACAGAAACTTCTCGCGCTGGAACAACCAGCCGGAGAGTCCTGCCAGAACGATGACGAGTAATAAGAAAAGATAACCTTTTTGCGACTGTGACTGCAAAGCCGACGACTCCTTTGATGCTCAGCCGAGGCTGAGGCAGTCCAACAGTCTACCCTTCAACGCTAAGCGCGCGTAGACAATTCAAGTAAGTCGATCATCAGCAACTTCCGATCCTCCTCACTGTTCGGCCACATTTCGAATTCGCCGCCCATCTCGGGATTACTTCGCACGTACCATCGCCCTGAAACCATGACTCCGTTCCAATGACCATCGTAATGATATGGAATTCCAACACCTTCCTGGCTGACCTCGGTGGTCCACGTGTAACGCCGAGTCAGCGTGACTTTTTGCGTTTTGACGTCATAATCCCCCGAGAGTTCGAAGTGACCATCATAGTCTGAGCCTGTCCCAACGATTGTGGTCTGGTCGATTCGAAGCTGGATAGTCTCGTTGATTCGAAAAAGGTGCTGAACCGAGAATCCCGCCCAAGGTCCTGATAACTGACAAAAATCCCTCATGGATAGCACCGCTGCACGATCATTTTATGCGAAATCGTGCCATTTCGGTAGTGGTAAATGAACAAATCCCTCCAGAATTTCTGAAGGGATTTGTTACTATTGGCTAATTCTAGTGTTAGATTAGCTTACGAATCGCGTCAATCACGTCGGAATCGTTCGGAATGCACTCCAGCTCGAGGTTTCGAGTGTACGGCATCGGGACATTGAGTCCTCCGACACGTCCAACCGGCGCATCGAGATCATCGAAGCAGTTTTCGTTGATCCTGCTTGCGATCTCAGAGCCGAATCCACCGCTCTTCCAATCTTCATAGACAACGGCTGCTCGATGTGTCTTTCGAACGCTATTGAAGATCGTTTCGGTATCCAGTGGAAGCAGAGATCGGACATCTACAACTTCGCAGGAAATGCCTTCTTCGGCCAGCTTTTCTGCCGCAGCGAGTGAAACATGCACCATTCGGCTATAGGCCACCAAAGTGATGTCGGTACCCTCGCGGGCGATTCGCGCCTTGCCGAACAGAACGGAGACACCTTCGCCAATGTTCACTTCTCCCTTGATGCTATACAGACCCGGGTTTTCGGTGAAGATCACTGGGTTGTTGTCGCGAATCGCAGTTCGGAGCATTCCGTAGGCGTCTTCTGCCGTTGCTGGTGCCACGACCTTCAAGCCTGGAACGTGCGCATACCATCCCTCGATCGAGTGGCTGTGTTGAGCACTGAGCTGATTAGCGGCGCCGCCAGGACCACGAACGACGAGAGGCACACTGGCCTGACCGCCGGTCATATAGTGAATCTTTGCAGCGTGGTTGATGATCTGGTCGAGAGCAAGGATGCTGAACGACATCGTCATCATTTCGACAATTGGACGAAGCCCAGTCATCGCCGCACCAATGGCAATACCGGTGAAACCAGGTTCAACGATCGGAGTATCGATGATTCGATCTCCGCCGTATTTTTCGAACAATCCTTGGGTCACGCGGAAGGTGCCTTGATATCGCCCGATGTCTTCGCCCATGACGAACACTTCAGGATCGGCATCCATTTCTTCGATGATGCATTGACGCAGAGCGTCACGATAAGTCATTTCTTGAATTGGCATTGTCTTAGTGGCCCTTCTCCGGTTCCATGTCGGTGTAAACGTGGTCGTAGACGTCTTGGACATCTGGGAACGGCGATTTGTCGGCCTCTTCGAGCTTGGCGTCTGCCCAATCCTCGATCTCCTCTCGGATGGCTTCCATCTTCTCTTCCGTCATGATGTTGTTCGACTTCATGAACTTCTCGAGTCTGGCGATCGGGTCGCGCTTTTCGTTCTCGATCTCTTCTTCCCGAGTTCGGTAGAGCTGGCGATCGTTGTCCGCCGCGCCGTGACCTGCAAATCGGTAGCTCATGATCTCAACGATGTATGGCTTTTGGTTGGTTCGGACCCAATCCACGATGCGCTGGGCATCTTCTTTGGCTTGGAGAACATCCATACCGTCTACTCGCTCGCTCTTGATGCCGAACGGCAAACCGCGCTTGTACAGTTCGGTATCTGCGGCGTGGTATTCCAACCGAGTACCCATCGCGAATTCGTTGTTCTCGATGATGAAGATCACAGGCAGGTTCCAAAGAGCCGCCATGTTCAAAGTTTCAAAGAACACGCCCGCGTTTGAGGCACCGTCGCCGAGGTAGCAAATCGTTACCCGATCTTCTTTGCGATACTTTGCCGCGAAGGCTAGTCCGGCGCCGAGAGGGGTGTGGCCCCCGACAATGCCCCATCCGCCAAAGAAGTTTCGTTCTAGATCATAGATGTGCATCGAACCGCCCTTGCCTTGGCTGTAGCCATCCTTGCGGCCCATGATCTCGGCGAACAGTTTCACTGGATCGCTACCCATGAGCAATGGCTGGGCGTGGTCTCGGTAGGCGGTGATCACATAGTCGTAGCCGACTTTGATGCTGTTGATCCAACCCACAGCAAGAGCTTCCATGCCGATGTAGACGTGGAGGTAGCCGCCGGCCTTGCCCGAACGATAAATCTGGTTGCACCGAGTTTCGAATGCTCGGATTTCGAGCATCTGTCGGTAGTATTTTTCGAGGTTTGCAGGGGATTCCTGCTTGTTGATATGCGCTGGTTTCGCCACGCGAAGTCTTCTCCTTGAATAGATCTTGGTTTACAAAATCCTACGTTGCGTCGCGGCGTCTGCGCCGTTGAAGACATGCGCGCAATTGAGTCGAGTATACCAATCCCCTGCTATTCAGACGAGAGTTTGAACCGAAAAATCGCTTAGTTTGTGCCAACGAGCCCATCAACAAATTGGCCCATCTTTCTAAACTTTTCGTATCGCTGCGCTTTGATCTGGTCTCCGCTCAGTCCTTCTAGGCTCAAAAACGCATCTTGCACTGCGGTTTTGACGTTAGACATCGCTTCATTCCAGTCTCGGTGAGCAGCACCGAACGGCTCGTTGATGATGCCGTCAATCAGTCCCCATTCCAATGCGTTCTGTGCTGTAAGGCGTAGCGCTGCGGCGGCTTTAGCACCCTCTGCGGGCTGTCGCCAAAGGATTGCGGCGCAACCTTCTGGCGGGATGACGGAATACACGGCATGCTCTTGCATCAATACTTTGCTGGCCGCAGCAAGCCCGATCGCGCCACCGGAACCGCCTTCACCGATGATCACGGCGATGCTTGGAACTTCCAGGTCGAACATGGCGAGGATGCTGGCGGCAATCGCTTCGCTGATGCCGCGCGATTCGCTTTCGACACCAGGGTCCGCTGCGGGAGTATCAACAAACGAGAGAACCGGCATTTTGCACCGATTGGCCATCTCCATCAGCCGGATCGCCTTTCGATACCCTTCAGGCTTGGCCATTGCGAAATTTCGATACTGCCGATCCTGAATGTTGCGGCCCTTTTGTTGGCCCAAAATCATCACGGGGCGACCGTTAAACATCGCCGGACCACCCACGACGGCATGGTCATCCCCAATTCGGCGATCGCCGCCGAGTTCCACGAAGTCGGTGCAAATTCCGCCAATGTAGTCGAGTGCATAGGGCCGAGGCTCAGCTCTGGCGACGAGAACTTTCTCCCATGCACCGAGCCTGCTGTACATCACTTTGATGATGTTGTCTCGGCGTTGCTCGTAGTAAGCGATTCGTTCTTCAGCCGCTGCGCGCTCTTCAGCGGCGCAGTTTTTTGCGATCTCCTTGGCTTTGGCCAAAGCTTCGTCGATTTCGAGAAGGGGCTTCTCCCATTCTTTCCAACTTTTTGCCATTAGTTCACCGCCTCCGAGAAGATCTTGACTAGCGTGCCCAAAGTGCTCTTGAGAATCCGTCGCTCGACGATCTTGTCGATCATGCCGCTTCTCAGCACGAATTCCGCCTTCTGAAAATCATCCGGCACCTTACTCACTTGGGCCTGGGCGCTGACACGTGCCCCGGCGAATCCAACTTGGGCGCGAGGCTCGGCAATGATGATGTCCGCTACGCTAGCGTAAGACGCCAACACACCTGCCATGGTGGGATCAGTAAAGACGGCGATAAACGGTACTCCGGCAGATCGACACCGCCCAACTGCGGCAGTGGTCTTTGCCATCTGCATCAAACTGAGCAAGCCTTCTTGCATGCGCGCTCCACCTGAGGCGCAAAAGATCACTGCAGGCACTTTTTGGTCAGCGGCTCGCTCTAGGGTGCGGGTGATCTTCTCACCTGCAACGCTCCCCATGGAACCGCCCATGAAGTGAAAATCTGCAACAGCCGCGCTGACCTTTCGGCCGTCGATGGTGGCCATTCCGCAGATGATGCTGTCATTGATCCCAGTCTTCTTCATCGCGCCTTCGAGCTTGTCGCGATAATCTGGAAATTGAAGTGGATCTAGGCTCTGGAGTTCAGAATCTTGTTCAACGAAGCTACCTTCGTCAAAGGTGATTTCAATTCGCTGTTGATGGGTCAGGCGATGATGGTGGCCGCATTGGGGACAGACCCATAAATTCTCTTCGAATTCGCGGCGGAATAGCGTCTTTTTGCAACCAGAACACTGCACAAAAGCGCCATCGAGTTCGGAGGATCTTCCGCGTCCGAAGAGCATAGGGTGTCAGGATACCCCGACATCTTGATTGGCTTATGCAGCGTCTTCTTCAGAAATCTCGACGTTTTTTGCGGGTTCGGCGCTGGAATAGTCCCAGTTGTCGCAGTCGAGTCGCTTGCAATACACCATGGTTTGCATTCGGCCATCGCTCATTTCGACTTGAGCTTTGTGCCCAAATCGACATTCTAAGCAGAGTTCCGGCTCCAGAAGTTTTACTACCTTCAACTGTTTTCCCGCCATTTCCACAATCCTTGTCCCTACACAGGGGGTTCCAGATTTCGGAAGGCGAGCACCCTAGCATTTATGCCAACAGCAGGAATAATTGACAAAAAGCCCGGCATTACTGCCGGGCTTTTTGAACTTGATAGGTCGTTCTTAGATTAGAACTTGTAGCCGAGGAACAGGCCAAAACCGCTGAGTTCCTTGTCTCCGTTGCCCATGTATCGCAAGTCAATGCTGAGTGGAGTTTGACCAGGAAGGTTGTAGCCAACGCCAACTTGGTAAGCGAACTTGGTTCGATTTTCGGTGACAACCGAGGATGTTCCTCTTGCTTCTGGAGCAGTGAGTACCAAGCCCGAGAATCGCGTAAACGCGACACCGGCGCCGGCCATGTAGTAGAAGCCGTTATCCATTGAAGCGACTACGTTGAACAGGATCGGCATGGTGCGCATGTCGCCCGACAATGAACCGAAGTCAGCAGACTTGTTCAAATAGTCCAGCGAGATCATGTACGAGTACTTCATTGGCGAATTGCCAAACTGTACATCTCGGAGTTTGTAATCCAAGCCAAATCCGAACCACGAATCAGCGGTGACGTCTCGTGTATCGCCATCGTTAGGTCGGAAAAGTCCAAGTCGAACGGTGCCACCGACAGGGTTACCTGCGGCGAACGCGGTCGAAGTCAAAGCGGCCAAACCGCACAAAGTTAATAGCAGGGTCTTCTTCATGATTCTCCTCAACAATTCAGGATAAATCCGTGCTGGAGTTTGCGATCCTGGCTACTTTCCTAAAGTTTCCAACCGCTCACGCAAATGCCTAACGGATTATCCGAACTGTCTTTATACTATTTCATTTCCGCCTGGAATTTCCAATCCTAGGCCTTTTGTGCCTCAATCACGATCTGATAACAGAGCTTTGTCAGCTCCACCAAGTCTTTGATAGGCACGAATTCTTGATGGGTGTGAATCTTGTCCATACCGGTTGCGACAACGATGGTGGGCACACCTTTAGCGTTATAGGCATTGGCATCACTTCCTCCCAAAGTCGTCCGCATCACAGGGTCTAGGCCAAGAGCCTCGCTCGCACGCTTTGCGATTTGAATCACCTTAGATTCTTCTGGCACCGTGTAGGCTTTGTAGTGCCGATCGTGGTGGATATTGACCACTGTCCCGAACTGCGCGGCCGCTTGCTCAAAACACTCGATCATGTGGGCGGTTTGGACATCAAGCTCTTCGACATTGGTGCTCCGAGCCTCTGCCCAGATACGAACTGATGGACATACCACGTTGGTTGCGGTGCCGCCTTCGATGATCCCCAAGTTCGAAGTTGTTTCCGGGCTAATCCTGCCCACTTTCATCTTTGAAATCGCGTGCGCTGCGACCACAATGGCGTTGATTCCCTTCTCTGGATCTTTGCCGCTATGCGCAGGTTTGCCGATCACCTCAATATCAAGCTTGTCGTGAGTAGCAGTGCGGTTGACGAAGCTACCGACTGGAGGACCTGTGTCCAATACGTATCCGAAATCGAGCCCGAGATCTTCAATCTTTAGCGCGAATGCGCCCTTTAGCCCGATCTCTTCTGCAACGGAAAACAGGAGATAGACATCACCGTGAGCGGGCTTGTGCTGTTGCAAAAGACGTATGCACTCGATCGCCGGGGCCATGCCAGCCTTATCGTCTGCGCCCAAAATCGTCGTGCCGTCCGAATAGATGACGCCATCTTTTTCGACCAATTTGAGTCCTGCAGTCGGCTCAACGGTGTCGAGGTGAGCCGAAAAGAAAATTTTCGGTGCGCTGGAATCGTTGCCGCGAAGTACTGCAATCAAGTTGTTGCAATTCCCGCCGATTTGGGATCCAGCGTCGTCTTCCCAAACTTCCAAACCCATCGTCTCCAACTCCGCCCGAACAAAGTCGAAACACTCCTTTTCCTGGAGTGCGGGCGCGTTGATCAGCACGAGGTCCTTAAAAAGCTTGACCAGCCGCTGTTCGTTTACCATCAGCTCAGTCTTCGACATCCTCGCCTGGAGTCCAGCCCTTTGCTGAGCATAAGGTCAGCGGTTCGACCTTCATATCCCGATCCACTCGAATCTGGCAGCTCAGCCTAAATTGACCGAGGACGCCGTCTTCTTCGAGCGAATCGTGTTCCACCTGCCCCATCTCTGGCTCGTCTGAGTGGAATTTCACGTTGCAAGTTGTGCATCGCGCATTTCCCCCGCATCGGTGGCTGATGTCAACGCCATTTTCTTCGATGGCTTTCACCAATTTCTTTCCGGCTTCGACTTCAAATGTGCCGAATCCAACAACCTCAATTGAGTGCTTTGGCATAAGCCGCTAGCATACCGTAGGGTATCATGCCCCCGAAATGAGCGAGTATCTTGCGCATTCTTTGATTCGGGATGTGCCCGATTTTCCGAAGCCAGGGATCATGTTTAAAGACATCACCCCTGTTCTTCAACACCCGGCAGCCTTTGCCGAAGCCATTGACGGCCTGGTGGCGTTGGCTCGTCAACATCAACCAGATGTCATCGTTGGGATCGAAAGCCGCGGATTCATTTTTGGGGTGCCAATCGCAATGAGTTTGGGACTTCCCTTTGTACTGACTCGCAAACTGGGCAAACTTCCCTACGAGCGAGTCACCGAGGAATATGCGCTCGAGTACGGCACGAACACTATCGAAATGCACACCGACTCGATCAACCCGGGGCAACGAGCCTACATCGTTGACGACTTGTTGGCGACCGGCGGCACTGCTGCTGCGAGCGCACGGCTCGTCGAGCGCTTGAATGGCAACGTCTGTGGCATCGGGTTCATGGTTGAA